>JANOJB010000193.1:0-48636 GCA_031407985.1 Pseudomonadota bacterium | reverse complement strand
ATCCCGCCTTGCGCCCGGCCCTCAAAAAGGCCGGCTACTTGACGCGCGACGCGCGCGCCAAAGAGCGCAAGAAGTACGGACAGCGTGGCGCCCGCGCCCGCTTCCAGTTCTCGAAGCGCTAGTCGCCCCGAGGGGGATGGGGCGTGGCCAGCGGAATGCTGGAGCTGGTATGGCTGGTGGTGGCATGGGGGGGGACCCCCATGGCCGCCGTCGGTGGCCATGCGTTGCCCATCGGCGATACCAGCGACGGCGACGCGACCGAGCTGCTGGGGCCGCGACGTATCGCCGCGCTGGCGCCGACGGAACGTGCGGCGTGGCAGCGCTACATCGAGACGTCCGACGGACTGCGAGCACGCGATCGCGCGTCGATGGACGCCGAACTCCGCGCGTCTGGACAGACGACGATGAGACCGGGGCCCTATCTAAGGGCGTTTCGCATGGGGCCCGAGATGACCGAGACGTGGTTTCGCGGCGACAACGCCCGGCGCGCCGCCGACAACATGCTGACGTTTCAAACGCCATCCGGTGGATGGTCGAAACGCGTGGACACCACGACGCGACCACGCGCTCCTGGTGAAAGCTACTGCTCGGAGGGCGCCAAGTGGACGTATATCCCAACCTTCGACAACGACGCGACCACCGAGCAAATCCGTTTTCTGGCCGCGGCCCAGGTGGGTCATCCCGATTCCCGGTACCGTGATGCCGCGATAAGAGGCATCGAATACCTGTTTGCCGCGCAGTTTCCGAATGGGTGCTGGCCCCAGGGCTTCCCGCTGCAGGGCGGTTATCACGACGCCGCGACGTTCAACGACAACGTGATCGTCAACGTGCTGCATCTGCTGTCCGACGTCGCGGACGGAAAGATCGCCTTCGTGCCCGCAGAGACGCGGAGCCGTGCCACGTCCGCCGTTTCCCGAGGTGTCGTGTGCATCCTGGACGCTCAAGTGATGGTTGGTGGCGTGCGCACCGTCTGGGGGCAGCAGCACGATCCGTTGACCCTGCTTCCCACCCGCGCCCGCAGCTACGAACCGGCGGGGTTGTCTGGCCGGGAAAGTGCCCTGACAACGCGGTTCTTGATGGAGCTTCCCGCCCCGAACGAACGGGTGGTCACGGCGGTGGTCGCGGCGGTCGCCTGGTTTCGCGCGCACCAGATTCACGGCTGGGACTACAAAACGTACGAGCTGAAGCAGGTCCCCGGCGCCGGCCCCCTATGGGCGCGGCTGATCGAAATCGAGACCGGCCGACCGATATTCAGCAACCGCGACGGTGTGAAGCTGTACGACTGGAACCTGCTGACCGATCGTCGGCAGGGCTACGCCTGGTTCGGCAAGGAGCCCGCGAAGGTCATCGATCGGTACGCCACTTGGGCAGCGGGGAAACCACACACGGCTGGTTCCCCCAATCCCGGGACGCCTCAGCTACCCGAAAATCACTGATCGCATCGAAAGAGATCCCAGGTCGAATCCGGAGATCGGGAAAACGACCTTGTCCCGGGGATCCGCCGCGCCCAACGCGTAAAGCAGCGGCAGGAAGTGATCCAGCGTGGGATGGCACATCCGGCCCGCGTCCCCTTGAACGGCACGAATCAGAAAGGCGCCATCCCGCTGGATAGAGGCACTCTCGACGTCGGCATCGAAAGATTTCGCCCACGCGGGTGTCGACACATCGCCGCCGGCATAGCTGGACATCGCATGCCGCAGGTTGTGCGTCACGTTGCCGCTGCCCATGATCAAGATCCCCTGATCCCGCAACGGAGCCAGGGCGCGGCCTAGATCCAGGTGACCCGCAAGCGGCAGGCCCGCATCGATGCTCAGCTGCACGACAGGGACGTCGGCCGCTGGACGCAGGTGATGCAAAACGCTCCAGGTGCCGTGGTCCAGGCCCCAGTCCTGACGAACGCTGGCGCGCCCCGATCCCAGTAGATGCACGATCCGGCCCGCCAAATCTGCGCTACCAGGGGCGGGGTACTGCATTTGAAATAGCTGATCGGGAAATCCACCGAAGTCGTGAATGGTCTCGGGTCGATCGTTACCGGTGACGAAGGTTCCCCGCACGAACCAGTGCGCCGAGATCGCGAGGATTGCCTTCGGACGCGGCAACAAGATGCCAAGAGTCTGGAACCCCCGGCTCCAGACGTTGTCCTCGACCGCGTTCATGGGCGAGCCGTGCCCCACGAACAGAACGGGCATGCGCCCCCTGCCGGAATCTCCTGGCGTTTCGCCCGCCGTCTTCGCTTCTTCCGACATGGTGAAAGTGGACTCCTTCTTCTGCGGATCGCCCTGGTGCCGGCGATCCCGACGATCGCCAGCGGAACGACATCCGGGCCCAATCCAGCCTCCCGCCGTCGCGGCCAGCAGTCCCAGTAGGTGTCGTCGATCCAATTTGGTTACCTATGCCATTGGATGCCGGCAGCAGGACACCCGTCTCCCGACGGCGCTACACTGGGGACGATGCGGAATGCGCCCGCCGGACGATTGCTGACCCGGCTGCTGGTTGGCACGTTGGTTCCCACGATCCTGGCGCTGGGCACGTTCGGAATACTGGCACACGAAGTCGCCCGCAGCGTACTGGAGGACGAGTTGGGACGTCGCCTGGCCTTGGCCGCCGCCGGTACCGCCGGCATGGTCCTGCCCGAGCAGGTGGTGGCCCTGGGCGACGGTGATACGTCGTCACTGACCTACGCGAACGTAAGGCGCAAACTGGACATCGCGCGCGAACGGTTCGATGTCCGGCGGGTCGCCCTGGTTTCGCGCCAACTGATCGCGCTGGCCGATTCTGAAGGGCGCATCGCCATCGGGGCCGAGGCGCATGAACTGGGAGCCGATCGCTTGGAGTTGGCGCGCGCCAAATCGGGACATCCCGCCGCATCGCCCCTGTTCATCGGTCACGACCGCCTGCCGTACAAAAGGGGCTACGCGGCCATCGGAGATCCTGCGGGCACGAACAGCACGCCTCGTATCGTCGGATTCGCCGTCGTCGAAGCCAGCGCCGACTACTTTGTGCCGCTGGGCGCGTTTCGCCGACAGCTGATCCTGGGCGGGTGCGCCGCGCTGGCCATCGTCATGATCGTCACCGTGGTGATGGCCCGCCGGATCAGCGGACCGGTGGTGCGACTGGCGTCCGTCGCCGAGCGCATCGGCCGCGGTGATCTGGACCACCCTGTCCCCGTGGCCACGCGCGACGAGGTGGGTTTCTTGGCCCAAACCCTGGACAACATGCGTGCCGCCCTGAAGACGCGCGACGAACGTCTTCAAATGATGCTGGCCGGTATCGCGCACGAAGTTCGCAATCCCCTGGGGGGCCTGGAGCTTTACGCGGGCCTGCTGCGCGACGCCCTGTCCGACAGACCGGAACGCCTGGAGGAGGTGAGCCGGATTGAACGCGAGGTGCAGTACTTGAAACGCGTCGTCACGGAGTTTCTGGACTACGCCCGACGTGCGCCTCCGGAGATCAGCACCGTCGGTGTCTTGAGCCTATTCACCGAAATTCAGGAACTGGCATCAGCCCCTGACGTGACGATTGACATTGACGCCGCGCGCGGACTGTCGGTCAGCGCGGACGCCGGTCAGTTGCGACGCGCCTTACTGAACCTGACCAGAAACGCCGTCGCCGCCGCGACGCGCGCCCATCCAGACGGCATCGGCCACGTGCGGATGGCTGCGCGCGCGACGGGGGGCGGCGTCCGGATCGAAATCGACGACGACGGCGCGGGCGTCGATCCGGCGCTACGTGAGAAGATCTTCACGCCATTCTTCACCACGCGCGAGAAGGGAACCGGGTTGGGGTTGGCGTTCGTGCGCGAGATTGTGATGGATCACGGCGGCGAGATTCATGTCGGTGATGCCCCCGGAGGCGGGGCGCGTTTCTGGTTCGAGCTGGCGACGCCATGAACCCAACGCTGCTGTTCTACGATCCCAAATTTCTTGGCCACGACCCCGGTGCGGGCCACCCAGAATCGCCCAAGAGGTTGTCGCGAATCGTCGACACCTTGCAGGCGAACCCGGTCGCCGGAACGTCGTGGCGCCACGCGTGTCCGGCCACCGACGACGAACTGACGGCCGTCCACACTCCAGACCACGTCGCGCGGTTGGCGGCGCTGAACGGGAGCGATGCGCGCATTGACCCCGACACGGTCATGTCGCCCGGAAGCTGGGATGCCGCACGACTGGCCGCCGGTGCCGCGGTCCAGGCCGTCGATGACGTGTGGTGCGGCAGGGCGGCGAATGCATTCGCGCTTCTGCGGCCCCCCGGCCACCACGCCGAGGCAACGGCCGCGATGGGGTTCTGCCTGTTGAACAACGCCGCGATCGCCGCCGAGGCGGCGCTGCGAATGGGCGCCGCACGCGTGGCGATCCTGGATTGGGACGTTCACCATGGCAACGGCACCCAACATTTGTTCCAGGAACGAGCGGACGTCCTGTATCTGTCCGCGCACCAGTTTCCGTTCTATCCAGGCACCGGAGCGCCCGACGAGATCGGCTACGGCGACGGCGCGGGCCTGACCATCAACTGCGCCCTACCACCCGGCCAAGGGGATGCTGACTACGGGGCTGTGTTTCACGACCTCTTCCTACCGGCTTTGGAAAGGTTCGCGCCGCAGGTGGTGATCGTGTCGGCGGGGTTCGATGCGCATGCGCGCGATCCGCTGGGCCAGATGGGTGTCACGGAACGCGGCTTTGCGGCGATGTGCAGCGCCGTCGCGGACACCAAGACCAAGCTGGTCCTGCTTCTGGAAGGAGGCTACGACCTGTCCGCGTTGGCCGGCAGCGTGCGCGCGTGTCTCGATATCCTGGTCGGCGCGCGTGAAACGTTCCCGACAGGCACGGGGGCACGCGCTACGGAAGCCATCGCCGCGACCCGCGCGGCCCACGCTCGCGCCGCCGGATCCTTGTTCAAGTAGCACTTCGACGATCTACGATGCCTCCACCACCGAACGCGGGGCGGAAACCGCCGCGGTACGGCCCATGCCCTTCACCAGGATGGCGGGCGTGAAGAACATGTCCGCCAGCAGCGCGATCGACAATGTGAAGGCGGTCATCAGCCCAAACCACATATTGGGAACGAACGACGCCGTCGCGAACGTCAAGAACGACGTGATCAGTATTCCATTGGTCGACAGCAACGCCGGCCCCGTGTGTGTCAGTACGGTTTTCATGGCTTCGTTCGGAGGGACTCCCTGCCGCCGCCAGTAGGCGAAGTTGGCCAGCACATGGCTGGTGTCGTCGATCGAAATGCCCAAGCAGATGCTGGCCACCAGCACGGTCCCCATGTCCAGCGGCTGCCCCAAAAACCGGAGCAGCGCACCGGCCGCGAACAGCGGCACGATGTTCGGAATCATCGAGATCAGCCCCAACCAGACCGAGCGCAGGAAGACGGCCATCACGATTCCGATCAGCAAGCTGGCGCTCCATAGCGACGTCAGGAATGACTGGACAACATAGTCGTTGGTCTGCTGGTACAGCAGATACTTCCCGGTGGCCTGAACGTCGAGACCCAGTTCCTTCCCTTTCGCCTCGATGGTCTTCACCACCGCGACGGTATCCCGGGACGTGGTGATGGAATCGAAGACCGTGATGCGCAGGGCGTCGTTTCTCACCGCAACCCGATCGTTGATGTCCATGCCCTGCGGCAATCCCATCGTGTATAGGAACAGTTCCTGCGCGATCGTCTCGCGGTCGGCGGCGATTCCGTAGAAGGCCGGATCATCGCCGTGCAACGACTGATGCGTCTGCTTCAACACGTCGACGATGGACAGCGCGCGGGTGATGCGCGGCTGCTTTTCCAACCAAGTCTGCAACGCGTTGACCTTGCCCAGGAACACGGGATCCTTGATTCCGTCCTCGACGCCGGAATCGACGACCAACTCGACCGCGCGAGCGTTGCCCATGTTTTTCTCCATGAACTCGCTGGCGACGCGCACCGGCATACCGGCCCGGAAGTACTTGATCGGATCCGAATTCACGTCGATGCCGATGGCGTAGGCCAACGCCAATCCCGACAGCACCACCGTGCCTCCGATGATGAGACGTTTGCGCCGCGCGATGAGATCAACCAAAGCGCCGGCGCGTCGTGCATTGTTGCGCGCCCGCTCGGGCGGAAGGGGTTTGACCTTGATCGGCAGTACGAACAACAACCCACCCACGATCAGCTGGGCGAAAATCCAGGCCGCCAGGGTGCCCACGCCGGCCATTACGCCTAGGGTCGACAGCGGCTTCAGGTTGGCCCCTACGAAACTGAAGAACCCAATCGCGGTGGTCAGGCAGGTCAGAAACGTGGCCAGGAAGTTCTTGGTCAATGCGTAGTGCGCCGCCTCCCGCCGGGACCGGCCGTGCCGGAGTTCATTGAGGAAGGTGACCAAGATATGAACCGTGTCGGCTATTCCGACGGCGATCAGGATGGTCGGTACCGGCGTGCTCATGGCCGTCTGCATGCGACCGGCGTAACCGGAGAATCCGAACGCGACCGCGATTGACAGGAAGACGACCACGAACGGCAGTAGGGTTCCCGCGAGGTTGCGTAGCAACACCGTCAGAAAGAACGCCGCGCACAGAATCGCCATCGGAATCAGCCGCTGGATGTCGGACTGACTGATTTCCTCGAAGGCGAACGTCAGCGGCGGTCCCCCCCCCAGATAGATCGTCTCGTCGCCGCGCTTGGCCTCGGCCAGCACCTTGCGGGCTGCCAATGTAATCGCGTGAGCGTCGGCAGGTTTCTCGATACCCGGCTTGACGCGGCCAAAGACCATGGCCGTCAAGCCGTCCGGGCTGACCAAATAGTTGGGCAGCGTGGGATGCGCCAGCGCAATCCGACGCCGCTCGGCCAGAATCTCCGAAGTCAGGTTGTCGGGGAAGAACGGCTCGACCACGATGTCGTCGCCGCTGGCGTGGACCCAGTTGAAGTTCACCAGAGAATCGGCACGCATGATCTCAGGCACCTGCCACATGGCGTCCGTCAGCTCTCGCAACAGGCGGGCGGTGTCCGCGTCGAAAACCCCCGAAGGACTGTGCACCGCGAAGATCACCGCGTCGTCATTGCCGAACCGTCGCTCGAACGCGTTGAAGCGTTGGATCTTGGGATCGTCGCTCCAGAAGAACCCGCTGTGCGTGAAGTCCGCCCTTACCTTCCCGAGGCCCGGCACAAGCGCGCCGACCAACGCCAAGCCCAGCAGGATGGCCCACCAGGGATGGTCGGCGATGAAACCCACGAAACGTCGGTTGATGGCGGTGACTTTCAGCGGTTCTGACATGGCATCTCCGAGGGGAAATTGGTGAGCACGGTTGGGGGGCTTGCCGACTTGGTGACTCGGGCTGTTTAGAAGTGGCGCGTGAGTGTGAAGCGGACGTGATCGGCGTTGCGCAATGGGGCGATCCCGGTAGGGGTGGTTCCGGCAGGCGGCGGCGGCGCCTGAAACAGGCGCAGACCCGCGCGAACCGTCCAGGTATCGCCCAGGCGCTGCTGCGCGGATAGGTTGACCAGAAATTGCTCGCGTTGCTCGGTGTCCCATATGCCGCCCAGGAACAACTCGCGCCCCGCGGCGTCGTTGGATGCGAAACGCCAGCCAAACAGAACGTCACGCGAAAATGGCGACAGCACGCGAGCGAGCGCGCGGTCAACGCCCAGAACGGTCTGCCCCTCCAGCAAGAACGTCGACTCCGAGCCACCGCCGTGAACGATCCCATACTCCAGCCCCGCCGCCACGATGCCATGGTCGCGATCGGGCACGACGCCGGCCAAGCTCGTCTCGGCGGCGGGCGACACGAACCAGCGCGCCGCCCATTCGACCTTCGCGATCACGGGACCAAGAACCTGCTGGAACGTCCCGCCCACCTGGGTCACGGACTGATACAGCAGCATGGGCTGAAACGTCATCGGGTCGACGACCAGCAACGGCTGCGATCGATCCATATGGCTGACGACGTGCAACGTGATGTCGGCCGAGCCCAGCACCTGCCGAATCTGCGCCGCGGCCTGCGGCCCGAACCGATCGTTGGTCAGGCGCCCATCCCGATCAAGCAGTCTCCGCCACCCGCGAATGTCGTATCCCGGAGGCGCGAATCCCACCCGTGACGCCGGCGACGTGAAGACCGGCGACGTGAAGTACGGCATCAGGAAGACATCCAGCGTCGTACCGTCGAAGGGCCGGATCTGAATCTCGGCCATCGGCTCGCCGACCTTCTCGAAGTTCTCGAGATCGCTGTCCAGGTTGCGCGCGTTGAGAATGTCGGCCGGATGAAACGCCTCGGTGGCCGTCCAGTTGATGACATCCACCCCGGCACGCAGGCGCAGCCATCCACCGGCGCGAACCTGCGCCCAGATCTCCTCGGCCAGCAGCACCGTGCGCTGGCGATCTTCGCGATCCAGGCGTCCATAGGCGCGGCCCTTGGTCTCGAAGACTTCGTGTGTGGCACGAACCTCCAGGCGTCCCATCATTCCCAGCGCCCGGTCCACGGTGCGGGCGTCGTTGTCGTCGCGAAAGGCCCGGGTCTCCAGCGCAAGTTCGCCCTTCGACGTCCAATCGAGAAAGGGCGCCGGCGGTTCGGTCTCGGAGGGTGGCGACGGCGACGTCGAAGAGGGCGACGAGGCTTGATCCGTCAAGCTGGCCGGCGCCGACGTCGGATCCAACGCCGACGTCGAAGGCGACTGCCCGTCCGGCGCAGACGCCTGCACGGGTCTCACTTCGGGATTCGCCCCGGCCTCCGCCCCTACCTCTACGACAACCAGGTCGGAACTTGCTGCGTCCGTCTGAACGCCCGCGTCCGCCGGAATCCGTAGATCCGCGGCGCCCGCGGAGGATCCCCAAAGGAACACCGCCGCGGTTGGCGCAAGGACGAAGAGCAGCCTCACCTTCCCCTTGACGTTCACGTCCCTTGCGGGCATCCGATGATGCCGCCGGGCCATCGCCCGAATCATCGCCTAGTCCTCCAAGGCGGCGCTGTCGAAGCGGGACGCGTCCACCTTTGTTCCCAACTCCCGGTTCTCCCACGCCAGCACGGACTTCTTCTTGGTCTGTACGTTCTCGACCGCGATCTTATCGAACCTCCAGAACTTCCCTTGCTTCTTGTATCCGCTGAACACCGACACCTTCAGCAACTCGTTCTTGCGGTCGTAGAACTCGATCTTGATCGCGTTCAGATACTCCTTGTCCATCCAGACCACCTGGCGCTTGTACCCGCTGTTCTTGTCCGTCGGCACCCGCTCTATGCGCCAGCAGTCGCGGCCATCTAGCTTCACGTCGTCCAGGTGTTTGTACGTGTATTTCTCCACCTCCTGGCCGGCCAGATCCTCGAACGCGAATTCGCTGCCCATGAAAGACCCCGACCGGTTGCTGGATGCAATCCGCTTCACCCTTTTCACGGCGGGCAGGAACAACCACTGATCGTCGTCCCCCTTCTTGTGCGTGAAGGTCAGCAGCTTCGTGCCCTTCACGTCGGCCGGCCAATCAAAAACCGACAACGACTTGTCACCGTCCTCCTTGCCCTCGACGACCTCGAACCGCATCTTGCGTTTGGTGACGTCACCGTGGGCGTTGATCAGCTCCAGAGTCATGGCGCCCTTTTCCGTCGCGAAGCCCTCGTTGGCCTTGTCCGCCTTGCGCGCGATCTCCAGTCCCTTGTCCTCGGCGGGACCAGCATGGGCGGCCGCGGACAGGACCGAGGCGGCGCCCGAGACCACAACGGCGCCTGTTACGGCTGACGCCAGCCCCGACCCGGCGACCGTGGCTACCAGCCGAGAAACGAACCCCGACAACAATCTTGATTGAAACGATCTAGACGTGGACATGGAGCTGTCTCCTTGGATCGGGTTAGCGAGCATCGGACGCTTTCTTGACGAACAGGGCCAGGGCCTTGGGACTGAAAGTCCGTTGGATAGCCTCGGGGCGAAGGCCTAGCCCACGTAGACAGAACAGAGTGACCTCGTCGATCAACTTCTTCGGGTTCACGCCATGGTCCACGACCTTCCGCTTCGGAAGGTAGTAGCTGGACGTCATGACCGGCAGGTGATGACAGAACCACACGCGCGCGGCGGCATGGGAGACCGGCCCTGTCAGATCCCCGGCGCGTTCGGCGGCCTCAAGGAACTCGACCAACTTGGGAACGTATCGTTCGATATTGGCCTTCAGCGACGCCCGGGCAAACCGGCCGTCCTCAAGGAGACTCGCCAAGTTCAGGCTACGCAGATCCCGCTGGCTCTGGGATTCCGCGTCGTCATCGGGCGCCCTCATGATCTCGGAAATCATGAAATGGATCGACAACACCAACGCCGCCGTCGACGGCTCCAGCGCCGCCAGGCGCTCGGCGGTCGCGATGGAGCGCCTGATACACCAAGTCTCAAGGCTGCTAAAAAGGTCGTCCTTGCTGTCGAAATGGCGGTAGAGCAGCGCCTCGGAGATCCTGGCGCCCGCCGCGATCATGCGGGTGGTCACGCCATGAAAACCATGCCGGGCGAACAACTTCAAAGACGCGGCAAGGATCATCTCCTTGCGTTCATCGGATGTCATACGTTCGCCGGCGGGCGCCACGGACATGGTTAGTAAGTGATTACTTACCACGTGTCAAGAGGCGTGGTGGCCTCCCACGGCGAGACCCCGGCGGAGGGCGCAGGGCACCTCACGCCGGGATCTCTCGACGCTGCCTGACGATCTGAGCCGCGTGGCGGAATTATCAGGGGGGGGCGCCGGGCGCACCTTGCGATCGAAACGCGCACTGTCGCACACGCCGGTGCAGCCTAGAGGTCGGCTGCCTCCCGTAGTACGGGCGTCCCGCGAACATACCCAGCGACCACCCGACCCATCTGTACTATCGTGTCCGGTTCTTGATGCGCAAAGCCTCACTGGGCACGATTTTCCTGACGGTGTTTCTGGATCTGCTGGGCTTCGGGCTGGTGATCCCGTTCCTGCCGGGCTTCGCGCGCCTGTTGGGCGCCGGCGATCTGGTGGCGGCGCTGACCGGTGCCGTGTATTCGCTGATGCAGTTCCTGTTCGTGCCCGTGTGGGGACGACTGTCGGATCGAATCGGACGGCGCCCCATCCTGCTGGGAAGTATCGCGATGACGGCCGTCGGCATGCTGCTGCTGGGCTTCGCGGACAGCCTGGTCCTTCTGTTCGCGGCCCGGTTGCTGACCGGCATGGCGACCGCGAACATCGCCGTCGCGCAGGCGTACATCGCCGACGTCACGCCTCCCGAAGGGCGTGCACGGGGCATGGGTGTCATCGGAATGGCGTTCGGCCTGGGATTCATTTTTGGACCGTTCGTGGGCGGCATGTTGGCGCAAGTGCCGATCATGGGGCGTCCCGGCGCGCTGCCCGCGTTCGTGGCGGCGGCGCTTTCCATCGTGAACCTGGTCTTCGCCGCGGTCGTGCTTCCCGAATCTCTGACGCCGGAACGTCGTGGCCTCGACAGCGGCCACCGGAGATCCCCACTGGATCTGGGGGCGATCCGCCAAGCATTCGCGCATCCGGAAATCGGACGAGCACTGGCGATCAATTTCATGCTGGTCTTCTGGTTCTCCGGCATGGAGACAACGTTTCGACTGTTCACCGACGACGCTTTCGCGATGTCGGTCGGCCAAACCGGCGCCTTTCTGGGCCTGGTTGGGATCACGATGGTCGTGGTGCAAGGCGGTCTCATCGGCCGGCTCACACGCAAGTTTGGCGAGGTCCGCCTGCTTGTGGCGGGACTGCTGCTTCAGACCGTCGGATTTTTTCTTCTGGGCATCTCACCGCGGTTCGCAATCGCGCCCCAAGCCGCGCTGGCGGGCGCGTGCATCCTGATCGCAACCGGCAGCGGATTGGTGTCGCCCAGCGTCTCGTCCTACGTCTCCCGCCGTGCCGGCGCCGACAAGCAGGGACTGACTCTGGGCACCATGCAATCGCTTTCGGCCCTAGCGCGCGTACTCGGCCCCGCCGCGGGTGGCGCCCTGTATCAGGCCGTGGCGCCCGGCGCGCCCTATTTCGCCGGCTCCGTGGGCATGCTGCTGGCCGCCTTCCTGGCGATGGGTTTGCGTCCGGTCGAGCGTTCGATAGGCGCCAGTGCTCGATAAGCGCGAGCGTTCGATAGGCGCGTGCGTTCGATAGGCGCCTGCGTTCGATAGGCGCCAGCTAGCCGGACCCGCCGCTCGACACCACGACGCGGTTGCGCCCCGCGCGTTTCGCCTCGTACAGCGCCTTGTCCGCCGCCGCCAGCAACGACGCCGGCTGCGTCATCGCCGGATCCGGCATCAGGGCAATACCGACGCTGATCGTCACAGGAATGACCTTACCGCCGTAGATGTATCGCCGCTCCGCGATCTCCCGCCGCAGCCGTTCGCCAAGCTCGACTGCCCCGGTTTGCTCCGTCCCGCGGCAAAGCACGCAGAATTCCTCGCCGCCGAAACGCGCCAGCACGTCCTCGGCCCGAATACCGCCCGCCAGCACACCGGATACCTCGGCCAGGACAAAATCACCGGCCGGATGTCCGAAGGTGTCGTTCACCTTCTTGAAGTGATCGAGATCGATGAACAGCAACGCCAGCGGCGACGAATGCCTGGCGGCGTAGGCGAACTCTTTCGAGAGCAAATCGTTGAAGTGCTTCCGGTTGAACACCTTGGTCAAACCGTCACGCAGCGCGGATTCATACATCTGCTGCTGGAACGCCTCGTCCAGCTGGTCGTGATACGTGAACTTCAAAATGGTTGTCGAACCGATCATGATCTTGTCGCCGTCGGACAGTCCACGGCTGGTCACCCTCACGCCGTTGCAGAACGTCCCGTTGGTCGAACCCAGATCATCCAATATCACCTGGTCACCAACCAACGCGATGGCCGCGTGTTCACGCGACACCCCGTCGTCGGACAACCGAATCGCGGCCGTTGCGCTGCGACCGATTACCGATCGGGGACCATCCAACTTGAACATCTCGCCCCGGCTGATCCCGGCCAGCACGACCAGATAGGCCCGGTCACGTCCGACGGCGATGCCATCGCGCGTGGGAACCACGGCGCTGACACGCGTATCGGTGTCGTCCATCGCGCCGTCGGCGACCGGCAAACCTTCATCGTTGCTCACGATGGGGAATGTTAGCCTGAACGGATCAAAAAACCGAGCTAGGAACTTGAATCTGATGGACCTGAATCGCCCGGTCCCGAGGGGAGGCGCTCGGATTCCGGCGACGGCACCGCAATGCCCGAGGGTCCCGGTGAAGCCTGCGAGTCGCCAGTCAGGTCGGCGCCACCGGCTGGCACTGGCGCTGCTGACACTGGAGGCGAGGCCTCGGGGCGAGCAGGGACTGCACCAGGATCGATGCCACGCGCCCGAAGGACGCCGAGGTAGTGATCCCGCTCGGCGATCGCCGTGAGCAACCGCTGCCTCATCACGTCGTTGTTTTGCTTCAGGCGGCCGATCTCCGACAGATCACGCTGGCGGGTCGAATCCACCTTCGACGCCCGGGCGTAGGCCTTGACGAACTCGGCCTGGTTTATCTCCACCATGGGCGTCGCCCGGTACTGGCCCCCGTCGACACGTTCCAGGTACCCCTCGATCGCCAATCCCAGCAGCGCCTTCGAAACCAACGGTTCGCCGGCACCGATGGTCAGGGCCACGTCCACGGGGGTAAAAGCGTCGCCGGTCATCGCCAACCGCTTGAGCTCGTCGAACAACTCCTGCCGATCAACCTTACCACCGGCATCCCCGCCACTGCCCCCGAAGCTCCGACCACCTGCTTGGCTTCTCTTGAGGCTCATCGATCCTCCTGGTGTGTCCGTTCGAAAGGCTGGTTTATACCACCAATGGCGTGTCGCCTCACCGGCGCTTCTTCCGCTTGCGCGCGCCAACGCCCGCGCTCCCAGCATCACCCACCGGACCCGCCGCGGCCAGCACGGGGCGCAACCACAGGCGCGAAGCCTCCGGATCACGTCGATAGCGCTTGAGCAAAACAATCATCAGCCCGGTCCCAAGTACGACCGACACGATTCCGATAAACTGCGATGTCGATAAGCCCAACGTCTCGATGCCGTTCCGATCATCATCGCCTCGGAAAATCTCAATCAGTGGCCTCAGTATTCCGTAACCGATCACCCAGCCCAGGAAGACCTGTCCCGAGAACTTCCGGTATCGACGTAGCACCATCAGCAGGCCGAACAGAGAGAATCCGACCAGCAACTCGTATAGCTGAGTCGGATGCACGGGAAGCGACTCGGTCGCCTTGTCGGTGATGAGTTGCAGGTTCCTCACGTGGTGCTGCCAGGCGGGACTGCCCTGTGGATTCAATGGCGTTGGACCCGGAAACTTCACCGCCCAAGGCAGGTCTGAGCGCCGCCCGAAATCACATCCGAAAAGAAAACATCCCATCCGGGTGATCCCGGTTCCCAACACGACCGATGGCGAACCGACGTCCACCCACTGTAGAAGCGGAATCTTTCGCTTGCGGCAGTTGTACCAACTGGCCAGAAATCCACCGATCATTCCGCCGTACGCGACTAGGCCGCCGCTCCAAACCTTTGGCAAGTCCGACAGGGGGACGCCGGGCGTGGTCAGGTACCACAAGACACGCGCGCCGATAATCGAATAGACCGCTGACCACATGTAGATGGCCGCCGCGTCATCCGTCGACAGTCCGTCTTGTTTTGCGAAGCGCATCGCCAGGAACCACCCAACGATCATCGACGTCCCCAGCATCACGCCGTACGCGTAAATCGGAACCGGCAGCCACGCTTGCGAAAACGTCCCCGACTCCGGAATGAAGCTGCCGGTCGGCGAACGGAATTTCACGATCGCCAGCGCACCCACCACCAACAGGATCGGATTGGCGGTCAACTTCGTGCCCGGCGCGCGCCTGCGCCGGATCATGTCGCGCGCGAACAAAAATACCGCCACCGCCAACGCGACGAAGAACAGCAACTTCGAAGGGATCTGCACCAGGATCGGACGCATGACGAAGATGAGCTACATATTCCCCCCCACCCCGCCGGTCAAATCGCGAGTCAGCGCGATCCAGCCCACCAGTCAGTCCGAGCCAGCGCGAAAGCAAGGGACGACGCCTGCGCGGACGCGACACCCGTGATTGGAATCCTAGGCCCCGTGCCACAATTGTAAGGCGAATTGACAAACCATGCCGGGTCACGGAAATTTAGATGAGCGTTCCATTTTCTGTCGCTTGGGTCGGGCATCGAAGGAGGCTGGATGCATCGCCGTGACCTGCTGATCATCTGCGCAACGATCTGGGGATGCGGGCCCGGGAGTGGCTCGGGCGGAGGATCGGGAGGCGCAGCGACCCGATCGGGCGGTTCAAATTCTGGGGGCACGACCGCAAGCGGCGGCGCGACGAGCACGGGCGGTGCGACCGGCACGGGCGGCGCCATCACCACAGGGGGCGCGACGGGCACCGGCGGCACGACCAACACCGGCGGCACGACCAACACCGGCGGCGCACCCAATACAGGTGGCACAACCAACACGGGTGGCATCGCCAACACCGGCGGCACCGCGGGCGGCGGCCGCGGCGGAGCGCTGGCGACCGGCGGAGCGACGGGCACCGGGGGTCGCGGAGGCATCACCGGATCCGGCGGCCGGGGCGGAAACCCCGGTGTCGGCGGCAGCAATCTGCCTTTCAGTTTCTACATCGGCGCGGACATCACGGATCAGGAACCGCAGCCCGTCGCCACCAGGGCCAACCTCCTGACGATCCTGAAGGCTCACGGGTTCAACTACATCCGGCTGCGTGCGTTCGTGGATCCCCGCGCCTCCGATGGATACGACAAGACGAACGGCTATGCCGACACCGCCCATACCGTCGCGTTCGGAAAACAGGTCAAGGACGCGGGCATGGGCCTGCTGGTCGATTTTCATTACAGCAATAACTGGGCGGATCCCGGTAAACAGTGCGTCCCCGTGGCCTGGCAGAGTTACACGACGATCGCCCAGCTGGCGACCGCCGTTCGAGACTATACGAGGGACGCCATCACTCAGTTGATCGCGGGAGGCGCGCGCCCCGACATGGTGCAGATTGGAAACGAGAGCACGCCCGGCATACTCATTCACCGCTGCAATAGTGGCGGACTGCCCTTGGCGGGAACCGCTGGCTACAACCCGGTCAACGGCGCCATCTACCTGTATTCGTCCACCGACGCTGGGGCCCCGCCCTCGGGGGGCCCTCCCGCGGGTGGGTGGACCAATCTCGGCATGCTTCTGAAAGCCGGCGTACAGGGAGTCAAGGAGGTCGATCCCGACATTCTGATCTCGCTTCACATCGACCGTGGCAACGATCTGGCCTCCAGTCGAAATTTCATCACCAACGCCCAGACTCAAGGGGTGACGTTCGATGCATTCGGCGAATCTTGTTACACGGGCTCGCAGGGGCAGCCGGCGGCGTGGATGTCCACGATCACGCAATTGGCGACCATGTTCCCCAGTGTGAAGTTCTTCATCGCCGAATACGGTCCCGAGCAACGGGCCGCCAACGACATCATATTCAACCTGCCCAACGGTCAGGGAATCGGCACGTTCAACTGGCAACCCACCACGCAGGGGTTCTGGAACACCGGCCACGATCTCTTACGGCGCTCAGGGAGCACGTATTCGGCGCAACCCGATCTGGCGCTCTATGACCAAATGAAGATCGACTACGCTAGCCGGTTGTGACCTTGCCCAGGGCGGATGGCCTTCGTGCGGCATGGCCGGGGCGTAGCTGCTCCGCGGGGCACGGCAGCCACGAGCCTTGTGGGGTCACGGTGCGTCGTCCGACGCTGCTGTGCACCTGGACATCTATGACTACATCAGTATCATCATATGTATGCGATCGACGCTGGTTTTGGACGATCACCTCTTCAAACAGGCGCGGCAACGTGCCGCGTCGCTGGGGACAACGGTCAGTGACGTGGTCAACCAGGCGCTGCGTGAGGCGCTGAGTAAGCCTCGAACCAAGTCGGTGAAGTTCACGATGATAACGTTTGGTGATGCGGCTCACGCCGAACACCACGAGCCCGCGGACTTCGCGGGCGCCATGGAAGCCGACGACCTCCATTCCGTTGATCGCTAGGCGACTACCGGCATGTTGATGCCAGACGTGAACATTCTGGTCTACGCGCATCGCCAAGACGAGGCCGTTCATCGACATTACAAAGACTGGTTGGATCATCTTGTCGAGGGACCGCAACCCTTTGCGCTCAGCGTGCTGGTCGCGGTGGGTTTCCTCCGCGTCGTGACGAACCCGAGAATCTACGCGTCACCAACCCCGCTGCCGATCGCCCTGGCCGCGATGGATCAGCTTACCGGGCACCCCCATTGCCGCATGATCGCGCCCGATACCAACCACTTCGCCCAGGTGGGCGCACTGTGCCGCGCGATCGGCGCGAATGGCAAGCTGGTTGCCGACGCCCAACACGCGGCCCTCGCAATCGCCGAGGGCTGCACCTTCGTCACCCGCGACGAAGACTTCGCGCGGTTCAGTCGCCACGGACTTACCTGGCAGCATCTCGTGCCGTAAGTACCCTCGGCCCTTCTGTCCAACGCTCGTCGGCGTCGGCGGAAGCCGCCGCGCCACGACCATCGGGGCTTGCAAGGCCCGAATGATCGTGATTCCGGCAGCGCTCGTCGCCGGTTGCGGGCGGAGCCGGTTACTTGGGGCCCTCGGTGTATTCGGCGTCGATGACGTCGTCCTTGCCGCCACCACCAGCCGCACCACCACCAGCACCGGTCCCACTGCCGCCCTCGCCCTCGGGAGGCGCCGCCGTGGTCCCACCGGCCGCCGATGCATCGCTGGCCGCCCGGTAAAGCGCTTCGGCCATCTTGTGCGATACCTTCTGCAGTCGCTCGAATGAAGACTTGAAGACCTCGGCGTCCTTCATGTCCTTGTTGGCTTCCAACACGTCGCGCCCATCCTTCAACGCCACCTCCAGCTCGGCACGATCTCCCTCGGGGATCTTGTCCTTGTTCTCGTCGAAGTGCTTGCCGACGCTGAACACCAGGGACTCAAGCTGGTTCTTGGCCTCGATGGCCTCGCGGCGCTTCTTGTCCTCGGCCTCGTTGTCCTGCGCTTCCTTCACCATGCGCTGAATGTCCGCTTCCGACATCCCCGACGACGCGGTGATGGTGATGTGTTGCGCCTTGTTGGTGGCCTTGTCCTTGGCCGATACGTTCACGATGCCGTTCGCGTCGATGTCGAACGTGACCTCGACCTGCGGCACGCCGCGCGGCGCCGGCGGAATCCCGTCCAGACCGAACTTGCCCAGCAACCGGTTGTCCGACGCCATCGGCCGCTCGCCCTGAAACACCTTCACCTCCACCGAGCTCTGGTTGTCGGCCGCGGTCGAGAAGCTCTCGGACTTCTTGGTCGGAATGGTCGTGTTGCGGGGAATCAACACCGTCATCACGCCACCCAGCGTCTCGATGCCCAGCGACAGCGGCGTCACGTCCAGCAGCAGCATGTCCTTGACTTCGCCCGACAAGACGCCCGCCTGCACTGCCGCGCCCAGCGCTACAACCTCGTCTGGATTCACGCCCTTGTGCGGTTCTTTGCCGAAGAACTCCTTGACCACCCTCTGCACCATCGGGATGCGTGTCGATCCGCCGACCAACACCACCTCGGCGATCTCCGATGCCTTCTTGCCCGAATCCGCCAGCGCCTTCTTGGTCGGTTCGACCGTCTTCTGGATCAAATCCTCCATCAATGATTCGAGCTTGGCGCGCGACAACTTGATCTGCATGTGCTTCGGGCCCGAAGCATCCGCCGTCAGGAACGGCAAATTGATCTCGGTTTCCATGACCGACGACAGCTCGATTTTGGCCTTCTCGGCGGCCTCCCGCAGGCGCTGGATGACCATCTTGTCCTTCGAGACGTCGAGGCCCTGGTCCTTTTTGAACTCCGCGACCAGCCAATCCATGATCCGCTGGTCGATGTCATCACCGCCCAGGTGCGTGTCGCCGTTCGTCGAAACGACCTCGACCACGTTCTGACCAACCTCCAGGATCGAAATGTCGAACGTGCCACCCCCGAAATCGTAGACGGCAATCAGGTGGTCCTTGGACTTGTCGAGTCCGTAGGCCAGCGCCGCCGCCGTCGGCTAGTTCACGATACGCTTGACCTCAAGGCCCGCGACCCGTCCCGCGTCTTTGGTCGCCTGCCGCTGGGAATCGTTGAAATACGCCGGCACGGTGATCACCGCTTCGGTGACCTTCTCGCCCAGATAATCCTCGGCCGCCTTCTTCAGCTTGCCAAGCACGCGGGCCGAAATCTCCGGAGGCGTCATCTTCTTGCCCCGGATCTCGATCACGGCCTCGCCGCCGCTGGAACGCGTGACCTTGTACGGAACCCGCTTGCTCTCTTCCACCACCTCGTCCTGGCGGCGGCCCATGATACGCTTAACCGAATACACGGTGTTTTCCGGGTTCGTAATCGACTGGCGGCGGGCGATCTGCCCCACCAACACCTCACCCTTGTCGTCCCACGCAACGACCGACGGTGTCAGCCGACCACCTTCCTCGTTCGCGATGACCTTAGGCTCCTTGCCTTCCATGATCGCGACGACAGAGTTCGTGGTTCCTAGATCGATTCCGATGATCTTGCCCATGTTCGCTTTTGTCCTTTTTCGAATTGTCCCAGGCACTTCCCAGTGGCCCGGCGCGAGCAGACAGTAACCACTGAGGACAGGACGTCAAGCGCTGTCGCGGGCGACCGAAAATCCCCGGAAGACCATCAAGCCGGTCGACCCAAAACCATCAAGGGGGATCTAGGCAGACGCCTCCCCGGGCGCCCGGCCAAGCCGTCACTAACCGCCCGCGCAGCTGACCTGGCAGACGGGAATGCCCAGGTTGTTGCAACACACCGGCGCGGCTGCTCGGCAATCGGCGTTGGTGCGACAGACGACGAAACGACCCACGCCGTTGCAGGTGGCACGGGCGGCGCAACGACTGCCAAGCCCCACGCCACCCCCGCCGCCGGGCTGTAAACCAAAACAGCAAACCCCCGCGGTGCAATCGGCAGGCTCGTCACAGTCCAGAGCGGCGCCCGCGCACGACATTCCCGTCGAAACGCATCGCGCACCGACGGCACCAACCGCGATGCTGACACAGCACGACTGCGTGTTCGTGTCGCAAGTTTGGGTACCGCACTGAAGGCTTCCGGGAGTCGACGGAGGCAGATCCGGGCCGGCATCGGCGGGGGGTCTGTCCGGACCCGCGTCGGGTACGCCGCCATCCACCGCTCCGCCGGTACCGGGCCGCCCACCAGTGCTGACGCGGCCGCCAGTCCCGGACATGCCGCCTGTTGCGGGCCTGCCACCGGTTCCAGGCATGCCGCCGGTGGAGGGCCGCCCGCCGGTGCCGATCCGGCCGCCGGTGCCAGGCACGCCGCCGGTGCCGGTCCGGCCGCCGCTTCCCGTTAGGCCACCGGTTCCAGGCCGGCCACCGGTTCCAGGCCGGCCACCGGTGCCGGGCACACCGCCCGTGGCACCCGGACGGCCGCCGCCTCCGATGATTCCTCCAAAGCCCTGGCCCGCTGCTGCATCGGCGCCGGCGTCGCGTCCACCGGTGCCAACACCACCGTCATGGCCCCCCGATCCGGCGTAATCCAGATCGGTGCGACCACAGCCCCAAAAAATCAGGCCTGCCAAGACCGAAACCAGACCAATGGGAAAGAAGCGCTTCACGATGTGACGCCCGCCAGCAATTTTCAATTGTACCCGCTTCATGCGATTCCGCCCGTTTGCCTCACCGAACGCTGATCAGGGCGGCGGGTCGGGGTCGTGGGGAGGGACGAAAACTGGCGGTCCCCACCCACTGGCGTCTAATGGAGCGATGCCATTGCAGGGTGACGTGGGGACCGTTCCACTTAGAGATGTCCTCGGATGGCTTGCTGATTCCCCAACGTCCGGCACGCTGAGCCTCAGTCGTGGAATGATCGTTCGGCAGTTCCACTTGCGGCGTGGACGGGTCATGTTGTCCAGTTCGACGGACCAGGAGATGCTGCTGGGACGACTTTTGGTCGAGCGTGGGATTGTCGACCGTACTCAACTACAGGCTGCACTCGACACGCGTCAGGGATCGCGGTTGCGACTGGGCGCGGTGCTCAAACGCTCGGGAATGGTCTCGGCGGAGGCGCTACGAAGCGTCCTGACTGAAAAGGTGCGGTGCCTGTTGCTGGACGCCCTGGCCTGGACCGACGGGAATTTCTTCTTCGACACCGGGCCTTTGCCCAAACGCTCGGCGGTGGCCGCGATCGTGGATCTTGCCGAAGTGTTGGCGTTGCCGGCGAAGATTCATATCGAACCCGCCGAAGCGAACGACGTCATCGTGACCGACGACGACATCATCGAGATCATCGAACTGACTAGACCGCGTCGCGCCGCCACGAGGAATGCGCGGAAGCGCCCGATTGGCGCCGCCGACAACAACTAAGCCGCTGGTGGATTGTTGTTGGCGCAGCTTGCGGATTGGCGCCGCCGACAACAACTAAGCCGCTGGTGGATTGTTGTTGGCGCGGCTTGCGGCTAGGCCGCTCCACCGCCGGCACCGCTTGCGCCGCTACTGCCGCCAGCTCCGCCAGCCCCGGCGGCTCCGCCAGCCCCGGCCACGCCACCAGCTCCGGCGCCGGCGCCTCCGCCCCTACCACCGGCACCGGAAGTTCCGCCTCTTCCGCCTGCACCGGCGCTCCCGCCGGCACCAGCCGCACCCGCGGCTCCGCCCCTACCACCGGCGCCGCCCCCTGCTCCGCCAATTCCACCCGCTCCGCCGCTACCTGAACCGCCGGCGTTCCCTGAAGTGCCGGCGTTCCCGCCGACTCCCCCGTTGCCCGCAGCACCCGCGTTTCCACCCGCGCCCCTTCCCGCGCCGCCCATCATTCCGGCGCCACCGGCCATTCCCCCGCTTCCCGTCCTCCCCCCCGTTCCCGCTCGGCCAGCACCGCCCTGCCTGCCACCCGTGCCGACCGCCCCGCCCGTACCCATGCGGCCGCCCGTACCCACGCGGCCGCCCGTACCGCCCCTGCCGCCGCTTGCCGACGCCCCACCCGTGCCGCCACCGTTGATATCGGATCCCGATCCCGGCGGGCTGTCGACCACGGCTCCAGCGTCATCGACTTCGCCAGTAACGCCTGGGCAACCGGCAAACGCGAACACTAAACCAAGGATCCAGATCGATCGCAGTTTGGTCATTGAAATCCTCCTACTGCGGGTGGGGGGCCGCCAGTCTACCGCTTTATTCAGTATTCTCTGCCCCGAAATTTCATCAGGGCGACCGCCTCGATCAGCGATTGCACCAGTCCCCCGAAGTCTGTCACTATACTGAACCGACGGTCAGTTCCATCCAGAGGGAGCGATCGCCGACGAACATGTTCCATCCCGTCATCCAAACCTGGCTCGAACGACGATTCGCGTCCCCGACGGCCGCGCAAACCGAGGCGTGGCCGTTGATCGCATCCGGAATGGATGTGCTGGTCACGGCACCAACGGGTTCAGGCAAGACTCTCGCGGCATTCCTCTCTTGTCTCGATCAGTTGGTGCGCGAAGCGATCGCGGGCCGTCTGGAAGACCGCACGCGGGTTCTTTACGTTTCACCGCTGAAGGCGCTGTCGAATGACATCCGCGTGAATCTGGAAGAGCCGCTGGGTCAAATCGCGGCGCTGGCCGAGGAACTGGGGTACCCGCGCCCCGCCGTTCGCACCGCCGTACGCACCGGCGACACGACAGCGCGTGAGCGTCGTCAGGCGGTCAAACACCCCCCGCATGTCCTGGTGACCACCCCCGAATCCCTGTACATCCTGCTGACCAGTGAATCGGGTCGCCGGGCGCTTTGCGACGTCCGAACCGTCATCATCGACGAAATTCATGCGGTGGCGCGCGACAAACGCGGCGCGCACCTGGCGCTGTCGCTGGAACGTCTGGAATCCCTGTGTCGCGCGCGCCCCGAGGGGGCCGCGCCGGTGGTCGATGTTTCGGGGCGGCCGGCGGCTCCGCAACGGATCGGCCTGTCGGCGACGGTGAATCCAATCGACGTCGCGGGACGTTTGCTGTGTGGCTCGGGACGGCCGGCGCCGCGCGTGGTGAACATCTCGCCGCGACGGGATCTGGATCTGGGAATCGAACTGCCGCGCGACGAACTGGGTGCCGTCTGCACGAACGAACAATGGGGCGAGATCTATGACCGGCTGGCCGACTTGGTGCGCACCCACCGATCCACGTTGGTGTTCGTCAACACGCGCCGACTGGTCGAGCGGGTCGCGCATCAACTGGGTGAACGACTGGGCGAGGACCAGGTCGCCGCCCACCACGGCAGCCTGTCGCGCGATCGGCGCCACCGCGCGGAAAAACGCCTAAAGGCCGGAGATCTGCGGGTGGTGGTGGCGACGGCCTCGCTGGAATTGGGCATCGACATCGGGACGGTGGATCTGACGTGTTTGGTCGGCTCGCCGCGATCTATCGCGACGGGTTTGCAACGCATCGGACGTTCGGGCCACGCCGTCGGGGGAACCCCCAAGGGTCGTCTGTTCCCGCTGACGCGCGATCAGCTGATCGAATCGGTCGCGCTGGTCCGCGCGGCACGGAGGGGCGTGATCGATCGGGTGGTGCTGCGGGACGCCCCGCTCGACGTGCTCGGTCAGCAGATTGTCGCCGCGTGTGCGTGCGAGGAATGGGACGAGGACGCGCTTTTCGAGGTCTTCCGCCGGGCGGCGCCGTACACGGATCTGGCCCGTGCCGAATTCGATGCGGTGGTCGACATGTTGTCCGAGGGGATCGCCACCAGCCGGGGACGGGCGGGGGCGTTGCTGCACCGGGACGCCGTCAACCGGCGCCTGCGCGGCCGCCGGGGCGCGCGGCTGGGGGCGCTGACGTCCGGGGGCGCGATTCCGGACAACGCCAACTACGACGTCGTTCTGGAACCCGAAGGCACGTTGGTGGGCAACGTCGACGAGGACTTCGCGATCGAATCGATGGCGGGCGATATCATACTGCTGGGAAACAATTCGTGGCGCATCCGGCGTGTTGAGGCCGGACGTGTGCGGGTCGAGGACGCGCAAGGCGCTCCACCGACGATTCCGTTCTGGTTGGGCGAGGGACCGGCGCGGACGCCCGAACTATCGGCCGAGGTGGCGGCGGTGCGGGAGGCGGTCGCGGGCAGCCCCCCGGCGCCTGTCGTGGGGAAACACCTGGCGACGAACGCGGGTAGCCAAGCGGCGACGGACGTGTTGGCCGACCCCGCCATCGGCGATCGAGCCGCGCAGTTGGTGCGCGACTACCTTGCGGCCGGACGCGCGGCGCTGGGCGCGGTCCCGACCCAGCGCCGCGTGATCGCGGAACGATTTTTCGACGAGGCTGGCGGCATGCAGCTGGTTCTGCACGCGCCGTTCGGTGGACGGATCAACCGCGCGTGGGGAACCGCGCTACGCAAGCGCTTCTGCCGATCGTTCGACTTCGAATTGCAGGCGGCAGCGACCGACGACGGCTTGGTGCTGTCGCTGGGCGCGCAGCACAGTTTCCCCCTGGAGACGGTGTTCCAGATGTTGCGGGCCGAGGACGTCGACGAGCTGCTGACCCAGGCGGCGGTCCAGGCGCCGATGTTCGAGACGCGGTGGCGCTGGAACGCGATGCGATCACTGGCGCTGCTGCGTCACCGTGGCGGGCGACGGGTGCCTCCGCCGATTCAGCGCATGCGCGCGCAGGATCTGATCGCGGCGGTGTTTCCAGCGCAGACCGCCTGCCAGGACAACCACGGCGCTGGTGCGATCGAGATTCCGGACCATCCACTCGTGCGCGAGACCATCCGCGACTGCCTGACGGAGGCCATGGATGCCGAGGGACTGAAACGAGTCCTGACCGATCTGCGCGCCGGACGCATCGAAACCATCGCGCGCGAACTGCCCGAGCCGTCGGTGTTCGCGCACGAGATCCTGAACGCGAATCCCTACGCATTCCTGGATGATGCGCCACTGGAAGAACGGCGCACCCGCGCCGTGACGTTGCGACGCGGATTGCCGGCCGACGTCGTCGAACACCTGGGCGCGCTGGATCCGGCCCGCATCGACGAGGTGATCGCCGAGGCGCAACCCGACGTGCGGGGACCCGACGAGTTGCACGACCTGTTCCTGGATCTGGGCGCGGTCCCCGTGTCCTTCGTCGACGCGCGCGGTTGGACATTCTTCGCCGATCAGCTTTGCGCCGCGGGACGCGCCGCGCGACTGGAAGTCCCCGGTCAACACCCCGGTAGCGACGACAGTGACAACGCCCCCGACAACGCTGATGCCCACGACCACACGGACGGAAAGATAGCGTTCTGGGTCGCGGCCGAGCGACGATCGTTGGCGGAAAACATCTGGCCCGGGCGGTCTTTCGATCCCGATATGGTCGAGCCGCCCCCGCGCAAGCCGCGTCCCTGGACCGATCGCGAGGGGGCGCTCGGTGAAGTGATCCGCGGCCACCTGGCGCTGGTCGGCCCCACCACCGCCGCCCGGCTCGCGCGCTCGCTCGACCTTTCGTCATCCGACATCGAAGGCGCGCTGGCTCGTGTCGAGTTGGAAGGCAACGTCCTACGCGGACAATTCGACCAACGCCTGGCCGCCGAAAGTTCGGACCACCCACTTCAGTGGTGCGACAGAAGACTGCTGGCGCGAATCAACCGCCGCATGCTGGATGGCCTGCGGCGATCGATCGAGCCCGCGACGGCGGCGGACTACTTGCGCTTCTTGCTGACCTGGCAGCACGCCGCGCCCGGAACACAACTGGAAGGCCGCGCGGGTCTTTTGCTGGTCATCGGGCAACTTCAGGGTTTCGAGAGCGCGGCCGGGGCGTGGGAACGGGAAATTCTGCCTGCCCGGGTGAACCACTACGATCCCGCCTGGCTGGACGGGCTTTGTCTGTCCGGCGAAATCACGTGGGGCCGCCTGGCAGCGCGCGACGCCGCCGCCGCGCCCAGCCGCGTGGCTCCCATCGCTCTCGTGCGCCGACGCGATCTCGCGTGGCTGCTGGCGACGCGCGATGGCCTTGACGACGCGCAGCTCTCGGCGCCCGCGCGCGACGTGTTGACCTTTCTGCGCGGGGCCGGTGCAAGTTTCGTCGACGACATCGTGCACGGCGCGCGCCGCCTGCGGGCCGAGGTCGAGGACGCCTTGTGGGAATTGGTCGGCGCCGGCCGGGTCACGGGCGACGGTTTCGGTGGGTTACGTGCGTTGGTCTCGGCGACCGGTGCGCGGGGATCGACCCGCTCCCGCTGGCACGCGCGCTGGGCCCGACGCAATGGTGGCGGCGCGGGGGCGCTGGGCGCCGGACGTTGGGCGGTGCTGCGCCCACCACCCAACACCTTGGGCGACGACGAGACGACCGAGGCGCTGGCGCGGCAATACCTGCGCCGCTACGGCGTTGTGCTGCGCGAGGTTCTGGCGCGCGAGCCCCACGCCCCCACCTGGCGCGATCTGTTGCGCGCCTACCGCCGCCTGGAAATGCGCGGCGAGATCCGCGGCGGACGGTTGGTGGCCGGGTTCGTCGGCGAGCAGTTCGCCCTACCCGAGGCACTGGAGGCCCTGCGCGCCGCGCGGCGGGAGGAAAAACGGGGCAACGTCGTCCGGCTATCAGCGTGCGATCCCCTGAATCTGGCGGGGATCATCACGCCCGGCGAACGGATCCCGGCGACGCTGAGCAATACCGTGATCCTGCGCGACGGCGTTCCTGAACCGTCCGCAGCACCGGTCGCGACAGGCGCTGCCCCCCCGTGGTCCGCACGCGCGCCCGACGTCGGACCGCCCCCCTGATCCGACACGCCCGCTGGCGCGCCTTACGAACAGGTCACCCGGCGCGTGCCGGGGCGCACGTGCCGCCCTACCCTTCGTCCTTGATTCCGTGCATCAGGCGCGCCTTCACGCGCGCTGACTGCCGTTGTTTGTACCGGTCGTGGCTGTTCTCGCCGCTTTCGTTTTGATCGGCGGTGCGTGCATCCACGATCTGAAATTCGGTCAGCACGAACACGACCGCGCCGTTTTCCACGAACAACGGATCGTCGGGCTTGCGGCACAGAAACTTGTCGATACGAACGGGCAAATCGGCGACAAAGTTGATGACGCGATAGCCGGGTCCCGAAAATTCGTTCTGGACCGGCGTCTTCTTGTCGCCGGCGACCGCCGCCAGTTCTTGCAGGTCCGGCAGGAACCTAGTCAGCGCGGGGGATCCCTCCAGCGCCGCGCGGAAGTTGAGCACATCGTTCACCGACTGCCCGGGAATGACGTAGTTGAAAGGCACCAACCGCTGGGTGATCTCGCGCAGAACAAACAGAATCTGATCCTCGGACGTCGTGATCATCCGGAAGCGCAACTGGTCATAAACGTCGGCGGCGATGGTTTCGCGCTTGGCCAAAAGCTTGGTGATCAGGCTGTCGGCGTGTTTGCGGCTCCACTGAAATTCCGCGATCCCACAGCCCGCCGCCTTGATCTCCTCCACCGTCCGCAGAACCTTCTCCTCGACCAGGTGAAAAATCTGATCTCCCGAAACCGGCAACTTGGTCAACAGTTCGCGCCCGGCCAGGTGATGAAGAACGTGCATGACCTTCAAGACGATGCAGGCGTAGGCACGGCGTTTGCCCTTTTGCGAAGCCACCAGCAGAAGATCGCGCGCGGGGATTCCCTCCTCGACCTCCAGGGGAATGTTGAAGCCCAGGTGGCGCTCGCAGTATTCAACTGCGTTGTCGCGCAGATCCTCTAGACGGGCCATGTCCGTATCGCTGGTGGGATCGAATTCGTTCACGCGCAGGAATCGATCCACCTCGTCGCGATCGGTGAAATACAAATGGTGCCAGTCGATGATCGATCCGCTGCGCAGTAGATTTCTAATCGCGGCCAGATCGGCCAGCGTGAAATCCTCATAGCGGGGGCGTCGCAAGGTTGCGGCAGCCGGGACGCGGCCCGTCGCGGGCTCCTTGGCGTCGACGGGTACGATCGGACGCACGGCGGGACCGGATGAACCGGCCGTCAGCTGATCGTCGACGGTGGAGACGGGGTGATCCAAGTTCAACCTGCGGGCGGTGACGTCGAAAACAAATCGGACCGTCCGAAAGGCAGGAAGCTTAGGCCTGCCAATTGGCCCCTACAAGGAGAAACGCCCGCACGACCGGCTCCAAGCTCGAGGCCATAGACCTCCGTCGCGGTTCAGCTTTTTTCGGAGCGACGCGCGACACGACCAAGGCGCGCCGCCGCCCAAAACAACACACCCGAACAAACGCCCATGACGACGCTGCCGATGACGGGAATCATGGAAGCCTACATATGCCTACCCTGAACGTCAGTCAAGAAACGCACCAGGCAAGCCCACGTATGCGGGCTGTTACCATTGCCGCGTGACCAAGATCCTAATCTTCACAGCGGCCCTGTGCGGTGTCCTGGCGCTGCCCTTGCCCAGCGCGCGCGCGCAAAAATCGCCCATGGCCGAAGCGGCGTACGCGCGAGCACAGGATCACTTGGCTGCGTCACGATTCGTGGACGCGGCCAACGAAATGGATACGGCCGTTCGCTACGAGCCCAGATTCGCGTTCGGGTGGTATGTGCTGGCGTCGACCAGACGACGCGCGGGCGACTGTGATCGCGCCGTGGCGGCCTATCGGCGCTACATGGAACTGCGGCCCACCGAGGTCGATCCCTATTTTGGGACCGGCCTTTGTCTGCAGATCGTTGGCGATCGGGAGGCGGCGATCAGCGCGTTTCAGCACTACATCGACACCGACCACCGTGTCGAATCGGCGCCATTCATCGAGACCGCCCGCAAACGCTTGGCCGACTTGCAGCGGCTCGCCGCCGCGAACACCGCCGCTGCCGCGCCGTCACAGCCTGTTGTCGAAGCGCGCCAGTTGCGCGAACAGGGACGCACCGAAGACGCCATCGCCCGCTTCCGGGCCGCCGCGGCGGCCGATCCGAAATCCGCGCAAGCACGCGCGGAGCTGGGCGCCCTGCTGGCGTCGGCCCGACAACCAAAGGAGGCCGTCGAAGCAGCGCGAGCGGCCGTACGCCTGGCCCCGGCCGACGCGCCCGCCTGGTACACGCTGGCGTTCGCCCTGCGTGAGATGGGGCAAACCGAAGAAGCCGTCGCCGCGTACCGCCGCTACATCACCTTGAAGCCCAAGGATCCCGATCCGCACTATGGTCTGGGGCGGGCGCTGGTCACCCTGGGACGAGACGACGAGGCAGCGGCAGCGTTCCGCGAATACGCCACCCTTGAAACCAGACTGACAGAGAGGCGCTGGCTGAAAAAAGCGCGCGCCGAGATCGCCCGGATCGAGGGCAAGAGGGGCACCTCCCCAGCATCGATGGCGACGGGACGAGTCACGCCGCCGGCCATGACGGCGCCACCAGCACCGACGGCGACGACGCCACCAGCACCGACGACGCCGGCAGCACCGACGACGCCGGCAGCACCGAAGGCGCCGGCCGAGAAGTCAGCGCCTCCGCCCCATGCGGCGCCGGCCGGCCACCCTTGACAGAAACAACAGCGCGCCGCAGATCCCGGCTGCGATGCCCGCCCACAAGGTCGCGCGTGCCTCCCCGCGTCCGTCGAACACGATCGCCAGCACGGCGGCGGTCGCGCCCAGCATTCCCCACAGCCGCTGCTCGGACGCCAGGTACAACAGGCGCGCCTGGTCTTCCAGATTCGCCACGCGAATGTCCAGCTCGCCGCGCATCGCGCGGCTCATGAACCGCTGAAGCTGTCCCGGCAGGGACAGCGCCGACAGGAACGTGTCCCGTCCCGCGTCCAGCGCCAGTTCGGACCAGTCACGTTTGTCGCCCAGCAGAAACCGCTCCAGATACGGCTCGATGATGGGCGCGGGGTTCAATTCGGGATCCAATGTCGTGCAAACGCCCAACAACAACAGCAGCGCGCGTTCCAGCAGAATCCATTCCGCCGGAATGTGAAACGCGTCTTTCAGATCGGCCAGGCTGACGTTCAACGCGCGCAGATCCAGCAACGCGCCCAGCTTGTCCTTGGTCTCGAACTTGAAATCCTTCAGCGCCCAGCCCTCCACCCGCACCTGTCCACGCAGGCGGTCGTGGAAATATTCGACGACACGATCAAACACCTCCGGATCGGCGCGGCGCGAGATGAATCCCATGTCCTTCATGGCCGAAACGATTCGGCCGGTGTCACGCGCCATCGCGCCCTGAAGGAACGACACCATTCCGCGGCGCATCGATTCCGACACCTTGGCGGTAGCACCGAAGTCCAGGAAGACGATGGTCGGCGTGCGATCCGTGGCGGATGTCGGCTGTACCAACAGATTCCCGGGGTGCGGATCGGCGTGATAGTCGCCGTCGATGAAGATCTGCTCGCAGTAGGCCTCGACGCACGTGCGGGCCGTCTGACGTCGGTCCAACCCCTCGCTGACGATGGCGGGAATGTCCGCGATCTTCGTGCCCCAGATCCATTCGGTCGTCAGGACGCGCTCGCGCGACAGGTCCGCGATCACGCGAGGGATCCGAACCGGCAACGTGCTGCCGCGTTTTTCGAAGTTGGCGGCAATCCGCACGATGGCCGCTGCCTCCTGGCGGTAGTCCAGCTCTGACATCACCATCCCGCGAATCTCCTGATAGATGGTGTCGAAACCGTAGGCGGGCATCACCCAGCGCAGGATTCCGAAGATGCGTCGCAACGCCCGCAGATCGGTGTGAACGATCTCCTCGATGTCGGGGTACTGGACCTTGACGGCGACCTCTTCGCCTGAAAATAGGCGGGCCTTGTGCACCTGGCCGATCGACGCGGAAGCCACCGGCTCGATCGAGAATTCGGCGAACAATTCGCCTGGCCCTCGACCTCCGAATTCCTGCCGCAGGCGCTCCTCGATATCTTTGTACGGGCGGGCGGGAACCTGATCCTGAAGCGTTTCCAATTCCTCGCGGAACGCGTCGGGCAGGAAGTTCGCCATGATGCTGATCAACTGGCCGACCTTGATGAACAGGCCACGCAACTTGACGATCGCCGCCTCGATGCGCAGCGCGTTCCGCCGGTGTTTCTCGCGGGTCAGGCGTGCGATGGCCTCGTCGCCGCGAAACCGCCGCGCGATCGCCAGCCCCAGGTACGACAACGCCACCCGGGTGACGACCAGGTACACCGTTAAGAGCCGTGACCGGCGAAGCACGATGGGCGCAACACTATCGCAACGCCGGAAAAGTGTCCCCCCGGCCATTCGCGGCCCCCGGATCGTCGGAGGGAGCCCGCGACGAGGGCTCTGGCCTCATCACTTCGACGGAACGGCTGAATCATCCGGGCATGGACCTGCGAACACAGGGCTCGCGCGCAGGGTTGTCCATCGCGGACGCAGCGGTGAGACAGGTCTCAGAGTTTGTGCACCCAGTAGGTCACGTGAGAACCCTGCTCATGGTGCGTGAAGGCGAGGGGCGAGTCGGCGTGCACGGGGGCGCCCTTGCCCAGTTTCAGGACGACCCGATCCCGCGCGACCCGAGCCGCTTCGCGCAGCAACTCCGTTGAAGCTCGCTCGGGGACGGCAAAGGCGCGCAGGACCGCGAACGACGGCGCGCTCTTGCCAGGGCGGCTCATCATGGGATCAAGAACGACCACGTCGTGCGACCTGTCCCCGAGGCCGCGCAGCACGGCGAGAGCGTCACCGTGGAGCAGGTGGATCCGCTGCCCGGCCGCATAGGAAGCCGAGAGGCGCCGTAACCCCTCCTCCAGCAGAGCGTGGATGACCGGGCTGCCCTCCACGCCGAGCACGCTGCAGTTCAGGGCGACCGCGGCGTGAAGCGCGTCGTTGGCCAATCCGATGGTGCAGTCGACGATGCTGGCGCAAGGGCCGAGAGCGCGCACAAACGGATGGTGCGACCCCTCGTGAAGCTTGGTCGAAAGCAGTCCTTCCTGCACGAAGCAAGCGCCCTCACGCGCGCGTACTTCTTCATGATCGCGCCCGACCACGTACAGGTGCGTGGCGCCCGTGGCGGCAAACATGACGTCGAATGACCGGCGGTCCACGGACGGCGCCGCGAAGCGCTCCGAGAGCACGCGGGCCCTCGCCCGGTGGGCGTCCGACGGCTTGTAGCAGGTGGTGACGGCGATGTGCACCGGCGCGCCGCCCAGCGGCGCCAAGTCGGCGGGCGCCCGAGCTGCCACCAGCGCCATCCTCACGTCGCCGGTGACTCAGTCACTTTGGCGCGGCGTGGGCGAAAGCGGGTGTGGCCCCCTTCCTCATATTTCTCCAGGCCCATGCTCCAGGGAGACTTCGCGTCCTCGGGCCGCGCCGAGAAATTGCTCAGCTCCTGCAATCCCCGCGGCGAGCCACATTGCCCGATCTGATTGAAGATCACCGCGGTGTTGGCGTGCAACGTCTTTCCCGCGTACCAGAGACGGCTCAGGTGAACCAGGTTCTCATGCGCATCAAAGCGACAATCCTCTAAGCAATAGGCCGTCAACCCATCCTCGATGTGCTTCGGATCCTTGTCGACGAGGGCCCATTCAGCGCACCGGTCACCCAACTGCAACAGCGGCAACCAGTACTCCATGGGAATCTGCTCGCGCACCTGCTGTCGCAACGCTGGGTCGGCCTTGCGATAGGCGCGGGCAATTTCGCTGAATCGGTCGTCCAGCGGCGACGGGACCTCTTCCGGCAAGCCTGCCTTCGCGGCCTCCAGGATATCCACCAGGACGAAGAACCCATCACCCGCGAGATCGACTTTCCCTGCTGTCGTCATTGGCGAACTCCTTTCGACACCGTCCCGAACCACACGGCGTGATCCTGCCCGAAAACGGGAACGCCGGCTGGTCTATTTGCTGGCGCCGGCGGGAAGGTGTCGGCGGTGTGGCCACTTGTTCGGCGGGGCGGTCGAGAAGCCAGTCGGCGGCCCCAAGGACGAATGGTGCTGGACGGGACCCGGTGGTTGGCGTACACCGGGATTCGGAGGGACGAATGCTGCCGCACCGCTTCGCTACCCGGCCTGTGGGGGCCCTGTTGTTTCTAGCTCTGCCTTTTCCATTGGCGATCTTTGCCTGCGCGGGCGAAACGCCACCAGCCCGCTCGACATCCGCGTTGCGCGGGGGACGCACGCCGACCGGCGGCGCGACCACATCGCTCGGCGATTCGGCGCTGGAGCCGGCGGCGGTCGAGGCGAGCAAATCGGAGGACTGGCCGAAGGCCGAAAAGCTGTATCGCGAGCTGGGCAGGCGCCAGCCGCGGAACGCGGACGCCAAACGGGGATTGGGAGTCGCCCTGTTGCGGCAGCAGAAGAACGACGAAGCCGTACCGGCACTGGAGGACAGCCTCCGGCTGGCCGACAACGCACATACGCGCATGGATCTTGCGTCCGCTTTCGGTGCGCTTGGACGATACCCGTCGGCGTTGCCGCATCTTCGCAAAGCGGTGCAGATGATCCCGCGCGAGCCGGCGCCATGGACGCAACTGGCCGATGCCCTGGTGAAGGTCGAGAAGGCCGAGGGCGCCGCCGAGACGCTGCGCGAATCGCGAAAGGCTTGTTCCGCGTGCGCAGCCGACGACGGATGGAACCACGTGACCGACGATGTGGCGCGGGCGTTCGGGACCAAGGCCGACAAGCAAGCGGCCTCGGGCGACGCGGCGGGCGCTCGCAAGTCGATTGATCTCGCCGTCGGGCTGCGGCCCGATCTGCCCGAGACCCACCTGGTGCTGGGCAAGGTCGCGCGGGCCGAAGGCAACAAGAAGGCGGCGGCCACGGCGTATCGCAAGGCCGTCGAAGGTTTGCCCGACGCGAAGGCCGAACCGGGGGCGGTGGCGCGACTGGAGTTGGCGACCCTGCTGCTGGACGACGGCGGCGGGGCGGAAGCCAAGAAACTGGCCGAGCAGGTGGTCGCGGCGCGCGGTGAGAACGGCGCGGCGTTGGACACGTTGGGCCGCGCGTGTGACGCGACCCGAAACACCGACTGCGCTCGACAAGCCTACGGCAAGCTGGTCAAGCTGCCGGCCGGCGACCCGAAGGGCAAGGAGGCCCTGGAACATGCCCGCGTGCGCATGAAGGAACTGAAGTCGCGCAAGCGCTGAGGCGTTTGGCGGGGCGCGTTCGGGCCTCGCCCCTGGCGCAACAGGTGACGCAGGCTGCCGCCGCGCACGCGACCAGAGAGATGGACCCGGCCGGGCACTGGCGCTAGCTTTCCCCCATGCCCGACCAACCCGACGATGGTGCCAGCAAACCGACACCCGCGGAATCCGTTGGCGCGGGTGGTCAGTCCACCACCGCCTCGGAGCCCGCCGCCGCGCCCGACGACGATCGCGGCTCTGAACGAATCGACCGCGGCATTTCCGATTTCGTGCGGCGCGCGGTTTCGGCGGGTGTGGGTGCCGCCGCGCGATCAAAGGACGACATCGTGCGCGTCGCCGCGGCGGAAATGCGCGGCTGGCTGGATCACCTGAACTTGAACGAGGAGATCGCGAAGGCTCTGGCGAAAATGGTCATCGAGGTCAAGACCGAGGTCCGCTTCCGCCCGAACGATGAGGGCAAGTTGGTCCCCGAAGCCACCAACGACTTCAAGGTCAAGACGCCGCGCTAGCTCTCTACCAGCGTGAAGCCGCGCCCTGGCCGCACTCCGTCGGGTGCCGCTACCTCTACTGAATCTCGCTCTCGCGACGTCGCCAATCCCGTTGATCGCATGGGTATTCAATAAGGCCAGAACACGCCGCCCCGGCCGCATCGAACCCGACTACCGCACGGCTTGCAGCGGCTTGCTGGCGCGGATCGTGTCGGCGTAACAGACGGTGCGGTTCCGGCCGCCGTGTTTGGCGGCGTACAGCGACTGATCGGCGCGCGCGATGAGGTCGGCCTTCACCGTGCCGTCGTCGGGAAAACTAGTGACCCCCAGCGACAGCGTCGCGCTGAACGGCCCCTTGGCCGACTGAAAGACCTCCTGCTCGATCTCGACGCGAATACGTTCCGCCAGGTTGCGCGCACCCACGCGATCGGTGGACTCCAGAACGATCGCGAATTCCTCGCCGCCGTAACGGGCGACGATGTCGATCTTGCGGGCGCTGGCCGCCAGGATGGCCGCCACGCGGCGCAACACCTCGTCGCCGGTCGGATGCCCATAGGTGTCGTTGACTTTCTTGAAGTGATCGATGTCGGTCAGGATCAGCGACACCGGAAAGTGCAGACGTTCGGCCCTGCCCAGCATCGCCGAGAATCGTTCCTGGAACGTGCGGTGGTTGACCAGACCGGTCAATCCGTCGGTGGTCGCTTGCTCCTCCACGATCTGGTACATGCGCGCGTTCTGCAGCGAGATCGCGACCTGGTTGGCGATCACGCCCAACATTTCGCGCCGATCGCCGGGAAAGGCTCCGGCCCGTTTGGCCGCGATGGAGAACGTCCCGATGACCTCGTCCTTCACCAAAAGCGGCAACACCAGCAACGAATCGCCTTTGATTCGCATCGGCTCGGAAAACACGGGGACATCGCGTTCGCGCCATTCGCCGCCGGCCGGCAACGCCAGCTTGTTCTTGACGACCATCGCGACAATCGACGACGGATCCCGGTGGCTGGTTCCCTCCAACCCGTCCGACCATTCGCCGACGGCCCTGTGGATGGTGTGGGTGCCCCGGGCCGCGTCGTAGGTAGCGATGGCGGCGAAGTCGAATTCGCACACGCCGCGCGCGCCGGCGACGGCGGCGTCGTACACCTGATCCAGCGTCAGGGCGCGGTTCAGCTCGGCCGATGCGCGGTAAAACCGTTCGTGTTCGTGTTTGCCGCGCTCGACGGCATGAAAGACGCGCTCGGACTGAATCACGCGCACCACCTGGCGGGCGGCGCTGGACAACGTTTCGGCGTCGGCGGGCGTGAACGCCCGGCCGTTCTTTCGATCGGCGACCAGCACGCCACGCGCGGTCAACCCCTCGGAGACCGGTACACCGATGAACGATGTCACCTCGGTCGGTACCGCGTAGTAGGGCAACAGCGAAGGCCGGGGCGCGTCCAGAATGACCGGGCGACCGTCCTTCAAGATCGCACCCAGTACGCCGGTCGGGGCCGGGATCGGAAGTTCCGCGATGGCTTCGGCGTCGGTGCACAACTCCTTGACCTTCAGGCGCAGGCCCGTTTCGTCCAGCCACAACACCGCGACGGTGTGCAGATCCAGACAACGTTTGAGCAAATCCAGCGTATCGAAGAGCTGCTGGTGAATCGTCTCGACGGAGCCGCGGGAGATCTTCTGTTCTTCCTCGGCGCGTGAACGCACGCTCTTGTCGGGCGACAGCGCCGTGGCGATCAGACGAAACTCGCGCGCTTCCTCGCGCATCGACGCGATTTCCTCCTCCAGGCGCCGCCGGTGCTCGCGCCGCTGGCGCGCGACCTCGGCGTGCAGGAAAACGACGTTCAGCAACGCAAATATCACGATGAATCCCGCGTGCTCGGGAAACGACGCGACGGCCTCGGGCGACGCGGCCGGCGAAAACGACAACACGGCCTCGAATCCGATCGCGGCGACCGCCACCGGCAGGCCAACCGCCAACCGATGGAACGTCACCAGGAAGCTGACCACCGCATAAACCAGCGGGTAGACGGGTGACGTCACGCCTCCGGATATCGCCAGCACCACATAGACCGCCGTCAACAACAGCAGCGCCAGCTCCGCGTCGTCCAGCGCCTCGCGCCGCGCCGTGCGCCGCCGTTCGCCGGTTCGCACGCGGGCGGCGATCTTTCCCGCCAGTACCGCCGTCAGAATCGCCGCCGCGGCCGCCCGGCCGGAACCTCCTCCCGGAAGCCTCAGATCCGGAAACCACCCGCGCCACAGCAACACGACGAAAGCCGCCGAGACAGCGAAGCCCAACCCGCCGCGGACCATCCGCTGAATCTCGAAGGCCGTGCGGGTGCGCGCCCGTGCCAGGCGCCTCACGGCGTCCTCCGCGACCCGGCCGGCGAGCGCGAGAGATCGACGATCACCTCACCCGAACGCACCCAACCCAGTTCGGCGCGGGCGACCCGCTCGATGGCCAGGGGATCACCGCGCAGTGCCTCCGCTTCGCGGGCGAGGCGATCGTTTTCGCCGCGCAGGTCGACATTGCGCGCCCGCAAGGCGGCCAGGTCGCGACGCAGTTGCAGCGTGCGCGCCAACCCCGACCGGGCGTACACATGGTAGGGCACATAGCCGAGAACCAGCGTTACCAATACAGCGGCACCTACCCGGCCCACCCATGTCTTGGTGCCACGGCGCATTGAATCCCGGCTCCAAGTATCGAGGTCCCGGGGCCAAGGGCAATTTTTCTCCTAGTTCGCCGCCACCAAGCCGTTGTCAGCAGCCTTTGGCCGCCGAAAACCGCCCTCCGTCAGCCGCGCCGTCAGCCGCCGTCGGCCCGGGTCAGGCCATCAAGCGGCGATTCGCAAACATCGCGCAGGCGGCAACCCACGCACCCCGCCCCCCGCCACAGGCCGTCGTACAGCGCCTGGACCTCGTCCAGCAGCCCCATGTCGGACGTGGTGAATCCCAGTTCGAAATTGCGGCGGCCGGTCCCCTTGGCGCCCAGGCCCGCGCCAGTCCAGTTGGCGCTGCCCAGGTACAGGAAGGCGCCGTCCACCACGACCGTCTTCAGGTGTACGCGCGGGCAGGCCCGCAATTGCAGCCCGCCGCGAAACAGACGCGGGTGGCGGTCGAATTCCGCACGGAAGGCGCGCGATGGCGTCGTCGCGTGCAGGATCCGCAGTTCGACCTTTCGTTTCGCCAAATCGTCGAACACCTTCAACACCGACTGGTATCCCGACCGCGCCGACGTGCGCGCCCGCCCCGGGACCGCGCGTCCGTCCTCGACCATCAGTTCCTTCAGATTCGCGGTGGCGATCCAGACGCTTTGGGTTGCCTCCGTCACCGCCCGCACGACGGTTTCGTAGTGCCCGCGGCCCGACAGAAGCCGCATCCGCACGTCCCGCTCGGAGCGGGAGAAATCGAAATCCATGTCCTGATTGTCGCCGTTGGGACCGGACGCGCCACTTCCTTGACCCTTTCTATATACTCGCGCGCCATGCTTTTCCCCCGCCGCCGCGCGCCCCGATTTCAACTGCCATGGGCGACCGTGGCCACGATCCTGGCCAGCGTCGCCTGGCTATGCGCGACCCCCGGGTGCGCCAAGAAGAGCACGCAGACCTATATCGACGCCGGTGAAGATACCGGGGCCGGAGGTCAGGGCGGAAGCGGAGGCGCCGGAGGTGGTGGGGGCGCCGCGGGCCCGCTCCCCTGCCCGGCCGCGGGAACCTGGCAGATGACCGGTATCGCCTGCGGCACCATGGACATCAACGCCAGCTGGTTCATGTTGGTCCCCAACACAACCGTCACCGTCACCGCGCGCGGGGCCGACGGGTGCGATCTGGTCCTGACCAGCCAGAACCCCGAATGCCGCGAGGTCGTTGCCGAAAGCGTGGGCCCCAATGCGGCCGGCACCGCGTGGGAAATCACCAGTCAGGGCATCACCGAATGCTTCCCGAACGCATGCCGGTTCGTCGCCGCCGACACGGGCGCGGCTGACGCCGGCGCGGGCGACGCGGACGGCGCGGGCGGCGCGGGCGGCGCGGGTGGCGTGGGTGGCGTGGGTGGCGTGGGTGGCGCGGGTGGCGTGGGTGGCGCGGGCGGCGCGGGCGGCGCGGGTGGCGATTTGGCATGCGTTGTCGGAGACAGAGCCGGCAGGCGTCCAGCCGATTCCATCGTGATGTCGGGCGACATATTCACGGCTACGGCGAAAACCGCGACAGGAATCTGCCTGATGTACCGGCTTCCGCCCCAGGTCACGCGCTGGCAGCGAAAAATGTGAACCGTCAAGCGACGTGAACCGCACGCGCGCTGGCGTGCCGCGGCCATCCACGGTCGATGCGTCGGTGCCGCCGCTACGGGGTCAGCGCGAGGCAGTAGATGCCGCCGTAGCCACCGCCATCGCCCACGCTCTTGGTCCCGTTTGCGCCCGGGGGACCAGCTTCGATGAGGAAGATCCCCGGTTCGCAGCCCGACTCGTTGAGGATCGAGATCCAGCTTTGAACCCCGCGCGGCCATGTGTGCCCGCAGCGCGGCGTGCCGTCGGTCCCGACCTTGCTGGCCCAGTCGTGGCACGTGAATTTCCAGTCGCTGTTGAACAGCATCCCGTTGGTGGCGCTGCCCGTGAGGAAGTCGTGGTTGTCCACCTGACCCGTTCCGTCGGGATTGTGATTCGGAATCCCGTCCTCGTTCGGCAGATCGTTGAGGATCAACGGATCCGCGCCTCCCGGTCTGGTCATGACCAGGCTGGTTTTATTCATCGACACCAGGCGCCCCAGACGGTCATACCAGGGCCCTTCCCCGACCCGATCGATCGAGTGGATGGGGCCGTCATTGACGCCCCCCTTGGTGGTGCTCAGGAACGCACGCCATCCCTTCGCCCCCGATCCGGGCATCGACGTGTTGGCGATTTCGGTGCAGATCTTGTCCGCACCGGCGATCCCTGTCGCTTCGCCATAACGAAGATCTCCACCGAAACCGTTCGCGCTTCCTGACAGTCGTTTCATAGCCGCGACACTGGTCGCGAAGAAACTGAATTTCGGAAGCGCGCCTCCCGCGCCACCGGTCCCTGCCCCGCCCGTTCCTCGGCCGCCAGTTCCCGCGCCGCCGGTCCCCGCCCCGCCCGTTCCTCGTCCGCCAGTTCCCACGCCGCCGGTCCCCGCCCCGCCCGTCCCCCGGCCGCCAGTTCCCGCGCCGCCGGTTCCTCGACCGCCGGATCCGGTCGCGCCGCCCGTCGTGCCGGTCGCGCCGCCCGTCGTGCCGGTCGCACCGCCCGTCGACACCGTCGCGCCACCCGTCGACACCGTGGCGCCGCCCGTCGACACCGTCGCGCCGCCAGTCGATACCGTCGCGCCGCCCGTCGACACTGTCGCGCCGCCCGATCCCGTGGCGCCCCCGGTTCCGCTAGGTGTCACCGGGTCCGCGGGCAGGCACGAAACAACAAAAGCCATTGATGCGGGCAAGAGAGCAAGGCGAAACATGCTGGGGCGAGTCATGGCAGCTCCGAAGTTGTTGGGCCTGGGTGTGTGGCGCACCTGTCGCCGATTCGTCACCGAAATGCCCTTTTACCGCCCCGTGTGGGCAAGGACGGACCGCAAGAGGACGGTCACGCCTCCCGCGCGCCGCCGACCAATTCCAGCGCCACCTGCATCGGTGGGGCCGATGGTGCGCGACGTTCCGACGGTGGCACGGCATTCAGCGCCCGCGGCCGGGTATCGATCGGGGCGGCGGCGACCAGTTCCTTCTTGCCGCCCGCGCCCAGATCCTGCAGCCGGCGCACGCCCGGCAGCACGCGGTTTTCCAGCGATCCCACGGCGTCGTTGAAGGCGCCGACCGTCCGACCAAGCGCGGTCCCCATCTTGGCGATGTGTTCGCTGAAGTTCGCGATCCGTTCGTGCAGATCGCGGCCGCACCGGCTGATCTCCTCGGCGTTTTCGGCCAGCCGCTCCTGCCGCCAGCCGACGTGGACCGCCCGCAGAATTCCCATCAGCGTCATCGGCGTCGCGATCAACACGCGGTTCGCCACGGCCTCCTCAAGCAACCCCGGCATCTGCTCCAACGCCGCGGCATAGAACGCGTCGCCAGGCAGGAACATCACGACCAGCTCGGGCGATGCCGCGAACTGATCCCAATAATTCTTCGCGGCCAGTTTGATGACGTGCGCGCGCACCTGCTCGGCGTGTTTGCGCATGTGTTCCGTGCGTTCGTCGTCGGTCTTGGCGTCGCGCGCCGCCAGGAACGCCCCCAGCGGGGCCTTCGCGTCGACAACGACACTTTTGCCGCCCGGCAGACGCACGACAACATCCGGTCGCAACCGGCCGTCGGGCGTGGTGACCGTCGCCTGCTCGACGAAATCGCAGTGGTCGATCATGCCGGAGATTTCCATCACCCGGCGCAGTTGAATTTCGCCCCAGCGCCCCCGCACAGCGGGTGCCCGCAACGCGTTCACCAGATCGTCCGTCCCCGACTGCAACTGTTTTTGCCCATCGGCCAGCGCCCGTACCTGCTCGGTCAGACGCACGTACGCCTCGCCGCGCGTTTGTTCCAGCGCGTGAACCTGCAGATCGAATTTTTCCAGCGACTGTTTGACCGGTGCCACCAGCGCCGCGATGGCCTGCTCGCGCGCGGCCAGCTCGGTGGTTCCCTCGCGTTGCGCCGCCGACAGCTTCTCGTTCGCCAACTGAAGAAAACCCTCGTTGTTCTTTTGCAGCGTTTCGGCCGCCAGCGCCTGGAACGTCGTCGCCAACTGTCCCTTGGCTTCCTCCAGCATCCGCCACTGTTCGTCGACACCGCGTTCCATCTCGGACAGCCGCGCCGCGCTCGCGGCCTTGTCGCGTTCCAAACGTCGCAGTTCAGCGTCCAGCGTTTCGATTTGTTGGCGCGACGACGCGACCTGCGCGCGCAATTCCCCCACAGTGGCGGCGGCGCCCCCGGCGCGCATCTCCGCCTCCCGCAGCGCCGCGTCGAGAACCGCCCGCGCCCGCGCCGCCGACAAGACCCACGACAGCACGCCCACCGTCGCCGTCACGACCCCTGCCGCCGCCAGGCCGCCAAACAGGATTGGTCCGTCCATGGCGACAGACTATCCACTTGTTCAGTTGATGACAAGATTTCCGAACGGGTCTGGTGACTTCGCGTCGCGTTAACATTTCAGTCTGAATTGAAGAAAATCCCGCCAACGCTTGCTGGGGCCCAGCGCATATCCTATGACTTTCGCGCTGCTGAAAATGCCCGACGCTGGAATCACACAACGCAAGGCCGATCACCTTGTGATCGCGGCGTCGGGACAGGCCGATTTTCATCGCCCCACCCTGCTGGACGACGTCCACCTGATTCATTGCGCGCTGCCGGAACGGGCGCTATCGGAGATCGACCTTTCGACAGCATTTCTGGGACGAACGTTCCGCGCGCCTCTGATGGTCACCGGCATGACCGGCGGAACCGAGGCCGCGGCGCAGATCAACCGCGCGCTGGCCGCAGCCGCCGAGGCCGTCGGGATTCCGTTCGGCCTCGGAAGTCAGCGCGCGATGGTCGAGCATCCCGAGATGGCCGCGACCTATGAAGTGCGCGACGCCGCGCCCGGCGTGTTTCTGTGCGCGAACTTCGGCGTGATTCAGCTTGGCCGCATGAGTACCAGCGCCATTCGCGAGGCGATCGATCGCGTAGGCGCCGACGCGTTGTGTGTACACCTGAATGCGGCCCAGGAGATCGCGCAACCAGGAGGCGATCGTGATTTTCGCGGCGGTATCGACACGATCGCCCGCGTGACCGGCGAGATCGGATTGCCGGTTGTCGTCAAGGAGACCGGTTGCGGGATCTCGTCCGGCGTGGCGCGTACCCTGGTCTCCGCCGGTGTGAGCGCGATCGACGTGTCGGGGGGGGGCGGCACGTCCTGGACGGCCGTGGAATCCCATCGGGCGCGCGGCACCGACGCCGATCTGGCCCGCGATCTGTGGGACTGGGGAATTCCGACGGCTGCGGCCGTCGCGTGGGTATCGGCGGCCGAACCGCGACTGGAGATCGTCGCGTCAGGCGGCATCCGCAACGGCCTGGACGCCGCACGCGCGCTGGCGCTGGGTGCGCGTGTCGCGGGCGTGGCGCAGCCGGCCTTGCGCGCGGTACAGGAAGGCGGCCGCGATGGTGCCGTCGCGTTTTTGTCCCGCGTGATCGACGGCATGCGCGCCGCCGCGCTGTTGGCCGGCATGGCGGGAACCCAGGATCTGGCACGCGCGCCCCGGGTGATCACCGGCGCGCTGCGCGAGTGGATCGCGCAAAGGCCCGCGTGACGACGCCCCCCACCAACGGGAACGTCACCACGGGCGACCGCCCGATCTTGGGCCGCGGTTTTGGCCACGGGAAGGTGGTCCTGATGGGCGAACACGCCGTCGTGTACAACCAGCCGGCGCTGGCCGCGGGTTTGTCGCTGGGCCTGTCGGCGGAGGCTTTCGACGGAACCGGTCGGATCTCGGCTCCGGCGTCGAACCTGGAAGCCCAGGCCGGGGACGGAACACCGACGGGCCAAGCCCTGGCCGCGATTCTGAAACGCCTGGACGCACGCGACGTAGACATCGTGGTCAGCGGTGACTTGCCCGTGCGCGCGGGGCTGGGAAGTTCGGCCGCCCTGGCGATTGCCGTCGCGCGCGCGATCGGCGCCGCCCGCGGGCGCGATCAGGAGACGGTGTCCGCGGCCGCGAACGACGCGGAGGTGATTTTTCACGGAACACCCTCGGGAATCGATCTGGCCGCCGCGGCGTCGGGAGACGTCGGATGGTTCCAGCGCGGCGTCGGCTGGCGTCCGATTCCCTTGTTGCAGTCCATGACCTTGTGCGTGGGCCTGTCCGGTCATCCACACGACACGCGAACGCAGGTGGACACGGTTCGGCTGCTGCGCGACCGCACACCCGCTGTCGGCAAGGTCATCACGCTGCTGGGCGAGTTGGCGCAAGCCGGAGAGAGCGCCTTGGGTTTGGGAGACATCGACGAATTGGGGCGCCTGTTCGATATCGCGCACGGGCTGCTGGCGGCGCTGCGGGTATCCTCGCCCGAGCTGGACGCCCTGGTTCACGCGGCCCGCCAGGCGGGCGCGGTCGGCGCGAAGCTGACCGGAGCCGGCGGCGGCGGCGCGGTGATTGCGCTGGCGCCCGGCCACGAGCGTGACGTGCTGGACAGGTGGCGCGGCGCCGGATTCGCCGGCTTCCTTGCCCAGATCGGTCCCCGTGAAAACGCTAGGATTGTCGGACAGACCGCAGGCCAGGTCCAACCGGGCCGCGAACCGACGCGAACCGAGGCGACGCCGTGAAGCTGTCTTCTTGCACGGCGGTCGCGGGCACCAATTTTGCGTTGGTAAAGTACTGGGGCAAACGCGACGTCCCGCTGAACATCCCCGCCACCGGCAGTCTGTCGTTGACGCTGAAGGAACTGGGAACGCGCACCACCGTCAGATTCGGCGCGCACCTGGGGCCCGAGGATCGGGTGCGCCTGAACGGCGGCGATCCGAATGACACCGCGCGGGCGCGCATTGTGAAGTTTCTGGACCTGGTTCGTGGCCAGGCGGGGATCACGGCCCGCGCCGAGGTCGTCACCGAAAACAGCGTTCCCACGGCATCCGGCCTGGCGTCATCCGCGTCGGGTTTCGCCGCGCTGGCCCTGGCCGCCTCGCGCGCGGCGGGACTGACCCTGGACCCCGCGCAGTTGTCGGCGCTGGCCCGTCGCGGATCGGGTTCGGCGGCGCGGTCCATCTTCGGCGGCTTCGTCGAGATGCACCCAGGTGTACTGGCCGATGGAACGGACGCGGTGGCCGCCCCGATTCCCCAGGGGGATACCTGGCAGATCCGGCTGGTGGTTGCCGTGACCACCGAGGGAGAAAAGGCGATCGGCTCGACCACTGCCATGGACGAGACGACGCGTACGTCCCCGTATTACCCGGCGTGGCTGGAATGTGTGCCGCGTGATCTCGAGGAGACGCGCGCCGCGATCGCCGCGCGCGATCTGAAGCACCTGGGCAGGGTGGCCGAGCGAAACGCGCTGCGCATGCATGCCGCCGCCATGGCCGCCGATCCGCCGATCCTGTATTGGACCCCCGCCACGGTCGCGGCAATGGAAACCGTGCGGGCGCTGCGTGGACGGGGCGTGGACGCGTATTTTACGATCGACGCCGGACCGCACGTGAAGGTGTTGTGCCCGCCCCATCAGGCGGCCGAGGTCCAGGCAGCCCTGGCGGCGACGCCCGGGGTCATCCGCACATTCGTCGGATCTCCCGGCCGGGGCGCGCGTATCCTCCAGGAGACCATCGCATGAGTTCCTCCGAACGAAACACGTTGCGCGGCAGTCCCGTGGTGGTCGCGCCCGGAAAGGTTTTTCTGATCGGCGAGTACGCGGTGCTGGACGGGGCACCGGCTGTCGTCGCGGCGGTCTCGCGCGTGGCGGTCGGCCAGTTCGTCCCAGGCATCGAACCCGAATCGTTGTTCGTTGCGGAGGCCGTGAACGCGGCGTTGGCGGGAATCGGCGATCGCGCGCGGGCGTTGCCCGCCGGATCGGTGTTGATCGACACCTCGGCATTCAGCCAGGACGGCAAGAAGTTGGGCCTTGGATCCAGCGCGGCCGTCGCCGCTGCGTCGGTGGCCGCGGTCATGGAGTTGTCCGGCCTGCCCGTGATGGACAACCGGGATCTGTGTTTTTCGCTGGCCGAACGCGCCCACCGCACCGCGCAGGGAGGCGCGGGCTCCGGAGCCGATGTCGCCGCGGCCGTCCACGGCGGCGTGGTGATGTACCGGCGGCCGCCGGGCGGCTACCCCGTGGTCGAGAAAATGCGACTGCCCGCCAATCTGCATCTGGTGGTCTTCGCGGAGGGAAGTTCGGCGGCGACGACCGACATGCTGCGCATCGTGCAAGCTTTCGCCGACCGCGATCCGGACGGTTACGCGCGGGTGATGCATCCGTTGCGCGAACGCGCCGAGCTGTTCGTCGAAGCGCTGGCGGCGGGCAGCGTGGACGATATGCTGACGGCGGCGCGCGACTATGGGGATGGCCTGCTGGAACTGGGGGGACGGGCCGGAACACCCATCGTCACGCCGCGATTCGAGATCGCCGCCGATCTGGCGACCAACCTGGGTGGCGTCGCGAAACCGTCGGGCGCGGGCGGAGGCGACGTCGGAATCGCCCTGTTCGGCGATTTGGCCGGCGCCCGCAATTTTTCCTCGCGGCTTTCCCAGCTTGGCTTGCAGGTGCTGGACATCGTCCTGGATTCAAAAGGCGTACACCGCCGTCAACCTTCCCACGCTTGACCTCCCAGCAGCCGCGAAAAACACCATAAGAAGACATAAGAAAAAAGAAGCGACGTTCCAAGAGACTCCCGAACGCGCGACCGCATCACACTAAGGACCTCGACCACATCTGAACCGCTGAACCGCAATCCGAGCACCAGATCATGTCCGAACCCACATCCCGCATACCCGGCTTTTACCGCCTGTCGATCGGCGAACGGCGGCACGTGTTGCGGCTGCGCGCCGACCTGACCGAGGACGATCTGCTCGCGCTCGACGCCGGCGGAATGGATTCGGCGACCGCGGACGGTGTCGTCGAGAACGTGGTCGGCATTTACGCGCTGCCTCTCGGCCTGGGATTGAACTTCCGGGTGAACGGGCAGGACGTGCTGGTTCCCATGGCGGTCGAGGAACCATCGGTGATCGCCGCGGCGTCGAACGCGGCGCGCATGGTGCGGGACGGCGGTGGATTCGAGGCGGACGCCGACGAGCCCATCATGACCGCGCAGATCGAACTGTTGGGCGTGCCTGATCTCGGCGCCGCGCGGGCGCGCATTCTGGCGGCATCCGAAGAACTTCTGTCGCTGGCCGCACGCGCCCTGCCCCGCTTGGTCGGTCGTGGTGGTGGTCCGCGCGAACTGGAGGTGCGCACGTCCGATCACCCGGCGCGCGTGATCGTCCACCTGCACATCGATTGCAGGAACGCGATGGGCGCGAACATGGTGAACACAGCGGCCGAGGCTTTGGCCGAACCGCTGGCGGCGCTTGCGGGTGGCCGATCGGGGCTGCGCATCTTGACCAACCTGGCGGACCGCCGACTGGTACGGGTGCGGGCACGGGTGCCGGCGGCGTCGCTGGCGACGTCTGAATTCGACGGCGCTGCCGTTCGCGACGGCATCGTCGCGGCCTCGCGTTTCGCCGAAGACGATCCGTACCGGGCGGCTACGCACAACAAGGGGATCATGAACGGGGTCGACGCCGTCGTGCTTGCGACCGGCAATGACTGGCGCGGCGTCGAGGCCGGCGCGCACGCGTTCGCGGCGACGACGGGACGGTATCGCCCGTTGTCGGTGTGGCGCGCGGGCGACGGAGGCGATCTGTTGGGGCGATTGGAACTGCCCATGCCGGTTGGAACCGTCGGTGGAACGGTCCGGGCTCACGCGGGCGCGCGGCTGGCGCAACGAATTCTGGGCCCATCCGTGACCTCCGCGACCGATCTGGCGATGGTCATCGCCAGCGCTGGTTTGGCATCAAACCTGGCTGCGTTGCGCGCCCTGTGCACCGACGGTATTCAGCGCGGACACATGGCGTTGCACGGCAGGTGGACCCGGGACGAATCTTTCCCCAAGCCACCGACCGACGGTCAAGGAGGTCAAACATGATCCGGCAGGTGTTGAAGGGCGGGCGCGCCACCGAATCCGAATCCATTCGACCGGCCGCGGGCCCCGACCAAGAAACCACAACGGGAGCCACCACAGCGGCCACCACGCCGACGCTCAAACCCGCGCCGTGGTTGGATCCGCCCGCCGGCCCGTGGAGCCTGGAACGTTCCTACGAATTCTGTGAGGAGTTCGTTCGCGCCCATCACGAAATCTATCCCGTGGCGTCCCGGCTGGTGCCCGCCGCGATCAGACCGCATCTGATGGCGGTTTACGCCTTCGCGCGCAGCGCCGACGATTTCGCGGACGAACCCGAATACGAGGGACGGCGCATGGAAGCGCTGGATCGCTGGGACGACGAACTGCACCGGGCGGCGCACGGCGAGGCGACCCACCCGGTTTTCGTGGCGCTGGCCGACACGATCGAAAAGCGCGATCTGACCGTGCCGCCGTTCGAGGACCTGCTGTCTGGTTTTCGCATGGATATGGACGTGCGCCGCTACGCGACGTTCAGCGCGCTGCGTGGATACACGGCGAGGTCCGCGGAGCCGGCCGGCCGCCTGTTGCTGGGGTTGTTCGGCTACCGGCAACCCGAGTTCGTGCGCTTCGCCGACGAGATCTCGACGGCGTTGCAGTTGACCAGCTTCTGGCAAGATCTGGCCGCGGACGCCGCGCGCGATCACATCTACGTACCGGCCGAGGATCTGCATTTTTTCGGTGTCACCGAGGCGGAAATCAAGGCGCTGAAACCGACCAAGGGCATCCGCGATCTGTTGCGGTACCAGGTCGCGCGCACTCGGGCGCTGTACGAACGCGGCCGCCCGCTGCTGGGGCGGCTGGGCAACGATCTGAAACTGGAGCTGGCCTTGATCTGGCTGGTGGGTTCGGCGATCCTCGACAAGATCGAGGACGCCGACTACGACGTCTTTTCGCAGCGGCCCACGATCGGCCGGCGCGACAAGGCGAAGATCATGGCCAAGGCGGCCAAACATTGGGCGACACGGTTCGATCTCGGCGCGTTCAGAAGGCTTTGGCCTTGAGTCGGCGCACTGTTTTTGGGGCCGCAGCGGCGTTGCTGATCGTCGTCGGTTGCGGTGGTGGCACGGGCGGAACGGCGGGCCCCGACAGCGGCGCCGACGGATCGCTTGACCGCGGCGGCTCTGGCGGATCGCCTGGCTCGGGCGGTTCCGTGGGAACGGGTGGCTCGTCGGCCTCCGGCGGATCCACCGGCTCGGGTGGCTCGGCTGCATCCGGCGGATCTCCAGGCTCGGGCGGTTCTCTCGGCACCGGCGGCTCGTTGGGATCGGGGGGCTCCACGGGCTCCGGCGGATCGTCGGGCACAGGTGGTCAGGGTGGCCGTGGTGGTTCGACGGGCGGCGCAGCAGGCGCCGTGGGCGGTGCTGGCGCTGGAGGCCTCGGAGGTTCCGCGGGTGGCGGCGGTCGCGGCACCGGTGGTGGTGGTGGTGGCGTGGGCGGCGGCGGCGGCGTGGGCGGCATCTGCAGCAGCAACGGCGCTTCGTGTGGCGCGGGGCTGGTGTGTGATCTCTCCGTACCTGGGCGGTGCCTGGCCAGCGCCGCTGGCGGCACGT
>JANOJB010000191.1:0-16998 GCA_031407985.1 Pseudomonadota bacterium | reverse complement strand
TTGGCGGCGGTCTACATGGTCGACCGCGCGACGTTCGACGGTCTTTGGAACTATGCCAAGGCGCACCTGGACGCCAAGGGGCTGATGAACTGGCAGATCAACGCGGCCGGCGCGGTATCAGGGCAGGGCAGTGCGACCGACGCCGACGAGGACATCGCCTGGGCGTTGTTGATGGCGTCGAACCAGTGGTCATCCGCGACCTACCTGACCGACGCACGCGCGCAGATCAATGCCATGTTGATGCACGAGATTGCCGCCGACGGCATGCTGAAACCCGGCGACGGCTGGGGCACCAGCAACGTGACCTTCCCCAACTATTTTTCGCCGGCGTACTTTCGCGTGTTCGCGGCGGCCACCAACAATCCGCGCTGGACCGGCGACATTCTGGATCGAAACTACGCGATCCTGATGGCGGTCGAGGGGATGCACGGACTGGTTCCGGATCGCACGACCAGTACGTACCAGAACATGGGCAACTACTACTACGACTCGTGTCGGACGCCCTGGCGTATCGCGATGGACTACTGTTTTTTCGGCGAGCCGCGCGCCAAGGCGTATCTGAACAAGATTGGCGCGTTTTTCGACGGCATCGGCGCGGCGAATATCGGCGACAGTTATTCGCTGACCGGCATGCAGTTGAGCGCGAACAAGAACATGGCGTTCATCGGTCCGGCGGGGGTGGCGGGCATGGCGGGCTGGCCGACGTTGCTGGACGGGGCGTTTAACTTCGGGGCGGCGAACATGGGCGACAAGAGTTACTACCCGCAGGCGTTGAAGATCATCACCATGCTGATGATGTCGGGGAATTTCCTCGACTACACCCGGCTGTAACACGGGTTCGACGACACCTGAGCTAGTCTGCGAAGCCATGGGCCTTCTTGACGAGCCGTCGTTCGATCGGTTGGCGAATGCCGGCTGCACCGCGTGTGGATCGGGCAAGTTGATGTTTCGCACCTACGTCGACGGCCGCGTGATCTTCATGGGAGCCGAACCGGTTGGCCGCGTGACCTGGATGTACGACGGCGAAAAATTCATCGACGGCGTGTACGAGATCGCCTGCGCCGACTGCCGGCAGGTGTTGTTTTCGTCGGATGTGTGTCCGCGCTGTCACGCGCCGGGGGGGCTTACATGCGCGCTTGAAACACCCAACGGTTGGCCTGTGCCGGTCTCTTGTCCCGCCTGCGGCGACGAACAGGTCGGCTACGTTGCCTTCGTGCCGGCGCGCGTCGCCTACGAAGGCAAGCGGGCGGAGAAGGCGCGGACGTCGATCGAGTCGCACGAGAACGGATTTCACGGCTACCGCGTCGATTGCCGCGACTGCGGGACGGTCGCCGAACGAACCGACGCATGCCCGCTGTGCGACGCGCCCGGTCCCTTGCGTACGCGCCCCGGGTGAGGTCACTGGCCGCCGCCCGCGGGGGTCAGCACGAAGGGGTACGACACCATCACGATCCCGCCACCGTCGGGCTTCGGGAACTCCCAGCGGCGCACGGCCTGCACGGTGCAGCTTTCGACTCTGACGTTGCCCATCGTTGAATTTTGAAGCACCGACGAGATGACCTGTCCGGTGGGCGCGATCGTGAACTGCACCAGCAGGCGGCCACCCAGGTTCGGGTTTCGCGGCAGCTCCTGCTCGTAGCAGTACTTCACCTCGTTGATGTGACGGCGAATGATGCGGCGGATGATCTCCTTGTCTAGGGATCCGCGTACGTGTCCGATTCCCTGGATGACCTCCGGCGCCCTCGCGCGACGGGAGGCCAACTGCCCGACGCCGGAGCCGGGTCCGTATCCAGGACCATCGCCACCGCCGCCCCATTTTCCGATCGTTCCATGCCCCGCAAGGCCGACGAGGCGGTCGCCGGTTCCGCCACCGCCCCTGCCGGTACCAACCACGCCCAGGCCGCTGACGCCGTACGCCTCCGAGATCTGATTGCCCACGAGACCACCGATCACGTTGGCCGCGTCCGCGCCCAATGCCGTGTCGTCACCCCAGATCGAGGCAATGTGCGATCCCTGCGCCTGCTTGAAGACTCCGAGAATACCGGCGTTGCGCGCGTCGTCCTGGGCCTTCTCCTTTGCCAGGTGGGGATCTTGGTTGTCCTTGGGGCCTTTGATGGCCATCAAGCCATCCTTGTTCTTCGATGTCTCTTTCCCCGCCTTGCCTTCCTGATCCCGGTGGCGTTCGCCGCTGGCGCCCCCTGGGGTCGCGGGTGCCTTGTTCAGAAAGTCCGGCAGTTGCTCCGGGGTTTCGGGGGCCTTGATCAGGAAGGGGATAAAGCGGCTGTCCGTGTTGAACATGTCCAGCGTCAGCGATCGGGGATCCGGCGGCACGCCTAGAATCATGATCAGGAAGAAGGCCATCGCGACGGCGGAGCCCACGGAATAGACGTGTTCGTCCCAACGCCAGGTCAGCAACGGAACCGGCAGCGCGCGCGGTTGCGTGGTGGCGGCAATCAGGAACGTGGTCTGGTCGCATTGCAGTCGGACGCGTCCATGTTGCGGCAATGAGAAACGGGGACCGCGTTCGCGGAGCACATGCGCCAGTGGGACGCGGCGTTTGCCGTCGCTGACGTCGCCGTCCATTCCGGGCGTCACGTTGATGACGTAGTCCGGGCCAGTGGCCGTAGCCGCCACGGCCACCAGTGGGTGTGACCAGGCGGGGGACGGGATGAATTCGGAGGCCACGGGGGCGTCGGCGCCGGCGACCGGTCCGATGATGAAGTTGGGATTCGTCTTGCCACGACGTCTGAGTCCCAGCGCGCTTAGCGTCAGTCCCAGCGCGAAACCCCCAAAGACCGCGACGTCGGCGATCCGAGATCGGGTTTTCCAGGGGAAGGTCCTGGCCTCCTTGCCTTCGCCTTGCCAGCGATCGAAGGCCGCTTTTTCGCGGCCGACGTCCCACGCGGTCGCTATGAACAGACCCAGCGCCACCGCCGCGACACCGATCCCGGCAAGCAACAGGATCGTCCCCGAACGATGCGCCGATGTCCCGCCGGGATCGCTAAGGTGCCGCGTCCCTATCACGACGCCCCGAAAGATGGTCTGAACCTCGATCGTACGCGATCCGTCGTCCGGCTCGACCGCCGCTCCCGATGAGTATCCCCATGCGCTCTCGTTGTCGCGTCCATGCTCGTCAAGTTCGTGTGCCTCGCTGTGCGCGGTCACATCTGGGGTCAGCCCGTCGGGTTGATGGATCTCGATCTTCGCGTTGATCATGGGACGCACTCCTGGCTTCGTGTTTCGGGACGTGCCGGCGCGCGAAGCTGTCGCGCACCACCCGCCCCGATCGAACCCGCGGGGGTTCCTCGCCGACCTGCCGAAACCCGGGGATCGGCTCCTCGTGGGTCTCACCTCATCGTCGAGGCGCGGGCAATTCCGTCGTTAGTTACCGATCAGCCGTATTGTCCGCGCACGATGACAGACAGCGGACCTGCCGATCGGTTCCGCGATTTCTTCGGATCGTTTGGCCCGACTGTTTCTATGCATCCGCGCGGGGCGCGACGCCTGGACTGGCGGCCGGGCCACGGGCACCTGCGGGATCGACGCGGACCGCCGGGAACCAGGCATCGAGGCGCGCCGAAATCCAGGCGGCGTGGCCAGTGGAAGGGGTTGCGGGGTGGCGCTTCCACCGCGGGACCAGATGCGCGAAGAAATCAGCTTCCCATGCGTCGGCGCGTGCCTGCCCTTCGGTGGTTCGAATCAGGTGGTACAGCAGGCGGGCCGCGTTGCTGAAGCGAATCGCGTCGCGGGGATTCGAGTTGAGGCCGTTACGTGCGGCCGCAAGCGCCGCGGCAAAAAGGGTGGAATCATGCGCGGGCCTGCGGGCGCTGCTCATCCGCGCCGATCGCCGCATGGTCGAAAGCAGCCAAACCAGAATCCCCAGTCCACCCAGCAGCGTCAGGGCCTCGATGCCGCGCAGGAACCAACGGGCGCCCGCCTGACCCTCTGTCGCGGAACGTTGGGCGACAATGCCCTCGGTGGCCAATGCGGGCAGGGGGAGTTCGACGGGCGCCAGCGGCACGGAAGAGACCGCGTCGAAGACCAGAACGGTCTTGGGTTGTGCGTCGTCGCTGGGGGACTCGACGCGCGCCTTGCCGCCGGGGCTAGCGGACACGGGGAGATCCGGTGTCGCCGTCGGCACGGCGGGACTGGGCGCTGCGGCGACAGGATTCACGGTCGGTGTTCGTGAATCCCGGGCGACTTTGCCGTCGGTGTCCGGGGCGGTGGCCCGGTCTCCGCCGGCCTCCTCTTTTCCGGGTTTGTCACCTTCGGCGGGTCCGATAACCAAATCACCGATCAATTTTCCCATGGCGCCCGGGCCGAAGGCTTCGATGGCGCGATAGCCCCCCAGGAACATCAGCAGCGTGCAGGCCAGCGTGAACACCCAGGTGCCCAATCGCGGCAACGCGATGTCCAGGCACCGCCTTCCGACGGTGACAAGACGCGCGCCGCGCGAGGGATCTGGCTGCCGTGATTCGTCTTCGGGCCGATCAAGGTGCGGCCCCGAGACCAAGGGGACGCTGACCGCCACCGTGACCATCTTGTCCAGATACTGCGCGCCGAAATCGGCGGCCTCGTCGACGGCGCCTTGGTCGCGCATCAAGGTCAGCATGTCTTCGTATCTCAGTTCGACGGCACGGCGCACGATCACCGGATCGATGGCCAGTACAAAGAAACAGCGCTCGGTCGCGGCCAACATGTTCATGGTTTCCAGAGCGTCGGCGATTCGATCAGGTGGGCAGCGATCCAGATCGTCGACGAAAACGATCACGCGTTGTTCAGGGCGCAAAAACCGCAAGACGCGCGAAAAATCGCGGCCGAACTCACGAATGAAATCGATCCGCTTTCCGGGATCTCCGCCGCCCAGCAGCTTGGCCGGCTCCAGCGAAAAAACCGTCAGCAGCGGCATCAGGATTCGCCGCCAGAATCCCACCATCAGCGCGGCGCCCGAGCCGATAAATCCCGTCAACGACCCGTACCCTCCGCCGGACGCGCCCGACATCGCGATCTGTCGGACGCAGAGGGCGAATACGCCGGCGACCGCGCACGCCGGTAAGATGGCCTTCAACAAATCGCCGGCGGTGGCGGTCGCCAGGCGGCTGAGGGCGACGCGCAGAAAGGTCAGGGGGCCGGCCTGTTTGCGGACCTCCTCGACAATCGATTGCAGCAGCGCCGGGGCCAACTGTTCCTCGCGATGAAAACGCCACGCGTTGAACCAGATGTCGATGTAGCGACCGGTGTCGCGAAGTTGCCCGCGCACGACCTCCATGACCGACGATTTGCCGCTGCCCCAGGGCCCGCACACGGCGACCGTAACGGGGGGACGTGTGTCGTCGTTGTCGATGAAATTGACCAGGCCATCGGCCAGGGCGCCCTGTTCGGGCGACAACAGCGCGCGTCGGTTCAGGGGTTGGTCCGGCTGAAACCGCAGGCGAACGTTGGACTCCAGCACCCCATGCGCGGCCAGTTTGCGAATCGACCGCCAGCGCAGAAGGACCGCCAGTCCCAACCCCACGCCGAGGACGGCTAGCAGGGCGCGCGCCCACCCGCGCCAATCCGGTGGCGCCGGTAGGAGATACGTTTTTCCATTCGCGACCTCCAGGATCAGCGCCCCATCGGGCGCGCAGGCCAGGCGCCTGATCGGCCGAGGTGCCCCGGAGACGTGGCCCCACGCGCGATCCCCACCGACGGCCTCGGCCAGTAGCGTTCCTTCAACCGATGCGAAGGTGCGCTGTCCACAATGGGCGGCCTCCTGGTGGGGCCCGGGCAGCCCCAGCAACAGATCGGCCGACATGGGTCCCTTGTTGGTGAAATCAAGATTCTCGGCAAGGATTTGAAAGACTTTGTCGGAGGGATCAGCGTCGGGCAGCAGCCAACGCTCGCGATCCCTGGGCCGCACGCGGCTGGCGTAGGCCCGCGGGTGATCGCGGTGCGTGGGTGGCGCCCCGGTGGCCGCGAGATCGCCCTGCCACAAAGCGCGCTGGATATCGCCCTTGGATTTCGTTCCGAAGGCCATCAGCATGTCGTCGACGACAACCAGCACATCCCATTCGCCGTTCAGATCGATGTCGCCCAGCGTGGGCGCGGTGACGATCGGCCCGGGAACGGAGACCGCGGACACCAGCAACGGATCATCGAGGGGGCTGATGCGGATGCTGGAGCCCTGGCCAGCGATCATCTGCAATTCGGCCTGTTGTGCGCGGACGGCGAACGTTCCCAGCACCGCGGCCGACGCTGGTGTCAGGGCAGATCCAAGATATGTGGGGGGAAACAGTGTCTCGGGATAGGCCTCGGGCCGGCAGAAAGACGCGTATTCGGGAGGGGAGGGTTGTCCAGTGTCGCGCGCGAGCGCGGCCACCAACTGGCGCGGCGTTCGGCCGGTCACGTCTTGCAGGCGCGCCGCCACGCAGATCTGCGGATGGCCGTTGCCGCGATCGATGCTGGCGAAAAAACCACGTACGGGTGCTTGTGGCTTGAAATCCGCTCCGACATCGCGCGTCCACAGAGTCTTGCCGTCGCGACCATCGAACACCGTGGCGATCACCGGCACGGGTTCCGTCTTCCGGCACTGCGTGGGATCGCGTTCGCACCCTGTCATCGGCCAGGACAGCAACAGGACATCCTTCACACCGTCGCCGTTGAAATCGAACAACTGGGGCAGGCCGGGCATGCCCGCAGGCTTGCTGTTCCACTGAGCGGTTCCATCCAGACGGGCCTTCGTCAGGTGGCCGGCGGGACCTGCGGCTTTTGTCGACGGTGCTTCGAACCAGCCGAACACGACGTCGTCCTCGTCCAGCGCCACGCCTGTCGCCCCCGCGAACGTAGCGTCGGGTGGACGAATGATCCGGACTGTCTTTGTCGGATGTCGGCCGTCGACGATGTGAACGCCGTCCGCGCCGTCCGCGCCATCGGGGTCGGTGCCAAACGTCGCCACGGCGATCAGGGGGCCGCGCGCAGCGATCTGATGGCGCATCGGTCCGGTCTTGCCGACTTGCAGTCGCCACAGCTCGGCCCAGTTCGGATCCGGGCCCTGCTTCGGCGTGGCGGCGTTGGTCACCTGGGCCTGCTTATTGGCCTCGGCTGCCTTGGCGCTCGCGGCCTGCTTCTTGGCTCTGTCCACCTTGGCCAGTTCGGCCCCCGCCTTCGCCTGTTTCCATTCGGCGAAACCTCGGTCGGGCAGCTTCCGTGTCTTGGACGCACCGTCGACGGTTTGCGCTTCCTGGACGTAGGGAGGCGGCTCCGCGGCAAACGCCGGCGCCGTCAGTCCCACGATCGTCGCGGCAACGATCGTACCCGCTGTTCGCACCCGCCCCCATTCCGAAAACACCGCACACGTCATGCCGATCTCCTTCCGAACGTCCACCCACGATGGTTTTCGCGGGCCGATTGTCGCCCCGCGTTCGTCAGGGCGCAAAGGGGACGCGGAAGATTCATGGGAATTCTCGCGGATGATCTTCTGGGCCTGATCGACGGCGGACGGGATCGACCGTGTGGTGCGGCAATCCGCGGGTGATTTCGTCCGTGCGGCGATCCGTGTGGATTTCCGGCCTTGCAAGCGGAGGGAACCATGTTGCGACCATCCAATCCGTATCGCGAATACGGTCAAAGGACCGAGCGGATACGGCCAGATGCGAGCGTTGTCTCCCCAGAACCCCGCGTGATAGGACGCATCAAGTTACTCAAGGTTCTTGCCGCCGAAACGCGGCGTTTACCTGACGCGGTTATGGTGTCGCAGTTATTAGTACCGGCTTTCCCACTTGCAAATTGAAGGAGATCCCTGATGCGCAATAGATCTAGTAAGAGCCCGTGGCCGATGTTGCTGGGAGCGAGCGCCGTGAGCTTCGGGCTGCTCGTTTCGTCCCTGGCGGTCGGGCAGGTGGCGCCCGCCGTGGCGCCTGGTGCGCCCGTCGCGGCGCCTGCTCCGCTGCCGCCCGCGGCTCCCCCGGCTCCCGAGGCCGTGACCGCTCCGCCGCCTCCCCCGATGCCGGAGATGGTCGCGCCACCTGCTCCGCTACCGCCCCTCCCGCCGCCGCCCGCGCCGGTCCTCGACGACGGCTCGGCCAAGGCTCTCGAGGTTCACGCATGGGGCCGGGTTGGGACCGTCATCCAGGGCGGAACCGATCCCTCGAAGCTGAATGACATTTCCCAGAACGCGGAGCTCGACATTCTGATGGCAGGTAAGATCCATCCGATCGTCGGTTGGCAGGCCAACCTGGTGGCCACCTATGGAGGAGGCAGCATGGATGGCGCGGATGTCGGTCTCATCGGCACCCCTCCGACCGGTGGACGAACCGGTCTCGCCATTCTGGACCTCCACGGCAAGCTGGAGTTCAACGACGCGTTCAATCTGTGGGTAGGGCGTATGTTGGTACCCTCCGATCGATCAAACTTCTCCGGGCCGTGGTTCATGGCCGCGTGGAACTACCCGGGCTTTTACGTCTCGGGCGCCGGCCCGATTGGACCGAAACAAGGCTTCTTCGGCCGTAACGACGGCGCGACCGCCTTCGGGTGGTTTGCCGAGGGCATGGCCAAGTACTACCTGGGCGTCTTCGACCTGCATGACATCGGCGCGAGCCCGCTGTTCACCGGCCGATTCAACTTGGCTCTGCGTACCAAGGAGCCGGGCTTCTATCACAGCAGCACCTACTACGGGAAAGAGGTGCTCTCGATCGGCCTCGGTGCTCAGTACCAGAAGAACGCCTACGGTATGGACGTCAACTACTTCGAGTACAACGCGGACGTGCTGTTCGAGCAGCCGCTTGCCGGAGGCCACGTGTTGGACGTCGAGGGTGCGTTCTACGGATACGATGACAACAACCCCATCAAACGTAACTTCTTCGCGTTGGCGAGCTTCCTGATCGGGCAGGAGGTTGGTCCGGGCAAGCTTCAGCCCCTCTTCCGTTTCCAGGGTGCAACCCCCCGGGTCGGCGACATGTGGCGCATCATCGACGCCCAGGTCGGCTACGTGATCAAGGACTACGCGGCGCGCATCGCCGTTGGTTACCAGAACAAGAAATACGCCGGCATGGTTGGCGACGTCAGCGAGAACCAGATCTTCCTCGGTTTGCAGCTGCAGAAGTAGTTCCGGGGATCAAGTCCCCCACATAGAGTCAATCCCCGAGGGCCTCGCGCGAAAGTGCGAGGCCCTCGGTTTGTTTCTGCCGGCTTGGTCAGTGGGCCTTGATCGTACGCAGAAACGCCCGCGGGGTCAGCGCCGGCACTGGGGAGTTTCGATAGTCCCGCGTATTTCGTGAAACGATGTGATCTGATTCGAACGCAAGCGCCGCCACGGTCTGCATCGCGTCTTCCAGGTCGTTCATGGACAAAGCCAGTGCGCTTCGCATGGCCTGCGTTCCGACCTCGGCCACATCGACGAAGGCCAACAAATCCTTGATGAAAGGGCGCGCGTCGGGACGCACCAGATAGGCCAGATTCGACAGTGAATGCCAGGCAACGGCCGCGCGTCCGGGCACCGCCTCGGCCCACGCGAGAACCTGGCCACTGTCATCGCGGAATGCGGGCCGCCCCAGGGCGACGTCGAGCAGCACGTCTGTATCGACGAGGATTCTCACCTCGTGCCAAGTCCGTACTTGGCTTTCAGCGCGCGCATCTTTGAATCACCAGTCCGACCCTTGGCGAGCCGGAAACGCCCTGCCCAGCGATCAAGAAAAGACTTTTTCCTCTCCCCAGCCAGAGGCGTGGTGCGCAGGTGTTCTTCGACCAACGCCGACACGCTGGTGCCTCTTTCGCGCGCCAACTGCTTCGCCCTGCGGTTCACAGCGGGGTCCAGGGTCAAGGTCACGCGATCTTTCATGAGTACATACTTTATCACAAAGTATGCACGGTGCCGACGTCGCGCGTGGGTGTGCCGCCATACCGTCCATCGACGTGTAGGCCCGCCTTTGAATCGCGCGTGGGTCAGCCGAGCGCGGTCAGCAGGCGCGTCGAGTCCGTGACCCAGCCGAAGATTCCGCCCTGCGCCTTGATCATGCGCAGGCCGACGTCGTGGAACTCGGGAAAGTAGGAGGCGCAGCAGTCGCCGGGAACCAGGCAGCGGTAACCGCGATCGTTCGCCTCGCGGACCGTCGTGTGGACACACACCTCCGTGGTCACGCCGCAGACGATCAGCGCGTCGATGCCACGCGTCTGCAAGATCAGGTGGAGATCGGTGGCCCAGAAGGCGCCTTTGCCGGGTTTGTCGACAATTGGTTCACCAGCGCGCGGCGCCAGGGCGTCGATGATGTCGTGGCCGCGTTCGCCGCGAATCAGGATGCGGCCCATTGGTCCTGGCGCGCCGATGCGCATGCTGGGCGCGCCGCGTTCGACCTTCGCGCGCGGGGCGTCCGACAGATCCGGGCGGTGGCCTTCGCGCGTGTGAATGATCAACATCCCCTTGCGGCGGGCGGTCTCCAGCAGCGCGCGGCAGGGCGCAACGGCTGTCGCCAGGCGCGAAACGTCGTTCCCCAGCGCTTCGCCGAACCCCCCCGGTTCCAGGAAGTCGCGCTGCATGTCGATCATGACCACGGCGGTGCGGGTCGGATCGACGGGGAACGGGCCCGGCTCGGCATCAACATCGACGATCGCGCTGCCCATGGCTTCCTCCCTAGCGTGCCGGTTTTTTACACAACCAGATGCTGGCGCACCAGATCGTCGTTCAGGTCGGTCATCTTGCCTTCCGCCACCGTGCGGCCGCGATCCATGATGCAGAAGACATTGGCCACCCGGCGCGCGAACGGCAGCTTCTGTTCGACCAGCAAGACGGACAGGCCTTCCTTGTTCAGCGCGATGATGATGTCGCCGATCTCGTGGACGATGTTCGGCTGAATGCCTTCGGTCGGCTCGTCTAGAATCAACAGCGACGGCCTGGACGCCAACGCACGGCCGATGGCCAACTGTTGCTGCTGGCCGCCCGACAGATCTCCCCCGCGCCGGCCCATGATCTTGCGCAATGCAGGAAACAACTCGAACACACGCGCCGGGATGTCGCCACCACGCCGCGCGGTCAATCCCAGACGCAGATTCTCCTCGACGGTCAGCTGCGCAAAAATCTCGCGGCCCTGGGGGACATAGCCGATGCCCATGCGCGCGCGCGTTTCGGGGCGCCCCGGGGCCAGCGTGTCCTTCCCCATTTGCAGCGTGCCCGACTGCGGCGTCAACAGACCCATGATGACCTTCAGCAGGGTTGTCTTGCCCACGCCGTTGCGGCCCATCAGACAGACGCAAGCGCCCGGCGGCACGGCCACGCCCGCGTCCCACAGCGTATGGCTTTGGCCGTAGAACTGATTCACGCCCGACACGTTCAGCGTCGCGCCGACGGTGACGGCTACCGAGGCGCTGGCCGTCGGTACGTCTTTCGTCGTGGTGCTATCCGTGGCGGTCTCCATCAGGTCCCCAGATACACTTCGATCACCCTCGGATCTTTCTGAATGGCGGCCATCGGTCCCTCGGCCAGGATTTTTCCTTCGTGCAGCACCGTGACCTGGCGGGCGATGCTGCGCACGAATTCCATGTCGTGTTCCACCACAACGACCGTGCGTTCGCCCGCCAGCGCCTGCATCAGCTCGGCGGTGCGTTCCATCTCGGGCTGTGTCATTCCCGCCACGGGCTCGTCGATCAACAACACCTTCGGATCCATCGCCAGCAACATGCCGATCTCCAGCCACTGCTTGTGACCGTGGGCCAGCAACCCGGCCGGCCTTTTCGCCAGGTCCTTCAGTCCGACGGTTTCCAACACCTGGTCGATGCGCGCGCGATCGGCGGCGGACAGGCGACTGAACAACGTGCGGAAGACGCCCCGGTGACCCTTCAGCGCCAGCTCGCAGTTTTCGTAGACCGTATGTTGGGGAAAAACCGTCGGTCGTTGAAACTTTCGCCCGATACCCAGCTCGGCGATGCGACATTCCGACAGCTCGGTCAGATCGTGCATGCGGCTTTCCAGATAGACGGCGCCTGAATCCGGGCGCGTCTTGCCCGTGATCACGTCCATCAACGTGGTCTTGCCGGCGCCGTTGGGGCCGATGATGCAACGGAGCTCACCGCGATCCAGCATCAACGTGACCTTGTCCAGGGCCTTGAAGCCGTCAAAGCTGACGGTCAGATCCTCGACCCACAACGAAATTTCCGGTCGTCCGACGACCTCCCGTGTTTCCGCTGCGTCTTCGACCACGGTCGCGGTGGCCGGGGCCGTCGCCGCGGTATCGGGAACGTCTGTTTCACTGGTCGAGGTGGGAGACATATCCTGCGTGGCCGTCACGGTTTTTCCGCCTCGGTCGGTTGCGCGGCGGTCTGGCGCCGGCGCCGATACAACGCACCCAGGCCCATAAGACCACGGGGCAGGAACAGTGTCACCAGGACGAAGATCGCGCCCAGGACGTACAACCAGGCCGACGGAAACACGTTGGTCAGCCAGCTCTTCGCGCCGTTCAGCAGGAACGCCCCCAGCAGAGGACCACCCAGCGTGCCGCGGCCGCCGACCGCCACCCAGATGGCCAATTCGATCGAGTTGGACGGCTGCATTTCGCTGGGATTGATGATTCCCACCTGCGGCACGTACAACGCCCCCGCCAGCGCGCACAACACCGCCGACAGCGTCCACACGAACACCTTGTAGTTCACGGATTCGTACCCGCAGAACCGGACCTTCAACTCGGCGTCCCGGATCGCGGTCAACACACGTCCCAGCTTGCTGGTGACCACGAACCGGCACAGCAAATAGGTACCGATCAGGGCCACCGCCGTGATCACGTACAGCCCCAGTTTCGTCGAATGGGCCTGCAGCGACCATCCCAGGATGCGCTTGAAATCCGTCATGCCGTTGTTGCCGCCGAAGCCGGTCGCGTTCTGGAAGAACAGCAGCATCGCGGCGTACGTCAGAGCCTGCGTGACGATCGACAGGTAGACGCCCTTGATGCGCGAGCGGAACGTGAACCAACCGAACACCAGCGCCAACAGGCCCGGCACGAACAGGGCCAGGAAGATCGCGATCGGGAAGTGATTGAAACCGTGCCAGTACCAGGGCAGCGCCTTCCAATCCAGGAACACCATGAAATCGGGCAGCGCGCTTCGGTAGACGCCCTGGCCCTCGATCGAACGCATCAGGTACATCCCCATGCCATAACCGCCCAGCGCGAAGAACAGCGCATGGCCCAGGCTGAGGATCCCCGTGTAGCCCCAGACCAGATCCATCGCAATCGCCGCCATGCCGAAGCAAAGAAACTTGCCCAGAAGCGGGATCATGTATTCGGGCAGGTGAAGCGGGAACGATGCCGGCAATGCGTTCAGCACCGGGATCACGACAGCGACCAACAGGCTGGTCACGCCGAACACCAGCCAGGCACGGCCACCGTGAAGATCGATGAGTCGCCGCAACATGGTTACGCCTCGGTCCGGCCCTTCAGCGCGAACAGCCCCTGGGGCCGGCGCTGAATGAACAAGATCACGAAGATCAGGATCAGGATCTTCCCCAGCACGGCGCCCGCGGCGGGTTCGATCAGCTTGTTGATGATGCCGAGGCCCAGGGCCGCGACCACCGATCCGGCCAGACGGCCGACGCCGCCCAAGACCACGACCATGAAAGAGTCGATGATGTATCCCTGACCCAATTCAGGTCCCACGTTGCTCAGCTGCGACAACGCCACGCCCCCCAGCCCCGCAATTCCCGAACCCATGCCGAACATCAAGGCGTCGAGACGTTTGGTCGGAATACCCACGCAGGCCGCCATGCCCCGGTTCTGGGTCATGGCCCTGACGTTCAGGCCGATGCGCGTGCGATACAACAGAACCCAGACCGAAACCGCGACGACGATGACGAAGCCGACGATGCCGATGCGGCTGTAGGGCAACACCAGTCCGTGCGCGATCTCGAAACCACCCGCCATCCAGTCGGGATTCGCGACGGCCACGTTCTGGGCGCCGAAGATCAACCGAATCGTCTGGATCAGTCCCAGGCTGATGCCCCACGTCGCCAGCAGCGTTTCCAGGGGCCGGCCATACAGGTGCCGAATGACCACGCGTTCCAGCAGCACGCCAACGCCGAACGTGACGATAAACGCCACCGGCACGGCGGCGACCAGGTAGTAGCGGAAGAACCCCGGTGCGAAGGTTTGGAAAAATACCTGAACCGAATAGGTCGCGTACGCGCCCAGCATCAACATCTCGCCGTGCGCCATGTTGATGACGCCCAGCAGGCCGAAGGTGATCGCCAGGCCCAGCGCCACGAACAACAGGACGGATGCCAGGGACAGTCCGTGAACCAGACTGCCCACGGCCGTGATCATGCGGCGCCGGCTCATGATCGCGTTTAACGCGCTTTCCGCTTCGTCATGTACACGCTGGTCGGGCTCGGCGGGCTTACCGTCGGGTCCCGTGGCCAGTAGGCGTTGAAGCTCCCCCAGAAAATCGTCATTGCCCGTCTTGTGCACGACCTGGACGGCGGTCAGGCGGACGTTGGCGTCCGGGCTGTGGATGTCGATCCGGGCCACCGCCAGCGACAGCGCCGTTCGCACCCGTTCGTCGCGCTCACGGCCGAGCGCCTTGTGAAGCAAAATCCCCGCCTCGGCCGAGCCTCCCCGTGAAAGTTCCTCGGCGGCCGCGAGACGAACATTCGCGCTCGGTGCCGCCAATTGCAAAGACGCCAGAGCGGGTATGACCTCGCGGCGCAGATCGTTGTCGAGTTCGAGATCGCGAGCGGGTCGCGCGGTCGGCGGCGCCACCACTCCGGTCAATGGATCAAAAAGATCGCGGGACTTCTTGTTCCAGATCCACGCGCGACCGTCGGCGCCCGCGCGCAACCTGTCGTCGGACAGTGCTTCCAGCGCGCCGATCGCGCGGGGGTCGTCCAGCGCGGCCAACTGCTTGACGCTGGCGGCGACCACCTCGCCCGACGAGGCGGCAAGTCCATTGATCGCGTCCTCAAGGGGGCCGGCGGTCAGATGGGGTGCATAAAAAAACGCCGCGCCGCCGCCCGTAAGGGCGGCAAGCGCGACCAGTCCGATAGGTGGAGTACGCATCAGTTACTTAAGCTTCTCCTGAAGTTCTTTCCGACGTTCCAGCGGAGCGTCCACTCGTGCTCGCATCGTGCTCGCACCTATCCGGCTGTTACTTGAACTTCGGCTCCGAGCAGTTCCCGCAGACCCAGGGATAGGTCCAGTCGGCGACCTTCTTGGCGCTGTCAGGAATGAACGGGCTCCACGCCTGCGCGCGGATCGGACCCTCGGTCTTCCAGACCACGCGGAACTGGCCGTCACCCTTGATCTCGCCGATGAACACCGGTTTGTGCAGGTGGTGGTTCTTGGCGTCCATCTCGATGCTGAAGCCCGATGGTGCCTTGACCTTCTGGTAGCCGATTGCCTGGCGGACGGCGTCGATGTTGGTGGTCTTCGCTTGCTCGACGGCGGCGGCCCACATCTTGATGCCGATGTACGTGGCTTCCATCGGATCGTTGGTGACGCGCTTGTCGCCGCCGGGAAGGTTGTTCTTCTTCACGTAGGCCATCCACTTGTCGATGAACGCCTTGTTCTCGGGCGTCTCGATCGACATGAAGTAGTTCCACGCTGCCAGGTGACCAACCAACGGCTTGGTATCGATGCCGCGCAATTCCTCTTCGCCGACCGAGAAAGCAACCACCGGAATGTCGGTCGCCTTCAGGCCCTGGTTGGCCAGTTCCTTATAGAAGGGAACGTTCGAATCGCCGTTGATCGTCGACACGACCGCGGTGCGCTTGCCGGCCGCGAACTTCTTCACGTCGGCGACGATGGTCTGGTAGTCGCTGTGGCCGAATGGCGTGTACTTCTCCATGATGTCTTCGTCGGCGACGCCCTTCGAATGCAGGAAGTAGCGCAAGATCTTGTTGGTCGTGCGCGGGTACACGTAGTCGGTTCCCAGCAGGACCCAGCGTTTGGCGTTGCCGCCCTTCTTGCCCATCAGGTACTCGACCGCCGGGATCGCCTGCTGATTCGGCGCCGCGCCCGTGTAGAACACGTTGAAGGACGATTCCTCGCCCTCGTACTGAACGGGGTAAAACAACAGGCCGTTCAACTCCTCGAACACGGGCAACACGGACTTCCGGGAGACAGAGGTCCAGCAACCGAAGGTGACGGCCACCTTCTGGTTCTGAATCAGATCGCGGGCTTTCTCGGCGAACAAGGGCCAGTTCGACGCCGGATCGACCACCACGGGCTCGATCTTGCGACCAAGAACACCGCCGGCGGCGTTGATCTCGTCGAACGCCATCAAGGCGACGTCTTTCAGCGACGTTTCGCTGATGGCCATGGTGCCCGACAGCGAGTGCAGAACGCCGACCTTGATTGGCCCCGTGTCCGCCACGGGAGCCGCGGGGGCGGCGGGCGCCACGGGCGCGGGCGCCGCGGTGGTGGCGGGCTTGGCCTCTTCCTTGGGGCACGCGGAAAGCGCGAGCATTCCCGCCAGCAGCAGTCCTATCGACGAATAGCGACGACCCATCATTTTGTCCTCCCTGAGACCAAAGCTAGTTGTTGAAGAAGCACAGGCAGCCAAGCGCGGTATCGATTTGTTCGTGTCGGTCATCCCAATCCTATGTCTCGCGATCGCGTCGTCTGGAACGAGGGTACGGGCACACCCCAACTGCCAGTAGCCCTCGGTTCCACGGTCGGCTTGGCGGGATCGCGCATTCGCCCAGCCGACGTTTTCTACAAACTGTTCGGCGACCTTAGCGACGGTAGATGAACGGCATGTTTCGAGCGGGTAAGTCTTAAGTTAAATCGGCCGTGGACCCGCCCGTCAGGATCCAGAGCGCCGGTACGCGCGCCAACCCCCAAAGACCGAAATGTCCCGGGCACCGGTGGTCGCGTGGGCCTCGCAGAGGAATCCGGTGACGGTGGCTCCGTCCTCCAGTTCAACCTTTCCCACGCACAGCGGGGAGGGGATTCGTTCGACGAAGGGGCCGAAAGCGGCCGCTGGAAGTCCCCAGACCTCGACGTCGATCGCGGTACCGCTTCCGTCGGAGGTTCGCACCATTCCCGG
>JANOJB010000185.1:0-42823 GCA_031407985.1 Pseudomonadota bacterium | reverse complement strand
TACGCCGCGCCCATGCCACCGGCCGCGCGAAGCGCGCAGCGCACGACGAGGCCGGGGCATCCGGGCTGAGGATCTTGATACGCCTGGCGCACCCCTAGCGTTTCAATGGCGATCTTAGGCCCTCGATCTCCGCGATCATCTGGTCGGTCCCGGCTTGACAGCCCGGACGCTTGCCGGGGCGCTAGCCGACCTACGAAACCAACGTCTTCCCCAGGCTCGCGAGGCCCTCGCCCAGGGGCACGACGTCGATGGCGCCGTAGCGGTAACGCTTCGTGCCCCCATAAAACAGGTGCCCTTTCGCGCTGGGATGGTCCGCGCAGAACAGGCGCAGACCGACCAAATCCACTTCTCGGAAGACCGCCGAGCGCTTGACCTCGAAGGCGTGGAGGCCACGTTCTCCGTACAGAACGAAATCGACCTCGACACCCTCCATCGTTCTCCAGAAAAACAGATCGTACCCAAGGCCCGCGTTGGCGTTCTCCGCGCGAAGGGACTCGAGCAGCAGGGTTTCGATGGCGGCGCCGTCGATCTCGTCGTTGCCGTCCAGCGGCCCGCGCGGGCGAAGGACGCGGTAGACGCCAGCATCGAAGAAGAAGAACTTGGGATGGGTCGTCAGTTTTCGGGCTGCCTTGCGCCGAAACACCGGCAGGCGCACGGCGATGAGCAGGTCCTCCAGTAGGTCGAAGTGGCTCTCGACCGTCTTTCGGTTGATGCCGCAGTCCGCGGCCACCGATTGCACATTGAGGACGGCGCCCTGGGACAGGCTCGCCGCCTCGAGGAAGCGGTTGAAGCTCGCGATGTTCCGGACGAGGGCCTCTTGCTGGACTTCCTGCCGCAGATACGTTCCGACGTAGCCCTTGAGGTAGTCGGCGGGATCGTCCTGGGTCCACACCGATGGCAGCAGCCCGTGGCGAATGGCAGCCCGAACGTCGAAGACCGAGCCCAGCTCCGAGGCCGTCAGGGGATGCATGCTCAACGTGCGGGCGCGCCCGGCCAGTAGATTGACGCCGGAGCGCCGCAGCTTGCGCGCGCTCGATCCCGTGAGCACGAAGCGGAAGCCGCGGCTTTCGATCAGGCGATGGACCTCGTCCAGCAGCGAGGGAAGCTTCTGCACCTCGTCGATGACGATCGTGCGGGCACCTCCAGCGTCGGCCAGGTGTTCAAGCCGATCGGCGTGTCCCGCCAGCTAGAAAAGTCGATTCCTTGAGCAGGTCGACGTTCAACGCGTCGGGAAACTGGGCCCTTACCCACGTCGACTTGCCGGTGCCACGGGGGCCGAAGAGAAAGAAACTGCCCTTGGGGACCTTAAGGCTTCTGGCAAACACGTTGCCATTTTAATCATAAAAACGGCAACTCTGCTGCCGGACCATACCGGACCGACTCCGACGTCCCGCGGCGTTGCTCATGTGGTCACGCGTGGCTACACTGAGAGCCATGGTGATGAACGTTCGGGGAGCCAAGGCCAAGCTCTCGGAGTTGCTCGATCGCGCGGCGCGCGGTGAGGAGATAATCATCACATCCGACGGCAAGCCCAAGGCGCGTCTGGTCGCCATCGAGACCGGCGCCCGTCCCTACAAGGTTCATCGCGACCTGCTCCGGATCCGACCGAAACATCGCGGCCGTTCCGCCGAAGTCCTGATTCGCGAAGAGCGTGACGGCAGGGACTGAAGCCCTTGTATCTCGACAGCGCAATCGTGGTGAAGCTGGTGACCAGGGAAAACGACAGCACCCACTGGGCAAACCTTGTCGACGGTCAGATTCTATTTTCATCCGAGCTGATGCTGACCGAGTGTTTCTCGGCCCTGCAGCGCAAGGAACGTGAGGGCGCGCTAACCAGATCCCAACGACAGCGCGCGTGGCGAAGCATCGAGAAAGACCTGACCGACAATCGCCTGTCCCTGGTGGCCCTCTCGCGTGATGTTCTGCTGGCGGCCAACGTGATCCTTGCTGCATGCCATCCTGCGATCGCGCTCCGATCGCTGGACGCGATTCACCTTGCTTCCGCACAGCGCTGTCAGTCCTGGCCGATCGCCACGAATGACCAACGCATGAGGCAGGCGGCGCAACGCCTGTCCCTGCCCCTTGCACCCCTGCCGGGCGGGTAGCAAGACACACCAGGCCATACGCAAGAAGGCGGAGCCCGTCGGCCCCGTGGCGCTACGTCGGATCCGCCGACAGCGCCCAGTAGCGAACGCTCTTGCGATCGGTTGCCGCGAATTCGTCCAGCAGCGCGCCTTTCCAGATGCTCTTGAGGTCGGAGGTTAGTTCCAGCTTGTGTACGTCGCCCGTCTTGAAGCTGCGCAGCTTGCCCGCGACATGGGCCTTCATCGCGTCGGCGATCTTGGCGCGCGGCTGTCGGGGTTTGTAGTGGGCGACCAGGATGAACTGTTTGTCCATCGGCCCACCGGTCACCTGATAACGCATGACATAGGCGTAGTCGTACAGATCATCGGGCGGAAACTTCGTCGGGATCTCGACCAGCTTCGCCGTGACGGACACCTTCGCCGCCGGCGCGGAGGCCGGCGAGGCGGACGGCTTTGCCGCAGGCGGGGCATCGGCGGCGCCCGCCACCGTGGCAAACGCGATCATCGACGACGCAATCAAAGACAACATAGGTTTCATGGCGAGTTTCATGGCGATGTCCTCCGCGGGACATTCCCGCCTTCGTGTTTCGTTGTGGGGGTAGCCCCCGTCGGGGAAGGGGCGCTCTGCTCGGCTTCCAGAAGTGACAGGTTGTGTGCCAAGCCCGGCAGATCGACACGCGCGCGCGCGGCGGCGCGATAGGACAACCGGGCGGCGCGCAGATCGCCGTGCAGGTGCTCGACCGCGCCCAGGCTGGCGGCGGCCTCGGCGAAATCGGGAAACGCGGCGATGGCGCGCCCGTAGGCATCGGCCGCGCCCGGTACGTCCCCGGCCGCGCGTCGCTGGTTGCCGACGTTGAACCAAAACACCGCGATCACCTCGGCGATCGCCAGCGGGCGCATGTACGCCGATGCCGCCTTGTCCCAGGGTCCGTACTTCTGGGCGTACCAGTCGTCGGGCATCGCTTCACCGCGACGAAGCAATTCGACGTTGCGCGCCCGGGGCCCGGTCACGCGCACGAAGAAATGACCAGGAACCAATTGACCGGCCACGGGGATGCCCAGGCGTTCGCCCAGCGTCAGGTACAGCGCGGCCAGCCCCACGCAGCTGCCCCTGCGTCCGGTGACGACCGAAGGCAACAAAAGGAACGCGGCATCCGCGCTGTCGATCTCGCGAGCGAAACCAAGATCGCCTAAAAGATCGCCAAAGACGACGGCGTTCAGACGATCGATTGGATCTTGCCCCGGTTCGATGCGCCTCGCGGAAACCTGGACCGCGATCGTTTCAATCAGCGTCCACGCGCGGGCGACGTCCTCGGGGGGCGTCCCCTGCTCGGCCGCGAACGCCAGCAAGGCGCTGGCCATCGGGCCGGGGATCCCGGGTGGCGTGCCAGCCGCGCGGGCACAGCCGACGGCGAGCAACAAAACGGCGGCGGCGAGACCCACGGGAGCAAAGACGGCGCGGCGAGTGGGGTCATTCATTTCGCCGTCACCGGTTGCCAGCCCTCCCAGAAGTCGTACAGGTCGCGCGCCGTCATCATCCAGATGACCAGTTTTTTTGTCGCAAGCTCCTGCAACCCGCGTCGCAGCAGCTTCTGTCGAACATTGGGTCCGCCACCGTAGCTCATGACCAGATCGACCGGGTAACCGATCTCCTTGGCGATATGCGCCGACACACCCGCATGTTCGCAGTCCATCAACTGATACACGCCCGTGAAACTGTCGCCCAGCACCACGATGGGACTGTCGGGATCGTCCTCGTACAACGCTCCGTCTTTCGTCACCACCTGATCGCCGACCAGGCTCTCGGGTTGAAACCGCGCCTTGTCCGCTTCGGGCAGGCGGGAGTGCAGATCGCCGTGCCGGCTGAACTTGGCTTCCTTGGTTTTGTACGTCCGGCGATGCGCGGCGAGATCCTTGTACCAGGGATAATTCTTCACGCGCTCGCCCACCGCGCGCGCGGCCAACGCCAAACCAAGGTTCGTCCAGTGCGTGTCCTGGGCCTGATAAAGCAGCGGATTCGACGCCCCGCCGGCACGCGCGCGCAGGAACACCGGCAACAGGTCGACGACTTCGATTCCCTTTTCGCCCAGATCCAACACGAACTTCCGTTCGAACGGGTTGACGACCTTGCCGACAAAGGGGGCACCGATGCGACGGTCGTCAGCAGACGAACCGATCTTGTCGGGAAACATTTCCTCTTTGGTCGGCACCGGGACGAACAGCAAATCGACGCCGCGTTCGGCCAGAAGTTTCCTGAACTGCGCGATCACCGGCACCGGATTGCGCCCGCGGCGTTGTTTTTCCAGATCGCCTCCGGTGGCGTAGGCCATCGACTGCCCGAAGAACAAGAATCCATCGCCGCCGGCCGTGGCCTTCGCGCCCGCCGGAATCGCGGCCAGCTTCCGCCGCATCAGCGCGGCAACCGGCGCCACATCGGTCGACCAGCGATTCCAGGATCCTCCGTGCGCCGCAAGCTCGGCCTTGACGGCGTCCATGACCGGTCCGGGATTCGCCGTCGCTGTCGTGCGGGGTAGGACCAGTTTTGCCGAGGCTTTCTTGTCGGCATCCTTGCCCGCGCCACCCTCCCCCGATATCGCGTCGACCAGAAAGACGTTGTACACGGGTTTACCCTGTGGCTTTCCCCGCATCACAATCGCCGGCGCCGCGAAGGTCTGTGGTCCCAGCTCGGCGGTGATCTCTTTCTCGGTCTCGGCGTCGGGCCAAACATCGCCGGCGGTCACCAGATCGGTGTTGTAGGAGGGGTACCAGTACGACGCCAGCTGGTGCGCCCATTTCTTGATCTCCGCCGCCGACAGGATGCGCCCCGCGTAGTCGTCGCGAATGAACGCGATCAGTTCGGCCGCCTTGTCGCCCAGGGACGCGGCGGGGATCCGGCCGTAGATCTCGCCATAACCGTCGCCGTCGGCATCCGGAATTCCGGTGAAGTCCTTGAACCAGGGGGCGAATTCCACCCGCACCCAGATCTCCGTCGGCTTGCCCGCGCCGGCGTCGTGCAGATACGCCAGGGTCGCGGTCTGACGGACCAACTGCGGACCACCGCCGAGGCCCCAGCTCTCGGCGCGCACCTTCCCAACCACGTCTTCCAGCGCGTCGGCGCCCGGAATGTGTTTGGAGCCGACAAGTTCGACCAGCGGCGGCAGGGCCAACGGATGCGATCGTTCCGCCGCCGACAGGGGCAGCGTGCCCGACGCTCCGGTCAGCGATCCCACGTCCAGCGCACCTCCAAACGGATTGCCGGTATCCGGACGTTTGCCCGTCCCCGCCAGCGCCGCGCCCTCGGGCGCGGGATCCGCGTTCATGAAATTTGCATGGTAGGCCGCGTAGTCCAGGTTCGCGCGGGTGGCGCGTGTCAGCTTGCGCACCAGCACCTGCGATGTGGAGCGACGGTAGTTCTTGTTGGCGGTGCCGACCTCCGCGTGATCGAACGAATCCGATTTCCCCGCCGCCGGCCAGGGAAACGATACGCCGGAATGACCGCACGTCCCCAGCAACAACAGCGCCAGCGCTCCGGGCGCCAGCCGCGTCGACGATATCGCCACAATTGAACGGTCAAGCATAGGCACCCCGTTTGAATCGCCACAGGACGCGCAACACGCGCATCCCATAGGTCACGGGATGCAGGTGCGAAGTTTCGTCGGCATAACGTGTCGGGATCGGCGCTTCACCCACCGCCATTCCGCGTGCGCGCGCCGACGCGATCACCTCCATGTCGAAATCGAAGCTGTCGCTAAGCCGCGCGAACGGCAGATCGGCAAGCGCGCGGCGGCCGTAGACCAGATACCCGCTGTGAAAATCCGTCATCGGCAGGGCGAACACGCGTCGTTCCAACTTGTTCAGCAGCCAGTTTCCCGTGTATTTGTAAAGGGGCATGCCGCCCGACAGCGCCGCGCCACCGGCGATCCGCGAACCCTGCACCAGATCCAATGCGCGTCTCTCCAGCGCCGCGAGCAGTTCCGCCAGAACCTCCGGGCTGTACTGACCATCGGCATGCACGGACGCGGCCCGATCGGCGCCCGCGTCGCGCGCCGCCCGCAGCCCCGTCTTCATCGCGGCGCCGTAACCACCGTTGCGTTCGCGCACGATCACGTCCAGCTGACTGATTTCGTTGGCGACGGCACGGGCCACGGCGACGGTATCGTCCGTGCTGCCGTCGTCGACGACCACGATGCGATCAAGGCCGGGTGGATTCGCGGACACCAATCGACGAATGACGTCGCCTATGTGGCGCGCGGCATTGAACGCTGGCACCACCACCCACAACTTCATCGCGCGGCCCCGCCGGCGCGTACGCGCGCGGGTGCTCGCGCCGAAACGCGCACGGCCGCCGCCAGTCTTGGCTCGTAGCGCGCGATATAGTCGTCGATGATCGGCGGCAGCATGGCGTCCAATGGCACGGTGGGATACCAGTCAAGGAGACGTTCGGCTTTGGCGATCGACGGCACGCGCACCACCGAATCGTCGTAGCCGTTCCCGTAGTAGTCTGCGGCCGCCATCGGGCGCAGACGTGGAGTTGGCCCCGCCGGCCGGCGCGCGCGGTAGGCGGCCACCACGGCGCGCGCCAATGTTCGGATGGTCACGTCGTTCCGGGGATTGCCCAGGTTCAGGATCTGGCCCTGGCATTCCCGTGGGCGATCGACGATGCGCAGCAAGGCGTCCACGAATTCATCCACGTACACGAACGATCGGCGTTGTTTCCCGCCGTCCACCAGAATCAGGTCTTCCCCCGTCAGAAGCGCGTGCATGAACGACGCAAGTACGCGCGGGATGCCCTCGCCGTCGACGCCCGGAATAAAGTCCATCCGCGGCCCTATGACGTTGAACGGACGCACCAGGGTGAAGTTCAATCCGGCGTGTTGCCCGTGGGCCCAGATCACGCGTTCCAGCAATTGCTTCGCGGCCGCGTAGGACCAGCGTTCCTTGTGAACCGGCCCCAGGCACAACGCCGTCTCGTCCTCGGTCATGTGGGTCATGGTGAGCCCCGCGCCGTCAATCGCCATTCGTCCATAGACCTCGCAGGTCGACAGGTGAATCAGGCGCCGCCCGCGCGCCGCGCACAATTTCACCAATGGCACCAGATCCGTGTAGTTGGCGTCGATGACCTCCAGCGGCCGGGTGTTGTACAGCGCCGGATTGCACAACGCCGTCAGGGAGATGATCACATCAGCGCGCGCCACCAGGTCGTCGATCAATCCGGGGGTATCGAGGCGGGCCAAGATCCGTCGTACGCGCGGCAGACCCATTCGCAGTTTGTCGAGGTTCATGTCCAAGGCGTCGACCGACGCGACGCCGGGCCGGGCCACCAGCGCCGGAACCAAATGCGAACCGATGAATCCCCCCGCGCCCAACACAACGATGCGCGGGGCGGACGCGGGCGCGGGCGCCAGTCGCGTGGGGGACCGGACGACCTTCACGGCCGTCGAATCTTTTGCGAATTTCCCGTCTTTCACGGTCTTCACTTTTTGGACTTTTTAGACCCTTTGGATGTCTTGGAGTTTTTGGATTTTTTCGACTTCTTTTTTTTGTGGGCCTTCTTGTGGGACTCCGTCGATCCCTTCGAGTCCTTCGCCGCGTCCTTCTCGTCATCGTCATCGTCATCGTCATCGGCGTCGTCCGTCGCATCGGCCTTCGGTTTCGGCGCTTGGCTTGCCGGATCATCGTCACCGGACTTCTTCGCCGCGGCCTTCGACCCACCGGCAGCGCCCTCGATAAAGATGTCCGGCCAGCGATCGTTGCCCGAGTGGTACGTCAGCCGCGCGGCGGTTTTGGGTTCGGTTCCGACTTCCCACAGGTAGATCTCGTAGTCGGCGACATCGTGGTCATGCCCACGCTGCGTCGCGGCCCACACCAACCATTTTCCATCCGCCGAAAGCTGCGGAAAATACTCGTGCGAGCGACGTCCGGGGATATCCACCAGTGTCAGCGAATCGGGATCGGCATCCGCCTTGGCGGGTTTGCCGTCCTCCACCGCCATCTGCAACACGCGGCTGCCTCCGTTTCCGGTGGGGTGCACCCAGTAAATCTTGTCGCCCGCGGGAACCCAGTTGATTTGACAGCCCTCGCCGGTTCGCGTCCACGTCTTCTTTTCGATGTCCCAGATGCCGGTCTCGCGCTTGGATCCACGCAACGTGATGGCGATGTACTTGCCGTCTTTCGACATCTCGGGCTGCTGCATCAGCGCGCCGTCCAGATCGGGCACCTTGGCGCTGTCGACCAGCAGGGTTTCCTGGTCACCGTCCAACCCACCGCGGTAGATCTTTGTCGCGCGCGCATAAACGATTTCGTCGTTCGACACCCAACTGCCCCAACTGGCGTTGTCGACCACCTTCTTCGCGTCGCTGCCGTCGGCCGCCACCGTGAAAATGTCCCACTTACCGTCGGTGTTGGCGTCCCGTTCGAACACCCAACCCTTCTTGCTGCGCGTGAACAAGATGCGCGCACCGTCGGGCGAGAATCGGGAAAACCAGTCGACCGCGTCACCCTTGGTGATCTGGCGAACGTCCGACCCGTCGGTGTTCATCACGAACAGGTCGTGGTTGCCGGCTCGCGAACTCGACCACACGATCTGCCCCTTCACCTGTTCGCCCAGCGCCTCCATCGCCTTTTTTTCGTCGGCGTCGGGTTTTTCCTCGCTGCCGGAAGGCGAACCTCCGCCCACGGTGGCGCAGGCGACCAACGCGCCGGACACCGACGCAAACAAGGCGGCGGTGATCAGGTTCCCCGACGACGGGAACCCCGCATGCCGTACACCGGGCGCCGGTTGCGCCCGCCCACATTGACCGTGACGTTTCTTCATGATGCTCTCCTGTCTACTTCCCCCGCTGCCTTTTGTCCGGTGACGACAGCGTCAAAACAGCGCGCGATTCCCTCCCGCGCCCCGATCGGTCGATAGTCCAGATCTCGCGTGGTCTCGCTGCAATCCAGATCCGCGTGGTTGATGAATCCCGTGACACCGTATTGGGTCAGCGGCGGTTTCTTCATCAGGACACCCAGCGCGCCCGCGATGCCGCGGCACAACCACACCGGAAGGTGGACGAACGGCTTCGATTCGCCGATCCGCCCGAGCAGCAGGCGCCCCATCTCCTCGATCGTGATGGATTCGCCGCCGCTCAGGTTGTACGTCTTGCCGAAGGTCACGGCGTTTCCCGCCATGCGCGCCAAGCCGTCGACGACATCCTCGGCCCGCACCGGGCTTTTGCGGGCGGTACCCAAACCGATGAACGGCACCACCGGGAATCGCCGCAGGTACCTCAAGAACAGCATGAATTCCTCGCCGCCGTCGCGATCGTAAACCAGGGTCGGTCGCACGATCGTATGCGCCAGGCGGGTCTCGGCGCGCACCACCGATTCGGCCGCCTGTTTGGATCGGCCGTAGGGCGAAAGGCGCGGATAGGTCACGGACGCCGACGAGATGTAGATGAAGTGACGGACACCGGCTGTCGCCGCGGCCGCGACCATGTGGCCCGTGCCGCGGTGGTTCACCGCGTCCAGCACCGCAGGATTGCGCGCCAGGATCACCGCAGCCGCATGAAACACGGTGTCCACCCCCGCGACCGCCGCCGCCAGGGACGACGGATCGCGCACGTCGCCCTCAACGATCTCGCAGCCGATACCGTCCAGGCGCGCGCGCAACGGATCGCCGGGCAACACCAACCCGCGCACGTTCCATCCATCCTGCCGCAGGCGTCGCGCCAGGCGACCGCCCATTTCGCCGGCGGCACCCGTGACCAGGACCAGGCGCTTCACGGCGTGGCCCCCGGCGTCACGGCGGGCGTCGCACCCGATGGCCCGCGTGGCCAGGCCATCGGCTTCCAGTTCCCGACGGCGAACTCACGCGACGCGAACTCCCAGATCACGACCTTCTTGCCGGCCAGGCGATCCTTGCTGGCATCCTCGGCGCCCGAAAGCTCGTTCCACAACAGTTGCCGCGTTGCCGACGCGCCATAGTCGTTCTGGGCGATGATGTCGATGTCGCGCCCCAGCGCGCGCGCCAACTGGGGACCCAGGCCGGCCGCTTCGCCCCAGCCCATCTGCCCCAGCGTGTAAATGTTGCAAAAGCTGTCGCCCAGCAGCAGCACGTCCGCCTCGGGGTGGGATTCGAACAGAGCTCCCGCTTGGTCACGCAACTGCTGAATAGTGACCGTGGTCGGACGAAACAATGACTGCCCCGCGGGTAACCCCAACATGTCCACCACGTCGCCCACGCGCGACACGGTCTGGGGCGTCACGGCAAGGCGGCGCTGGCGGATGGGGGGCGGCAGCGGCGTCCGCTCACCGACGAAAACGGCCAGGTCGCGCGCCACCTCCTGCATCCAATCGGGCGTCCAGTGCGTGTCTTGTTGCAGATATCGTGGCGGCTGTCGCGGATCCAGGCGCGCCGGGGTCGGATCGAATACCAAGACGCCCGCGGATTCCAGCTCGGCGACCAGGCGCGCGTGGTCGGGGTTGCGTCCCGGCTTCCCGTTGTCCACCCGGCCGTGAAGCTGCGCCGGCTGCATGCCCGCCTTGTCGGGAACAGGAAACACGACCAGCTTGATCCCGCGATCGGCCAGAAAGGCGCGAAAATCCAGGATGGCCGGGCGGGGATCCGGGTACAACGGCGTGCCGCCTTCGTCGCGCGCGATCTTGGTCCGGCTTTGCAACAGCGCCTGGTCCAGGAATCCCGGCCCACCCACCGCGGTCACGCCCGGTTGATAGAACAACCATCCGTCCTTGCCGATCACGGCCTTCGTATTGCCGAAGCCGCCAAAATTCGTGAACACGTATTGCATACGTGGCCGAACGGTTTCCCGTGCATACGATGCCTTGTCCAAATCCTCCTCGAACTGCTTGATGGACTCCTGCGTGGGCCACTGTCTGAACAGATCAGGCAACACCGATTCGTCGCCCTTGACCTGCTCCAGCACCGCCTGGCTGGCCGGGACGCTGTAGATGATGGCCAAGAACGCGACCACCAGGAAACCCGCCACGCGGCGACTGACGACTGTATGCAGAATGCCCCGGCGCAATTCCTCGTCGTGCGACGGATCGGTTGGCCCGCCGCGCGCCGGTGCACCACCGGTGGACGCGTGCCCCGCGCCGTGCCCCAAGACCGAGGCCTCTGATTGCGATGGGGTCATGACGTCAGAACTGAAAGTACAAGAAGGGGTTCGCGCTTTGCGTCCACATGATCAACACGGACAAGGTGAGCACGCCCAGGGCAAACGCCGCGCGCGGGAAAGTCACGCGCGCCGTGAACGTCCACGTGTTCGGCGCGCCCCAGACCAGAACCGCCGCCAGCAGGAAGACCGCGACGTGATAGCGCGTGTAAAGCGCCCCGACCAACGCGTCCGATCCCGCCGTCATCGACGCCGCGCCAAGTCCGAACAGCGACTTCAATGTCGTCACGGCCTGACCCAACGTCTTGGCGCGAAAAAACACCCAACCCAGGCAAACAATGACAAAGGTGATGGCGACGCGGATCGGACGCGGCAACCGTCGCGCCGGGCCGTTGGACTTCAGCGCCACCTTTCGGCGTTTTTCCTGCGCGCGTTCGAACGCCAGCATCCCGCCGTGCAACGCGCCCCACAACACGAAGTTCCAGCTGGCGCCATGCCACAGGCCCCCCAACAGCATGACGACCATCAGGTTGACGTACGTGCGCCCCTCGCCCAGGCGATTGCCGCCAAGCGGGATGTACAGATAGTCGCGCAGCCACGTCGACAGACTGATGTGCCAGCGCCTCCAGAGATCCGTGATGCTGTCCGCCTGATACGGCGAATTGAAATTCTGAATCAGGACAAACCCCATCATCAGTGCCAATCCGCACGCCATGTCCGAATACCCCGAAAAATCGAAGTAGATCTGAAACGCGTAACCGAACAAACCGAACCAGGCATCGGGCGCGTGCAGTGCCCCCGCGGAAAACGCGGTGTCGGCCACGTGTCCCATCGGATTGGCGATCAAGATCTTCTTGGCCATGCCCAGCGCGAAGAAGGCAACGCCGCGGGCAAATTTGTCCAGGGTGTGTTGCCGCACGCGCATCTGTTCCTCGATGGCGGCGTATCGAATGATCGGGCCCGCGACCAGATCGGGGAAAAATGCCTCGAAACACAGGTAGTCTACAAAGCGCCGCATCGGGCGGGCATCCCCACGATAAACATCGATGGCGTAGCTCATCGCCTTGAACGTGTAGAACGAAATGCCGACCGGCAGCACCAGGTGCAACACCGGAACGGCGTCCGCGCCAAAGCCCAGTAGCCGCGACAGCGCATTTAGGTTCTCGGCCACGAAGCCCGTGTATTTGAAGGCCGCCAGCAATCCCAGATTGGTGACGATCGAAATCACCAATACGGCTTTCATCCCGCGCGTGCGCGGTAAGGACCGATCAATGACAGGGGGCAATCCGTCCCGGTCAGGCAACCCCGACAACTTCACCAAAGCCAGTCCACAGAAATAATCGACGCTGGAGCCGAAGAACATGATCACGGCCCAGATGGGATTGGCCCAACCGTAGAAAACGTAGCTGGAAAGCGCGATCAACGCTGTACGTGCGCGAAAAGGCAGCACGTAATACAGCGCCAGAACCAGCGGCAGAAAATAGAAAAGGAAGACGTGGCTGGTGAAAACCATGCGGTTCGCTTTGTTTCGGCTCGGGGAAAAGCGGACAACGAAATAAAGCGCCCGGGGGGCTAGGCGAGTTGCGAATCGGGACATTGACACAACCGATAAAAAATCGCGACGGATTCCCAACCCGCCCACCTCGTGATACGGTCCGCGCGTTCACAACGTCGACGGCACCAGTGGGTCGGGACCAGTGACTACGTGGCGCGAAAGCGGGGCGGCGCGGCGGGTGAATCGAAAGTCCGGAATGACGCGATCACGCAGTCCCTGGTTGCTCGCCTTGGCGTTTCTGGCGGCTGCCGTCTACCCGGCGGTCGACCGGTGGATCGAGTCCGGGCGCCTGCGCCGTCGCATGGACCACCTGCGATCGGCGTCGACAGGCAGGGACAGCGCCGCAGCGCGCGCGTGCGATTTCGCGCCCGATCCGGCGCTGCTGGTTCGCGTCGCCGCGCTGGGTCCCTTGCTGGCCGGTTGGCAGACGATCGGTGGATGCGGCGCGGGTTCGGGAACCGGCGGCGGCGCCGGACTGAAATGGATCGGACGGGGCGTCAGCGGCGGCCTGTTCAACGTCCAGTCGCAGGCCACGTACACCCGCATCCACAGCAGCACCGGACTTGAACAGCACATGTTCGTCAACACGTTGATTACGCGCGAACTCAGTGAGAAATGGATCCTTGGGGCGAACATCCCGTACGTCTACAAATACTTCACCGACTATTTTTTCCTGAACCCACTTGACCCACTGGCGCCTGGGATTGACGTCTCGAATGGAGGGCTCGGGGACATGAGTCTCCAGCTCACGCGAAGGTTGGGCCGTATCAACGCCACCACGCTGACCGCGATGGTCGGCCTGCCGACGGGCGCGCACAACGGGCGATACCGGGGCAAACTTCTACTGCAGCAGCAGCAGCTTGGATTCGGCAGACCGACGGCGAACCTGATCCTGGATCACGCCATGGACGAGATCTGGGGCGTGATCGTCGTCGGCGGCGTGGCCAGCTGGCGCGGCGGACAGAACGAATTCGACAACTACCGCGCGCCGAGCGCGACGACCTATGCCTATTCGGGCTATTTCCTGGGGCCTTTCGTACCGGCGATAGGCCTGGCGGCGACCGGCTTTCGGGGTCACGATCGCGATCAGACGCTGGAACAGATGACGCCGCTGTTCAGCCTGACCGGCAACGTGTCGCTGGAATGGTCGACGGATTGGATCGCGGTGCTGGCGGGGGCGTCGATGCCGTATCAGTATGACGGCTTCCTTACGGGCACGAATGCCGTGCCGCGTTCGCCATGGGCCCTCGGCCCCTGGACCGTGGCCCTGGGACTGGCGTTGTCCCCCTTCTAGATCCGGCACATTCCTCTACGCGAAAGGGGAAATGATGAAATCCGCGTCCTTCTTGGCCCATACGGTCATGCAAAGGTTTGCGCTCGGTCTGCTTGGCACGTTGGCTTTCACCACGTTGGGACTCGCGTGCGGGGTTCAGGAGCACCTCAAGACCAACACGGCAAGCGGGTCCGGCGGCAACACTCCGGCGTCGGGAACAGGAGGGGCCGTGCAGCAGCCCGGAACCGGAGGGCAAGGGACAGCGTCGGGGGGAGTTTCTGGCGGTAGCGGCGGGGTGACCAGCACAGGGGGCACCGGCTCAGGCGGAAGCGTAGGCACGGGTGGCAACAGCATTGGCACGGGCGGAAACACCGTCGGCACGGGCGGAAACACCGTCGGCACGGGTGGTAGCACCGCGGGTAGCGGCGGCCGGATCGGATCCGGTGGCACCGTCGGCACCGGCGGCATCACGGGCACGGGCGGCGGCACAGCCTCCGGAATCACGATCAACATCGCGGGCACCGTGGTGCCCAAAGAGAAGGCCATCGTCTACATTCATTTCGGCCATTCGAACATGCAGGGGCAGGCGACGTTGCCTGCCGCCACGAGACCGTTCTTCTACGACACGCAACCGCAGCTGTGGGTCTACAGGGGCGCGAACACGTTCGTGCTCGCGAAGGAGCCGACGGCCCCCTCTCGTTCCACGGACACCAAGGCGGGTCCCGGCACGGCGATTCTAAAGACCGCGGCTGCCGCGGCGCCCACCGACTATCACTTCATCTCCATCGGAAGGGGGGAAGGCTCCGCGCCCAGCCCCGATTATCTGAAGGCGAACAATCTTCTGTATCCCACGGTCATGACCCGCGCGATGGAGTTGAAAGGGAAGGTCACTTTCGGCGCCATCTTCGTGATGCTGGGCATCACCGAACGCCACCTGCCGGCGGCGGATCAGCCCGGATTTCCCGCGCGGATGAAGCAAATCATCGCCGACATGCGCGCCGATCTGGGCGAGCCGAACCTGCCCGTTCTGGCGTGTGACTACGAAATGGAAGCTACGGGGACGTTGTCTCCCACCAGCGCGGTCGGCCTGGCGGCAATACCGATGATTCGATCGTTGCCCGGCATGATCACGAACCTTGAACTGGTACCTACCGTCGGCTTGGGAATGATGGACGACCACCACTTCAACTTCGACGGCCACAAGCTGTGGGCTGAACGCGGCATCATGATCATGCAAACCAAAGGATGGTTTCCCTGGCGGAGGTGATCGCGCCCGCATCGGGTGGGTTGGCCAGAAACCCCGAGCGCTGGTTGATCTTGGCGGGCCTGTTCGTGGGGGCGTTCATCGTCGGGTTGGCTCCCATCGCGGACGGCGACATCTTCTGGCACCTGGCGGCTGGTCGCGAGATGGTTCACCGGCACGCGTGGCTGCGCACCGATCCGTTCACGCTCAGCGCGGCGGGGCGCGCCTGGATCGACGTCCACTGGTTGTTTCAATTGGGCGCCTACGCGATTTACGTCTTCGCGGGGCTTGCTGGTTTGGTCGTCGTCAAGGCGGCGCTGGTCGCGACGGGAGCGGTGGTGCTGGCACGAACGGTTGCCCGCGCCGAAGGAATCGCGGGGCTGGTCTTGTGCGCGCTGGGACTTCTGGCCACGCTGTTCCTGGCCCGACATCTCTTGTTGGTGCGACCGGTGATCGTCACGCTGCTGATGTTGGCGCTGTACGTCTCGGTGCTGGAACATTGCCGGGCGCAATCGCATCGTTGGTTGGCGCTGCTGCCGTTGCTGCAGGTCGTGTGGGCCAACTGTCAGGGGTTGTCGCTGCTGGGGCCGGCGCTGATCGCGGCGTATCTACTGGGCGCGTGGTTGTCGCCCGGCACGGCGGCCGACGCGGGTTACGCCAACAACCAGCGCTCCCTGCGCCGCTCCCGGCGCCGCTCTTTGGCGCTCGCGTTGGGTCTGTGTCTGCTGGCGTCGCTCGCCACACCTTACGGTCTTCAAGGACTGGCCCTTTCCGCAGAGCTCGTGCTTCGCGTGACGCCGACCGCTGGCAATGTGTTCGCCGCGCAGGTCGCTGAAAACGTCCCGCCGTGGCTGTTGGGACGAACGGCTGCCGCCGAGGTCGGCCATTTTCAGTGGGTCCTCGCGGCGTTTGCCTTGTGCCTGGCCGTTTCAGGTCGACGGCCGCCCGTGGCGCATCTTGTGGTCATGGTGGGATTCGCCGGGCTTGCTCTGATGGCCAATCGAAACGTGTTGCTGTTCTATTGGCTGGCCACGCCGATGGTGGCGATGGCGATCGCCCCGCGGATCAGCGCCTTCGCTACGCGCACTGTCATGGCCGAACCGGCGAAAAAGGCGCTGGTGGCCGTGGTGTTGTGCACCCAGATCGCCCTTGCGACGTTGGTCCACGCGCGCGAACCCAGCATCGCATCGCCGACGCCCTTTCATTTTCCCCTTGAATCGGCGCGACACCTGCAACGGATCGCGGCGGCGGGTCCGATCTTCGCGCCGGATCATCACGGCGGCTATCTGGAGCTGACCATCCCCGCCCTGCGCCCGTATCTGGACACGCGCCTGGTTCTGCATACCGCGGAGGAATACGCGGCCTATCTGGCGGCGCTGGATGACCCGCGGACATTCGACGCCCTGGCGGAGGCCAATCATTTTCGCTACGTCGTTCTCACCACGACGTATCCCGATCGTTACCTCGGATTGGCGCAACACCTGGCGTCCAGCGCCGACTGGCGTCTGATTTTCACCGATGGTTCCGAAGTGCTCTTCGCGCGCGACGGAACGTCGCTGATTTTGAACGATCCCACGACCACCGATGCGATCTTGCGGCGGCTCGCGTCCCGTTTCGGGGGCGCGACCGCGTTGCATGAAGCGGCGCGGCTGCACCTGGCGAGACTGCTGGTCGTTTTCAACCAGCCACGCGAGGCGCAAATCGTATTGTCGACGCTGAACAACCGGGCCGCGGCGCAACTGAGGGCCCGGGCTTACTTCGCAGCGGGTGAACCGGCAGCGGCGGAAAGTTTGGCCCGTACCTTGATCGCCGCCGACAGCGAAGATGTCAGAAGCCTGGCCCTGTTGGCCCAGCTTGCGATCGTCCGCGGACAGACCGCCGCCGGTGCAACCTGGCTGCGACGCGCGTTGGACGTCGATCCCTACGATCCGGAATCACGAGCCGTGCTGCACCAAATCGAGGGATGGGGACCGTCGCTGCCTTGACAAGGATACAATCCTTACTAAAGTAAGGACATGCCCAAGGTGACTTCGAAGCTGCAAGTCACGGTTCCCAAGGTGATCGCGGACCAGTACGGCATCAAGCCCGGGGATGAGATCACGTGGCTGGCTGCGGGAGATTCCATCCGCGTATTGCCGCGAAGGCGTGCTCAATCGCGGGATGGGCTCGCGGCGCGCCTGCGCCTGTTCGATCAGGCGACGTCCCGGCAGCAGGCCAGAGATAAGTCCGCAGTGATCTCCGCAGGCCCACGCGGATGGACACGCGAGGAGTTGTACGATCGTGGCAGCTCTGGTTGACACCAATATTCTGGTTTATCGCTACGATCCCCGCTTTCCCGACAAGCAGGCACGCGCGACCGACATCCTCCGTCGTGGCATCGCCGACAATTCGGTGCGCCTGCCACACCAGGCGATCGTCGAGTTTGTCGCGGTCGTGACCCGGCCGCTGGGCGGTGGGGCTCCCCTGCTTTCGGTGCAGGACGCCATACGCGAGGCTGAAGAGTTCTTGCACCAATACGAGGTGCTTTATCCGAACGAACAGATCGTGCGTACGGCCCTTCGGGGCATGTCCGCCTATCGGCTGTCCTGGTTTGACGCCCACCTATGGGCCTATGCCGAACACTATGGGCTCGGTGAGCTGCTGTCCGAAGATTTTCAGGACGGGAGACAATACGGCGCGGTGCGGGTCACGAACCCGTTCGTGGTCTCTGGCCAACGACCGTGAGCACGACGATCAAGAATCCGCGCCAAAGCCGCGAACCCGTTCTTTGAGCAGGGCAGGCAGCCGCTCGGCCAGAATCCGCTGCACCTCGCCGGGAAGATGCCGAGCCGAGAAATGACAAAAGACAATATCGCCCGGTGGAAGCAGGTCGACACGCTGAAGGACCTCGTCAAGGTGCACATGACCCATCGACCGGGCGTCCTCGATCGATATGCGATCGTCGAGAAATGTTGTCTCCATGATCAGCGTCTCGGTCCACCGCAGTTCCTCGACGTGTTCCAGGACGTCGACCCGTGTGTCCCCCGTGAATGAAAGCAGAGGCACCTCGTGCGGCGAATCGATCTCGACACCGCGCGCGCGCAGTTGCGCCAGCTCGGCCCCCGGCATGCCCTGAAACTCCTGCCGCAGGCGATGGCGGCGCTCCCAGACGGTGTAGCCCTGACTGGGCACCACGTGAAACGTGGAGAAGGGCCTGACCCACTTCTTGCCCGGCAGCGCGAAATCCTGACCCGGCTCCAGCGCCACGACCTTGCGTGGGATCGGGTGACCATCCAGCTCCCCCGCCGCGTTGAACAGACGTTCGACATCGGGCGCGATCGCCGCCGGGACCAGGTACGTGGATTCGCCCAGTTTCATCATCGCCCGACGTGAAGCGTGGTGCGCAAGCGCCCCCGCGTGATCCAGGTGGCCGTGACTGACGATCACCACCGGCTGATTCACCGCCGTGCGCGAACACCGGCCCATGTCCAGGACCACGCCGAAATTGGGAACCTCGATGGCGGTCTCGACACCGGCAACGCTGAAACCATCAAGCTGAACCTTCCCCTTGGCCACGGCGGCCATGTTCGCGGCTGCACGGCGCGGGTGCAAGACGGCCGAACAAGCGACGGCACACGGTGTGAGCCCTACCGTGGGTGCCCGGACACCGCATAGGGAGATCCCGTCACATCGAAACCACGGGCCGCACCCACGCGAGGAGTCGATGCCATGTCGTACCGCTCGAAACCCCGAACAACATTGGCGATTCTGATCCTGGTCGCCACCTTACCGGTGGGCATGGGCACCAGCGGCTGCGCGCGCGTATCAACCAGCCAGGCAACAACAACGCCCGACGCGGCAGCGGGTTCAACCGACGCGCCCTCCGCTGGCAACGACACCTCGGCGGCGACCGACGTCGCCACCACGGTCACGCCCCGCGGTGATGCCGCCGCGCCCGCCACATGCACAACGAAGGTGTCTTGCGCCCCGACAGGCGGGCAGTACTGCGGCGTGATCGGCGATGGCTGCGGCAGCACGCAGGACTGCGGAATCTGCATGGGGGACAAGGCGTGCGAAGCGGGCCGCTGCGTCGGTGGGGCCACCTGCGCGACGCTGTCCTGCCAGCCCGCCAACGGCCGCTACTGCGGCAAGGTGGGTGACGGCTGCGGCCGCGAACTGGAATGCGGCGCGTGTCCCGCGGGACAGATCTGCACGTCGGGTGTCTGCACGCTGTCCAACTGCACGCCGCTCAGTTGCGCTTCAACGACCGCGCGGTACTGCGGCACCGTCGGTGACGGCTGCGGCGGCACGCTCGGCTGCGGGGACTGCGGCGCCGGCCTGACTTGCGGGGGCGTCGTGCCGAACGTCTGCGCGCCGACCAACTGCACACCGATCACCTGCGCGCCTATGGGTGGTGGCCAGTATTGTGGGCGCATCGGCAACGGGTGCGGCGGCGCGCTCGACTGCCCGGCTTGCCCGGGCGGTTTGGCCTGCGGTACCGGCGCGCAGGCCGGCGTATGTCCGGGGGCGACGGCCGGAACGGCCTGCACGGGAATCCAGTGCAACGTCGCGAAGTGCACGGGCACCACCACGACCACCGTCAGCGGAACCATCTATGACCCTGCCGGTGTCACGCCGCTGTACAACGTCGTCGCGTACATTCCCAACGCGGCGCTGGAACCGATCCCGACGGGAGCGTCCTGCGATCGCTGCAATGTCACGCTGTCTGGGAAACCCATCGCGACCGCGCTCAGCGACGTCAATGGGCGTTTCAAACTGGAAAATGTTCCGACCGGCACCAACATCCCGCTGGTGATCCAGGTCGGAAAATGGCGGCGGCAAGTCACCATCCCCAACGTCGCCAGTTGCGTCGACACCCCGATCACCGACGTCAATTTGACCCGCCTGCCACGCAACAAAACCGAAGGCAACATTCCCAAGATCGCCGTAACCACGGGCAACTCCGACGCACTGGAATGCCTGCTAAGAAAAATCGGCGTCGCCGACAGCGAGTTCACCCTGGACACGGGCAGCGGTCGCATCAACCTGTACGCAGGCGGCGATCCCGCCGCCACGCCCGGCAGCGACGGACCGGGTGCCATTCAGTTCAACGCTGCCCTGGGCGGCGGCAGGTTTCCCTGGGCCACGGCCCTGTGGGGCAGCACGCCGAAGATGCTGGGCTACGACCTCCTGATGTTCTCGTGCGAGGGCAGCCAGTTCGGTGAGGTCAAGGTCCCCTACCTCGCCAACGTCAAATCCTATGCCGACGCCGGCGGGCGCCTGTTCCTCGACCACCTGCATTCCTACTTCCTGCGCAAAGGCCCAGCGCCGTGGCCCACCACCGCCACATACCTGGACCCGAACACCAAGCCGCCCAGCCCCATCACATCGACGATCAACACGACATTTCCCAAGGGCGCGGCGCTGGCCGACTGGATGGTCGCCCGGGGCGCCTCCACGACGCGCGGTCAGTTGGTGGTTCATGAGCCGCAGCACACCGCGACCGCGGTCAACACCGCGACCAGCCAGGCCTGGATCTCGATCGAGAAGAACACGAACGATCCGGTCACCCCGCAGCGTCCAGGAATTCAGTACCTGACGTTCAACACGCCGGTCGGGACCGCGGCCGATATGCAGTGCGGGCGCGCGGTGTTCACCGACGTCCACCTGAACGCGGCACCGGCGGCGGTGGGCGACAAAACGGATATATCCAATTCCACCATGGCCTTCCCGGACGGATGCCGCGGAACGATGCTGTCCGCGCAGGAAAAGGCGCTGGAATTCCTGTTCTTCGATCTGTCGGCGTGCGTGCAGAAGGACACGGATGTCCCCGTTCCTCCCAAGGTGCCGCCGCCGCCGGGCGTTCCGGACGCGCCACCGCCAGCGGTCACCGCGCCACCGCCACCGCCGCCACCGCCACCGCCACCGCCACCGCCGACGATCCCCTGACGTCAGAAATTCGATGCTCGGCGTGCGCGCGCATCGGCGGGCATGCGCGCATCAACGGGCACAAAAGTCAGCGCGAACGTGCACGGTGGGCGACCACCCGATCGCGCGCACTGGCATGATGGCGCGCACGCGCGCGCTGGCGACTGGCCCTGTACTTTCGCTTGCCGATCCGGGAGGCTTTTTTCGACGACGCACGCGCGGGCTTCGACGACGCACGCGCGGGCGCGGTGACGGCGGCGACCACCCTGACCGGATCGCGCGGCGGTACCACGGCCAGCGCCAACGGTTCGACGGTGGGTTCGGTCCTGCGTTCAACGGCGGGCAACACGACCGGCGCCGGCACCGGATCCGATCCATTCACGTTTGCCACCACGATGCCGCCGGCCGCTATCACCAGCGCCGCGCCGACGGCCATGAACAGGCGCTGGGTCCGCCCCGACATCCGCGTCTTGGGAATCGCGAACGCGGGCGACATGAAGCCGCCGGTGCCCGCGAAGGCGGGCGCGGGGGGCATGCCAGGCAAGAGATTCAACGCGGGCGCCGGAGGAACGAAGGTCTCGACGGGCATCATCTCGACCACATCGATAGCCGGCAGGAACACCGACGTAGGCGTCAGCCATTCGGCGGGATCCTCGCTTCTGACCGTCGGTGCCACGGCCTTCACCGGAGGCGGTGTCGCCCGATCGTCGTCTTCCTGAAGACCTCCGGCTGAAAATGGCGACAACCAATCGCTGGGATCCTCGCTGGCGACCGTCGGAAAGACGGCCTTCGCGGAAAGCGGCTGCCGCGAAGTAGGCTTCGCCGGAAGCGGTGTCGGCCAATCGTCGCGATCCCCGCTGGTAAGCGGCGGCGTCACGCCGGGCAGGGGTGCGAAAACCGGCGTCACGCGATCCTGAACGTCCGCCACACCTGCCAGCGCCAGCGCGAATTCACTCACGCTTGCGAATCGTGCCCCTGGCTCATAGGACAAGGCTCGACGCAAAACGTCGTCGACACCCGCCGGAAGACCCAGAACCATTTCCGCGACCCGCGGCGGCTGACGCCAACGGCGGGCCTCGGGATCAGCCAGATCGCTGCTCTCCTCGGAAAGGTACGAACACCCCGCAAGCATTTCGTAAGCGATGGCCGCCAGCGCGAACTGATCCGCGCTGGCATCGGCGGTCTTCGTCGTGGCTTGGTTTCCGGGCCTCTGTTCGGGCGCGCGGTAAACCGCGTGGCGGTGGTCGCTGCTGGCGACGCGGGCCTCCCCCGCCCATCCAAGACCGACCAGCTTCGTCACCACCCGGCCGATTTCGTCCGTCATCAACCGAATCGCGCCAGGATGCAGATCCCCATGGCCGATACCGATCGTGTGCCCCGCCGCCAACGCGTTGGCAACCTGGCCAACCAGCTCGGCCGCCCGGGGAAGGGGAAAGATCCCGTCCTCTGCCATCACCTTTTCCAGCGAACGGCCGCCAATCCGCTCCATCGCGACGAACACGGGCTGCTCGCTCCCATTGAAATCCACCACCTGCGCAACGCCCACCAAACGCAGCTCCAACGCGGACCGAGCGCCGATTTCGATGCGCTGGGCCGCCTCGGTGCCGGCGCCGATCTCCGGGAACAAACGCACGACGCAGTCTTCTGAAAGACCGTCCCGCCTGGCCTCGAACAGCGCGCTTGAGCCCTCCGTCAACGGACGCAACAGCGTGTACCACTGGCCTCCCAGAGCCCCCCGAACATTCAAAATGCCTGGCATCATATTATGTTAGTCCCGCTGATTGAAGGACGACCTAACGGCGCTTGATGGGCACCCAGGCCTGTGGTCATAACAATCCTTGTTTAGCAGTGACAAGCCGACCGTGGAAACGGTCAACAAATCGACACCGTAACGGGATCCAACAGGCAATCGCCAACCGTGGCGAACAAACGCGGGCCAGGATGACGCGGTTGGTCCGATCTGCATGTCCTCAGGTACCGCGAACCCGGCCCAAACGGGTCAGAAACCGGGTGTGCGCGGGAATTGCCGAATCGGGATCCCTGTCTGCCTGACCACGCCGCCAAGGAGGGCATCCGGCCTTCAGTGGAACCCCAAATCCACCGATGAAACGTCCGGCGAATTGCGACGAACAGGCCGCGGAATGCCAGTGGCCCTTGCCAAGGAGGATGAGATGGGATGGCGATCGAAATCTGACAAGCACAAGACGGCCACCCGGGACGAGATCGAAAACATCCTGGCCCGCACCAGCCTATGCCGCGGCGATCTAAGCGCCGACGGCGCGTTCAGGATCGACGGTTGGGTCGAGGGCTCGGTCGAATCGCGATCGGCGGTGGTGATTGGCGAAAGCGGCGCGGTGCGCGGTAACGTCCGCGGCACCGACGTGGTGGTCGCCGGTCAAGTGCTGGGCAATGTGATTTGCTCGGGACACCTGGAAATCATGGCGTCGGGAAAGATCGAAGGCGATATCGACGCGCAGAGCGTGCGCATCGAAACCGGGGGTATCTTCCGCGGGACCAGTCATATGGGCACGGAAACGGCGCCCGGACACGCGCTGGCGGCGCCACATGCCCATCAGGCAGCACAAACCTTGGCCTCCGTGGAACAAATCGACGACGTTCCCGCCTACGGCGTTGAACTGAGTCACGCCAGCTAGCTGATCATGGCCCAGCGGCCCCCGCCCGATCCCGCTTTCGACCTGCGCAGGATACGCAAGGAACAAAGCAAGACACCACGCGCGCGGTTGCGCATCGTGATCACCAGCGATCCCAGCCGTCCCATCCGCACCATTTCGCTACCCGCGTCGCTGCCGACCGTGGTCCTGGTGGTCGGTGGCGTTCTCGCCGTGGCCACGGTGATTCTGGCGTGCGGCTCGTGGAAATTGAGCGACACGCGTTACGCGCTGGAGCGTCGCGTGCGTGCCATGGTGCAGGCCGCCGACAGCGTCGCGCTTGGTTCGGGCGGGAACGACAGCGACACCTCGTCGGCCGACCGTCGGGGTCCGTCGGGGATGGGACCCACGCGCGCGCCCGCGGGGCCGACGGGACGATTCGTCGTGCAGGCCTCGAACAACGGCGAAGAGATGGAGGTCAGGTTCAGTCTGGCGACCGGAGAAATGGAGGCGGACGCCTACCGCAAGTTTCGTCATCTGATGCGCTGCCTGCACACGACGGCCGAAACGCCGATCGATCCGCGCCTGATCGAATTGCTATACCGGATCGCCGAACGCACGAAACAGAAGATCATCCTGGTGTCGGGCTTCCGCGCGCCCATGTACTCGCGGGCGCGGCTCAGTTACCACACGCGCGGCATGGCGGCGGACATCCGCATTCCCGGCCTGACCCCGCTGATGGCGCGGGATCTCGCCGAATCGATGGGGGTCCCGGGCCTCGGGTACTACCCGGTCTCGGGATTCATCCACGTCGACGTGCGCGAATACCGCTCGCGCTGGATCGACTACGGACAGGATCGCATGGACGGCGAGGGCGCCGAACACGACCAATCGCACGGCGAGGCGGCGGCGCAAGCGCTGGTCCCCGAGCCCGGCGAGGGCGCGCCGAACGCCGTGACCGCACAAGCTGCCGAAGCCAGCGAACCGTCGCTGTAGGAGCAGTTGCCGCGTCAGCTGTTCCGCGCTAGCGCTGCCCTTAGCGCTGCCCTAGCGCAAATTCACGCAACCCGTGTTCTCGGCACGCAGCGCGCGCCACGCCGCGGGATCAGCAGGGGCCTTCAGGGTACGCAACGTGGCCACGTATTCACCCGCCGCGCGGCAAGCGTCGCCATGACCAGACAACGCGTGCCAGAAGCGTTCGGCCGCTTCCGGCAGATCGCCCCTGAACTGGGCAGCAAGGCCGTCGACATACGCACGCACGGGATCGTCGCTTTCGGGGGCCGCGCCGCTGGGCGGGGGTGCTTCGTGGAGCCGTGCGAACAGCAGCAGATCCGTGTCGTCCGCCAGCGCCAGTTTGCCTTGGGCCTCCAACGCAAGTCGCAACTCCCCGAGGCCTCCCGCGGCCAGTGCGGCGCGCGTGATCAGAAGCCGGATCTCGGGATCCGCGGGGCGCGGACCAGTCGGCAACACCGCTGCCCGGCCCCGACCAAGCGCGATGGCCGCGTTGGCCCACGCCAGCGCCGGCATCTCGGGCGCGGCCAAACGTCGCGCACGCTCCGTCAGCGCGACCGCCCGATCGACGGCACCGATTTGGGCCAACATCTCGGCTGTCCGGCCCAGCAGGCGCGGCTGGTCGGGGACAAGAGCCGCCGCCGTCTTGACGTCGCGCAAGGCCTCTGCCCGCGCCCCGGATCGTCGTGCACGACCCGCCCGGGCCAACGCGCAGCTGGCCTGAACAAAGACCGGCGGCCAGTTTCCTTGAACGGCGGGACATGCGCCGGACAACGCCCCGCCCCCAACGACACCCAGAGCCTGTTCGGCTTCGTCCAGTAACAGCCGTGCGCGCAGATCCCCGGGTGAACGTGCCAGCACGGCATCCAGCGCCGCACGTGCGCCGGCGGCGTCGCCGAGATCCAACCGCACCTCGGCCCACGCGACGCGAGCCGCGGAGAAGCCTGGAGTCCGAACGATCGCCGCCTCCAACGCGCGCGCCGCATTCCGCAGATCGCCGCCGAAGGCCCGCGCGCGCCCAAGCGCATACAGGGTATGCGGGCTACTGGGCGCGGCTGTTGTCGCGGCCGTGGCCTGGCGTGCGGCGGCTTCCCGCTGACCCCGGTGAAGCAAGAGCAGCGCACGCGCCGCGCCCTCGATGCCCGAGACGGCTTCAGGCGATTCCTCCCGCTTGCGAATGGCCCCAAGGACGGCTTCCGCCTCCCGCGCTGTATCAATGCCGTAGTCGACCGCCAGCATGACATCGGCAAAGGCAAGCAAGGCCGCGGCTTCGCCGTCATTCGGATTCGCGACAATCAAACGCCGGCCGCGCGCTTGCGCCCGACCGAGATCGCCGATGGCTCCCCGTTCGATATCAACAGCGATCTCGGCGCGTGTCCGATCGGCATCCGAACTCCGCCCTGACCGAATCAACAGCCACACCGACACACCCGCGACAGCGGCAATCGAAAGGGCCAACACCACGCCGCGCATCAGAAGAACGTTGATAACCACAAACCGCCGCGCCGTCCAAGAAGCAGCAGCGACCTGACCAGGCGGCCGGGCGTTTCCGTCCCTATTTCTTCTTCTTTTTCTTGGCCTTCTTCTTCTTCTTCGTCGCCGCCTTCTTCTTCGACGGCGAAGAACTGGCCGCTTTGTCCGCGGCCGCCTTCTCCGCTGCCACGGCGTCAACCTTCGCATGCAGGTCGACGTTCTCGCTCCGCAGGGTTTCCAGAGACGCCAATGTCTTTTCGACCTTCGCCTTCATCTCGTCCCGATCGCTGGTCACGTCCTTCAACTCCCTTTGGACCTTCTCCAGATCCGCCTTCGACGGACCGCAGGCCCCCACAAAACCGAAAAGGACGACCGTCACCAGCGCGCAAATCGGCGATCTCATGGTCATGCGACGAAGAATACACCCGCGGCGATTCGTGTCAGGCTGCTGGTGATGAAGATCGATCCCAACGATATCTCCGAGAGCGCGGCCTACTTCTGGCAGGTCGGTACCATCGTGCCTAGGCCCATCGCCTGGACCTCCACCTTGAACGAGGACGGATCGGCCAACCTGGCGCCGTTCTCTTTCTTCACCGGCGCCGGTTCCGAGCCACCCATGTGCCTGATCGTGGTATCGCGGCGTGAACGCGACGGCCAGGAGATCCCCAAGGACACCTGGCGCAACATCGAACGCACGGGCGAATACGTCATTCACGTCGTGCCCGAGGCGTTGGCGACGGCGATGAACGTGACCGCGACGGACTATCCCTACGGCGTGGACGAATTCGAGACCGCGGGGCTGACCAAGATCGCGTCCGATCGGGTGGCGCCGCCCCGCATCGCCGAGGCACCGGTGGCGATGGAGTGCCGCCTGGATCGCATCATCGAGGTGGGGCGCGGACGGACGGCCCTGATTCTGGGCGAGATCGTGTTGTGGCACATCCGTGACGACCTGATCGTGGCGGGACGCGTGGACATGGGGCGCCTGGATGCCGTCGGACGCATGGGCGGATCGGAATACACGCACACGCGCGATCGGTTCACGCTGGCCCGCGCGCCGCTGCCGACGCCCGAAAAGGGGTGAGCACAAGGCAACCAAGACCACGCGTCGCACCGCCAGATTAGCCCCTGCCGGTTGTTTGGGTTACGGTCGAAGCGATGGACGGACAGGCAATTGCGAAGCGACTACTGCTAGGTGAGGACTCACAAACTGAGTTCAAGTCCGTAGCCCGGACGGACTATCGGCTTGATGCGGACGAAATCGCGAAACAACTGGCGGCCCTGGCCAACTCAGGCGGAGGGGAACTGTTTGTAGGCGTCGAAGACGACGGCACGCCGACGGGGGTTGGAAGCGTTCAGCAAGCTGATGTGCTGATGCGGCAGATTGTTTCGGCGAGCCAACAGAACCTTCACCCGCCGCTTTGGTGCGCGATCGCAAAACACAGATTGGACGAGCAGATCATCGTGGTGGTGACGGTGCCGGGTTTTCATCCTCAGAGACCGTTTCGCGCGCGAAACATTTACTACGTGCGTGATGCCAGTACCTCCCGCCAGGCCACCCGGGAAGAATTGGAGCGAATTCTACAATCCGAGTCATTTCATTTCGACGAACAGGCCGTCTCGGGCGCCACGAAGGAAGATCTGGATCAAGGCGCGATAGACAACTTCCTCTCCTCTGCCTACAGCGCAGCCTTGGACATGGATACAAGACTTCGGTACCTGATCGCGCTGCACTGCCTGACAGCCGGCGAGGTTCCGACGGTTTCCGGCGTGTTGATGTTTGGCAAGGATCCCCAACGTTGGCTTCCAGACGCACGGATCTCGGCCGTGCGTCTGCCGGGAGTCTCGATATCAGGAACCTTCCTGGACCAAGCTGAGATTGGGGGGAGGCTCATCGACCAAGCCGATGGCGCCACGGCGTTTCTATCCCGACATCTGTCCTCACCCGCAAAAATTGAAGGCCTTCAGCGCGTCGAGTCTGGGATTCCGCTGGAGGTCTTGCGGGAGGCGGTAATGAACGCGCTCGCCCACAGAGACTACCGCGCTGCTTCTCAAATTCGCGTCTTGGTCTTCGATGACCGTTTTGAGATCGTGAACCCCGGAACGCTCCTCAACCACCTAACTCTGGACAGCATCCGGATTGGCGGCATCAGCCAGCGCCGCAATCCCGTGATCGCCGCGGTGTTGGCACGGGCCCACCGTCGGGAAAACCTTGGACTGGGAGTGCCCGAGATGCTTCGCCTTCTTCATGTTCGCGGCTTGCCAGAACCAGCGTTCGAACAAACCGGCGGGCACTTCCGCATTACGGTGCGACTGCAGCCCCAACGGACATGACGACCGTAAGTCCACCAGAAGTCTGGCACTGGTCCCCGGGAACGCCCGTCAACCTTGGCGTTGTCTTTATCGACCGCGTGGGATCGACTGCCGAGTCCGCGATTCTTTCACCGCAGGCCTTTGCGGGGAAGCAGGCGCAGTATCAGTCAGGGGTCGAGGAAGTGGCACGTGCCTATGGCGCGTGTGATCCGCTTGGCTGGCAAGGTGACGGCGCCACTATTTTCTTGCACCATCCGGACCCCGATGAACTGCCACGAATGGTGGCCCGCGCCGGCCGGGATCTTTGGCAGAGGTGTCGCATCGATCTGGGGATCCCCGTTCGCCTCGCCGGCCACGTGATGGCCGCCGTGGAATGGAATCCAGAACCGGGAATGCTCGCTAGCAGGGAGTTGAACGTCTGCGGGCACCTTGAGAAGGATGCTCCACCGGGAACGTTCGTCGTTTCGGAGGACGTGTACCTCGCTCTGGTAGGAGCCGACCAGGCGCAGTTCAAGACGATGGGCACAAGCCGAGACGGACTCGCAGCGTATGTGTTTCCCGCTGCGGGCACCGTTGGGCGCGCAAGTGACAACGCCGCCAGCAACGACGAGCTCCACGTCTGGGAGCGATTTCGAAACTACTGCTTCGGGTCGGAGATCGCGATGTTTCGCTACGTCGGGTTTCGGCTTCAAAAGAAGGAGCCGCCGGTCCTACCTGTGACCGAGATCTTCGTCCTTCCTACGTTTGAGACCGAGGGCGAGACCGAGGGGACTTCCCTGGCGGCGTTCCTTGCTGGCGCCGGCCTCACTGGCGCCCGGCCCCGTATCGCATCCTTGGCCGAACTGCTCCGGAATCCATCCCTGGTGGTTTTGGGTGAACCTGGAGCAGGAAAGACAGCGATCCTCAGATGGCTTGCCGTCATTGCGGCGCGGGGCCGTTTCGCCCTTCAGAGCAGATTCGGCCTGGACGAACGACGCCTCCCCCTACCCGTAAGCGTCGGCCGGCTCGCCGAGCTGAGGGGACCTTCCCCGAACCCGGGATCCGTGCTCCGGGCGCTGGCGCTCTACTTTGAGGAGCGCCTCAATATGCGATCGGACCGCCTGGAATCCTTCCTCGAAGCAGCCCTCTCGAAGGGGGAGTGTCTGGTCCTCTTCGATGGGCTCGATGAGGTTGCTCGCGACAACGAGTCAGTACTTCGTTGGATCGAGTCATTTGCCTCGGTCTTCCCTCGCAATCGCTACGTCGCATCTTCCCGGATCGTCGGTTACCGGGGCCTTCAGTTGCCGCAGGTCAGGGAAGCACGCCTGACGCCGTTTTCGGACGCGCAGATCCAGCGCTACTTGACGGGCTTCAATCGCGCATACCACCGTCTCGAAGGAGCCTCCGAAGATAACGATCGAGCTGCCGACGCCGCGACGGCCGCTCTCCTTGGCGCCATTCAGGAAAGCCCGCGTCTCGCCGCGGTTGCGAAGAACCCTTTTTTGCTTTCGGCTTTGGCTCTGATTCATCGCTCAGAGGGACGGTTGCCCCGGCACCGAATCGTCTTCTATCAAACCGTTGCGCGCACACTTTGCGAGACTTGGGGCAGCGCGCGTCGCCTGGTTGCTGGTGATTCGGTACCCGCCCTTCGATACGAGGAGGAAGCGCTACCAATCCTGGGGGAATTGGCCATCGAAATGCACCGCAATCACCCCACGGCCGCCGCGCCCAAAAAGGTGGTACTCCGCGCGCTGGCAAAGGCAGTGCGCAAGCAGCAAGGCCTTTCGGTCAAGGACGCCAACAAAGCGGCCGAAGCGTTTCTTGAGAAATCGGCGAAGGAGGTCGGACTTCTCTGCGAGAGAGGACCAGGACTCTGGGGATTCCTGCACCTGACTTTCCAGGAATTCTTCGTCGCTGCGGGTCTGCACGCGAACGAACGCTTCACGACCGAAGCACTGAAGAACATGTACGAGCCGCGCTGGGAGGAGGTCATCCGCCTGGGAGTGGGATACCTGGCCATCGTACAAGGCCGACTCGAAGGGGCCGCCAAGTTCGTCCGGAAGGTGCACGGCTACCAGGCACCCGAAGCAGTTCGATGGATTTCGACCCTCCTTGAGAAGCAAGTTCCACTTGCAGCGCTCTTGGCGTCGGACGTGGGAGAGGCGCTGGACGCTTCAACTAGGAAATTGGTGTTTTCAGATTTTTTCAAGTGGGTGATGGCATCGCCCCCATCCGTTGCCGGGCGTTTTCTTCGAGAGGTTGGGATGAACGGGACCCCCGACGTGCGGGAAGGCATCGCGCGCCACCTCGGCGATCCCAACCCCGAGGTGATCGCGAAAGCGTCATGGATCGCAGGACAGTTTGGCGACGAGATTCTGGCGCCGCTCCTGCTCACCTTGGTCAAGCATGACGATGCCAAGGTTCGCGCAGCCGCTATTGCCGCCGTCGCGCGTCCTGGAAACTCTCTCTTGCTTCCCATCCTGAACGAGCACCTCAGAAACGATCCCGACTTGGAGGTCCGCAAGGCCAGCGCCCGAGCGCTGGGGAGGGTCGCAGATCCACGAGCTATTCCTCTCCTTGAACAGGCCCTTTCCAGCGCCGACGTCGCGTTCCAAGCCGCGTCTGCGATGACAGCCATCGATCTTTTCGCTGCCCTAACGCGCTTCGTGAAACGCACGGATCTCGAACCGGCGTCGCGGGTAATCATCATGGGGAAACTGCTTGCGCTCTCGTTGGCCGACGAAGACGAATTCGACGTACTGGTGAAGCAGGTGCTTTCAGATCCAACCGAGGCCAAACGAACGATCGCCGTGCGAGCGCTCTATGGCTCATCCGACGAACGATTCCTTCCAGTCCTTGAGCAAGCCTTCACGGATTCATCGTACGTCGTCCGATTTTGGGCTCTAAACGTGGTCGCCGATATGTCGCCTGCCCTGGACCGAATCCGCAGCATATTGGAAGGTGCCCTCTCTGATCCTGACGATTTCGTTCGCGCGCGAGCGATTCGTTCCCTGGCGGAACGCGACTCCTCGCGTGCCGCCGACGAGCTGACGAAAATGAGAACAGACTTCCCCGGGTCCGAATCGTGGTGGTGGGCCGCGACCCGAGTTTTTGCCCTTCAGGCTGCCACGACAGCCATTCCGGCATTGCTCTCCCTGCGTGACGCCATGATCAAGGGGGAAGAAGATCCGACCGAGGTCGTTGAAGCGCTCTGGCGCTTCTCCGAGATCGGGCCACGGCAGCTGCCGCACTCCGGACCTGTCACCAGTCCTTCCACGACATAGGTGGTCGCCAATTGAGGCGCCGGCCTGTCAGCTTGCCGAGTGCTGCCGGGCTACATCGTTCCGCGCAGCTTGGCCCACAGCATGCCGATGTATTCGTGATCGGCGGCGTCGGCCATGGTCAGGTGCTGGCTGGACGGAAGAAGGCCCGTTTGGTCTGACCAGAATCCGGCGGGGGCGGCAATGGGCTTCATTCCTTGTTTTTCGAACAGGCGCACCGATCGACGCATGTGCATCGTCGACGTGACAAGGACAAATCTTTCGTCTCCCACGATCTCACGCACCAATCGCGCTTCGTCCTGGGTGTCGTCCGACTTTGATTCCAGGACCATGTCGGCGCGCGCGACCCCCAACGACTCCGCCGCCTGGGCCATGACTTCGGCCTGCGGCACGCCACCGTAAGCGATCCCGCCCGACAACAGCAGGCGTGAACCAGGCAGGGCGCGGGTCAGTCTGATCCCTTCGATCAGTCGCACCAGACCGGAGCTGCTGAGGCGCCCCGTGGCGGGGATCCCCGCCTTCGTGGAATAGCCCGAGCCCAACACAACGACCCAACGCACACCGACGGTATCGGCCGACGTCGCCAATGGCATCGCCTGGTGAAGCGGCGCCACAAAGAGATCGCCGGAGACCGGCCACGAGAAGAACAGCAGCAGAAAGACACCGGCCGTGATCAACACCTTGCCCGGGCGCTGCCTGGATGTGAACCAAAGCAGCGAGACCCCCACGATCAAGAAGAGCAAAGTCATCGGGTACGGGAGCAAAAAATAGGAGATCAGTTTCTTGAGCATCATGGCCGAATCATCTCCGTCGTTAGCTGGTCGTGCGCGACCCCCGAGAACCTATCAACTTGATCATCCCTGAATCGATGGCATGTTGTGCTCCCGCAGCGGGAGGTGTCGCATGATGTCACTACTTGGTCCTTGGGTACTGGTGCTTTCGTGGGTTGTGCCGGCAGGAACGGCGGACAGGACGGAATCCGGCGGGCAGCCCCCGAAATCCACGCCGCCGGTTGAGCAGAAGGGCTTTCCCGTGAAGGCGTCGCCCCCGGTCGCGTTGCCCGTCGCGCAGCAACCCGCGCCGATCGTTGTTCCTCCTCCGCCTTCGAAACCCGGCGCGCCGGTCGTGACGCTGCCCGCCCCGCAACCGGCGGCACCGATCGCACCCGTGGCGCCGGCCGTCGATCAGAAGGAAGCCGCGGCCGTTGCGCCACCGTCATTGGAGAAACTGTCACCCGACCAACTGCGTCGCGGACCGTCGCTGTTCGAGACCGGACGCGTGGGAAAGATGGGCGTCACCGAATCGCGTGCGCCGATCCGACAGGACCGCGGGCAATCGATGCCCAATGAACTTCTCATCGAACACAAAATCGACCGTGGCGAGAAAGCGGCTCCGGTTAACGCAGGCATCATAAACGCCGCGGTCCTGAAACAGGAGATCAAGTCACGCTTCGCGCTGCTCAAGAACTGCCCCCTGGAGGTTTCGCGAACGCGACGGACGCCGCTTGGGTCCATCAATGCCAACCGCCTGACGTTGCGTTGGACGATTCTGCCCGGCGGCAAGGTCGGAGCGACCCAGGTGGTGGCGATTTCCCCCACCAACGGGCACGTGATGGATTGCGTGAAACGGGAGATGAGCCAGTGGTCGTTTTCTCCACCCAAGGGTGGTCCGGTGCAGGTCGAACGTCCTTTCAAGTTCCGGTCCATGGCGGCTCCGGCCGAACAGGGAACGGCGTCCGATCCGGACTGAAGGTTCGACCTGTTGCGGCTTGCGGCTTGCGGCTTGCGGCCGACGCAACCACTACACCGGAAGCAGGCGCTGTACCCCGAAGGTGCGCGATCCGGATGACGATCCGCTGAAGATCGCCGCCGGCCGGTCAGTCTCGGCCCGGTAGCGGGCCGCGATCGTCGCCAGCGCGGGACCGCTTCCGACACGGGCCAACACGGCGACGGTTCCTCCGCTGCCGCCACCCGTGATCTTCGCGCCATAGAGCCCCACGTCCGCACCGGCGTCGCGAACCAGGTCGACCAGCCGGTCGGTGCCGTCCGAACCTAGCCCACACGCCGAAAAGCTAGCGTGTGCCTGGTACATCAGCGCGCCCAGGCGCACACACGATTCTTCGTCGGCCGCGCCGGTTTGCAGCAGATCGCGAAAAGAGCGGACGCGGACGTGTTCATCGATCGGATGTTCGGTGCACACGCGCGGGGCGTAGTTCCGATCCGGATCGACGGTGGTCGCCGCGTCGGTGGTACCCTGGTACCGGTCAAGAAAAGCACGGCCCGCCAGCTGCACCGGAACAACGTCGCGAAAACGCGACTGCCATTCCGCGGGCGTCACGTTGGCCAGGTACCCGCCGAAGCGCGCGTCGTCGATGCTGACCCGCCCGGGTGCCACGGGTCGCGCACCGAGACCCATGGCGTCCGCGATGATCCGATAACCCATGAAGGCCGCGACGCGTACCGAACCATAGTCGGCGCCCGAGACCGCGTGCCGGATGCCCGAGTCGATCCCGAACACCTCCAATCCCGGCGGCACTGGCACATGCCCCCGCAGCTCGGCTGGCTGGCACAGGATTTCGACCAGGTGATCGCGCCTGCCCGAGACGGCCGTCATCTGGTCCATCACACCGCACGGCGCACCAACGACGTGGTTTTCGACCTTCTGGGCCAGCAGCGCCAGTTCGCGATCACCAAGCGTGGCACCGGTCAGCACCGTTAGAACCTCCAGTGCCGCGACCTCCAGCGCCGCGGACGAGCTGAGACCTTTGCCCGTCGGTACGTCCGAATGAACAAGCATCTTGACCCCGTGGCGAAGGGGACGTCCGCATTCGCGGTGAAGCACGACCACCGCCCCCGCGACGTACGCCGCCCACGCGCGCCGCGCATCGGAGGTCAACAATGCCCGCGCGTCGACATAGGGCAGCGGTCCGCACGGCGGCACCAGATCGGCAAGCGGAATCGTGACGGTGGTGTCCGCGGACAAGTCTCCCGCCCCCGCACTTTCCACCACGAAGACGGGATCGGCAATCGGCTGCGCGGCAACCCACGTCGCGGCCGCGATCGGAAGTTCCAGCACCAGCGATCCCGAGTAGTCACCGATGCCGCCCATCAGATCGATGCGACCGGGCGCGCGCGCCACCAGAACCGGTCGGGTCGGGTCGAAGAAATCGGAACGTGCCGCGATACGCGCGAATCCGTCGGACAGCGAGGGCTCCGGATCACTTGCCGTGCCCTCGACGCGCCACATGACCTGTCTCATTCTCCCGGCAGCAGGCCGCGCGCACGCAACGCGGCCGCCAGCGCGGGCTCGACCTGGGCACGGATCTCGGCATTCGCGTAGCCCATCCATGCCATGTCCGTAAATACGTCCAGCGGCGCGGACAGGCGATCGCCCGACCAGCCGGTCACCAGCACGCCGGCTTCGCGCGCGATCAGCTCGGTGGACAGATCGTACGGGTGACAACACAGGCCCAGTTCCTGCCCGCGCGCACGCAGCAGCGGCTGGACCAGCGGGCGCAGATCCGCCATCCACCGATCGTGCCCCATGATCAGTTCGTAAAGTTGACCACCGGTCGAGATGTACTGGTCTTCGAACGTGGCCGCCCTGCCCTTTTCGATCGGTCCCAATACGCGTAGGACCACGTCGTCGTCGATGGCCGCCAAATCGCCACGGGCGCCCGGAAAAAAACGCGCCAGGCCGCCGTAACCCTGCCGAATGCCGCGTGCCCGCGACGGATGCAACGGCAACGGGATGCGTTCGCCGGTCAGACGATTGAAACGCTCGGCCCGCGCACCCACCCCGGCCGTCGCCCACAAGGTGTCCGACAGATGCTGTTTGACCAGCGGAATCTCGGTCTGCACGGCCAGCACGATGTCGCCAAGCGTGGCCGCGGCGCCGCCGTTGCCTGCCGCGCCTGCGCTGCCTGCGTTGCCTGCGTTGCCTGCGTTGCCTGCCCTGTCTGCGTTGCCCTGCCGCGCGGCCGCGACACCGGTCAGGATCCACGCGGGGCGCTTCTGGTACATCAGGCCCCGCGTTCCGTCGATGGGATCGACCAGCACGACGATCTCCGTGTCCTCCTCGCGTGTGCCGGTGGGCAGCACGCGCCGTCCATCCGCACCCAGGCCCTCCGCGACCAACAGCAGCGGCCAGTCGCGCGCCAGCTCCTCGAACCTCCGCAGCAGCGACGCCTCCGACACCCGATCGATCTCGAAGACTGTATCGCCCGCCTCGTCTCCCACGGCCGCGGCCAGATCCTCCGCGGATCGCGTCTCGCACGCCGCCAACACGTCGTCGCGAATCGCCTCGTGAATCGCGCGAATGCGGGACAACAACTGATCGGCGTCGCGCAGGGGTCTCATGTCTTTGTCACGCCGATCCTGTAGTGGGAATCGGACAACGCCCGCAACTCGGCGGCCTTGGCCTCGGGCGATGTGTCGGACAGGAAGTTGCCCCCACCGATCTCCGGCCCCGCCAGATACTTCACCAGGTCGGGCTGCCGCAGCGGCGGATGGAACGCGATGAAGAAATGAAACGCGTCGGTATCGCCGCTTTCCACCGGCGCCTGGTGCAGCACCATCACGTACGGAAACGACAGGCGCCACAGATTGTCGAACCGCACCGTGACGTCCTTCAGCGCACGGGCCAACGACGCACCCTCGACATCGGTCAGCGCGAAGACGTGGGCCACGCGCCGTTTGGGCGCGACATACACCTCGTAGGAATAGCGGGCGAAATAGGGAACGAACGCGATCACGTGTTCGTCCTCGAAGATCACGCGCCGGCCGTCCTTGGTCTCGGCACGGATGATATCGTCGAACAGCCCCCGCCCCGTCTCGACGGCATACCGGATGGATGCGCCCAGCTCGGTTTCCATCGTCTTCCACACGAAGTTCGTCGCGTAGATCTGCCCGTGGGGATGGGGATTCGACACACCCACCACGTCGCCTTTGTTCTCGAAGACCAGGACGTGTTTCACGTCGGTGCGACCGCCGAGATCCCGCGTCTGTTGTCGCCAGACATCGACCACCGTGGTTATGGCGTGGACCGGCATCTCGGCCAGCGTCAGGTCGTGCCGGGGTGAGAAACAAAATACACGCGCGTGGCCGACCGCGGGCCGCACCCGGTACGGCGCCGGCGGAACCACGACGTCAGCGGAAGCATCCGGACCCACACACGGGTGATCGTTGTCGAAGACAAACGTATCCGGGTAGTCCGGGTTCGGAACGCCGCTGACGCGCGTGTTGCCGGGACAAAGGTGACAGGCCGGATCGTGGCGTGGCACGCGGATCGCGGCGGCGTCACCGCGGGAAGCCACCGTTTGCCCCGTCCAGGGCCGGCTTTGCCGGTGCGCGGCGACGATCACCCACTCTTCCCGCAGCGGATGCCAGCGTTGCTCCCACACAGGCACCGAACCGTTTGATGGGTCCGCTTTCAAGCGGTTTGGGCCCCGCGGTCGTACCAGCGGAACGCGTGCTCGACGATGGTGTCGATCCCGGAATACCTGGGCTTCCATCCCAGCACCGCGGCGGCCTGGCGCGCGTCGGCGACCAATGCCGGCGGATCTCCGGCGCGCCGCCCCACCTCGCGCAGGGGTACCTTCCTGCCCGTGATTTTTTCGACGGACGCCACGACCTGACGAACGGAATGCCCGGTCCCCGTGCCCAGGTTCAGCTGCAACCGCGCCTCGCCCGCCCGCAGCCGATCAAGGGCCAGCAGGTGAGCCTCGGCCAGATCCACCACGTGGATGTAGTCGCGGATCGCGGTTCCGTCCGGTGTCGGATAATCCGTACCGAAAACCTGCAACCCCGGTCCCTTCCCCAGCGCCGCCTTGATCGCCAGCGGAATCAGGTGCGTCTCGGGATCGTGATCCTCGCCAACCTCACCATCGGGATCCGCGCCCGCCGCGTTGAAATACCGAAGCGCCGCGTACCGCACGTCATAAGCACCCTGGTACCAGTGCAAGATCCGCTCGACCATGAACTTGGATTCGCCGTACGGGCTGACCGGATGTTGCGGATGGTCCTCGGCGATGGGCACCGCGCGCGGCTCACCGTACGTCGCACACGTCGACGAGAACACGATGTCGCGCACGCCGTTGTCGACCATGGCGTCCAGCAGGTTCAGGGTGTTCGCGACGTTGTTGCGAAAGTACTTGCGGGGGTTGGTCACCGATTCCCCGACGTACGCGTACGCCGCGAAATGGATCACCGCCGTCACCGCATGTTCCTTCAACACCCGAGCGACCAGCGCCGCATCGGCAAGATCCCCTTCGATCAGTGGCCCCCACTTCACCGCCGATCGGTGGCCGTAGACCAGATTGTCGAACACCACCGGGGACTGCCCCGCCTTGGCGACCAGTTTTGCGGTTTGGCTGCCGATGTATCCGGCGCCACCGACGATCAATATGGACAACGTGAACTCCTTCTGGGCATTTTACCGAACGTTCTCTGCGGCGGCCTTGGCCAGCGCCCGGTCAATGCGGCGCAGGCACAGGTCCTTCCCCACAATCTCCAGACTGTCGAAAAGCCCGGGGCCAATCGCGGTCCCGGTTACCGCCACGCGGACCGCGTGAACGATGTCGCCCATCGACCAACCGCGCGCGGCCACCAATTCGTGGGTGCCCTGCTCCAAGCTGGGCGCGTCGAACGCATCACGCCCCGCGAACCACGACCGGAAATCGGCCAACCGATCGACAGCTCCCGGTGCCAGCACGCGTTTGGCGAAGGCCTTCTCGTCATAGGCAACGTCCTCGCCGAAGAAGAAGCCTGCCTGCAGCACGATGTCGCCGAACACCTTCACGCGATCGCCCAGCGCCTCCATGATGCGGGCGATCGTCTTGCGCGCCTCGGGCGAGACCGGCGCGCGCGCCAGGCCCGCCTTCTCCAAGAACGGCAACGCCCGGTCCACCTTTTCGGCAAGGGGCAGGTTTTGCATGTAGTGCAACTGGAACGCGCCCAACTTGACCGCGTCGAAGCTGGCGGGACCCGGGTTCACGCGCGAAAGACTGAAGTTCGCGATCATCTGCTCGCGGGTCAAGAACTCGGTTTTGTCGTCCAGCGACCACCCCAGCAACACCAGATAGTTGAGAAGGGCGTCGGGCAGATAGCCGACCTGCTCGTAGAAATCGACGGTGACGGGGTTGAACGTCTCAGGCGTCGTTGTCAGTCCCAGCGCGGCGGCGATCGCGGTCCCGTGCTGATGCACCTGCGCGAAATCGGGGTTCTTCAGATACGCATCCAGTTTGCGCTTGGACAACTTCCGCTTCGATCCCGGCTCGGCCACGTAGGGCAGATGCGCGTAGACGGGCAACGGATACCCGAGGCTCTGGGCGATGAAGATCTGCCGCGGCGTGTTCGACAGGTGCTCCTCGGCGCGGATCACGTGCGTGATTTCGAATTCGCGATCGTCGACGACGTTGGCCAGGTGATAGATGAACGATCCGTCGGCGCGCTGCACGACCACATCGGCCTCGCGCGCCCATTCGAATTCCACGTCGCCCCGCACCAGATCGGGAATCACCAACTTGCCCTCGCGCGGCATCTTCAGGCGCACGGCCCACTTGCGCCCCTCGGCCTCGAACCGCGCCCGATCGGCCGGCGTCGTCGCCATCCAACGACGGCTGTACTGGTATTGCAGCTTGTCGCGCTCGGCCACCTTGCGTTCGGCGTCCAGATCCTCGGCCGACGCATAGTCGTAGTACGCGTGTCCGCCGGTCAGCAACCGATCCACGGCGGCCTGGTAACGCGGCCCGCGCTGCGACTGAAAATACGGCGCGAAAGGCCCACCCACCTCGGGCCCCTCGTCCCAATCCAATCCCAGCCAGCGGAAGCCGTGGAGAATCGGCGCCAGGGCCGCCTCCACGTTGCGCTGCTGATCGGTGTCGTCGATGCGCAGCACGTACTTCCCACCGGCGTTGCGCGCGAACAGCCAATTGAACAGCGCCGTGCGCACGCCGCCAATGTGCAGGAATCCAGTCGGGCTGGGGGCAAATCGCGTGCGAATGGTCGTGGGTGCGGTCATGGGGTTGCGGTGATCACTATCAGGCCCGCCAGCCGCTGGAAATGGCGCCGCTTGACTACGGGGGTGGCCAGCTGAAGGCGTCCGGAAACAGCGACTGGGCGGCATCGAAACCCGCCGAACAGTTCTTCAACACCAGGTTGCCGTTCACCCAGCCCTGGTTGTTGTTGTCGATGCACTGATTCGCCGCGACGTTGCGCAGTTGAAAGACGCCGTTGGTGGCACCGCTGAACAAGGTCCACCTGAACTCGTTGCCGCTACCGCAGGTCGTCACCCGCAAGGTGGTGCCCGACTGGCGGTACGCGCATTCCGACCCGCCGTCCGGGTTGCCGTTTCGCAGGCGATAAACGCCGCTGCCCAGGTGTTCCAGGTGCCAATTCAGCGCGGGCGCGTCCGGAAACGCCGTCCCCTGTTGCAGCCGCGGATTGCTTCCCGACGGACGGTAGAACGCCGTTCCGTTGACGTTGAAGCGAATGGCGTTGAACTGATACGGCGCGCCCGATCTGCCGATCGCCAACGCGAATCCGTGCGTCGCGCCGCTGGACGTGGTCAGACCCCGATTGCTGCGCACCGTGAATCCCTTGTTCGACCCGTTCAGGGGAATAAGATCGACCAAGTTCCGTCCCCCTCCGCTGCTGGTTGCCGAACGGCCACCCATGGACGGTGACACCCACGAGGCCGGCAACGTGTAGCTGGACGTTCCGTATCCTGACGTTGATCCCGCCGTCAGGGAGCGGATGCTGGGATAGCTGAAACAGTCGCTGCCAGCCCACTGGGCCGGACAGCCTTCAAGACCGATCACCCAACTTTTTACGCCGCCGTCTCCGACCGCATCGTCGCTGCGCGCGCTGGCCCGCCAGGCGACGCCGTTCGGTCCACTGACGGGCGCCGACTCGGTGATGAACGCGTTGGTCGAACTGGGAACAACCTCGGCGCCGCCACCGATCAGAAGCAGATTGGCACCTCCCCCGGATTCTTGGATGCTGACGGTATCGGCATCGACGGTCGCGACGGAGGGGCTGCCCGCGAAATTGGCAACCCGGTCGACGCGCTCGCTGACGATGGGCGCGGACGCAACGCCCGAGCTATTGCGCACCTGCATACCAATGACGTAGGCGCGAAGCTGATGTGAAGGTCCCGACGATCGGGCTATCCAGATTCGATTGGTCACGTTGGGAACGCCTGCCTCGCCGGTGCAGTTGGCGGGCGCGAACGTGGAAACGAACCAATCGGGAATGCTGGCTTTCAACCGCGCACCCGGGGTCGCCTGACCCAGAATCTCGGCGCCGCCGCCCACGCGCGCCCATCCTTGGTCGACGATGCAATAGGCGCAGTTGGTGGCTTGCATCGGGGTGGCATCGCACGTCTTCACCCTCACCAGGATGTCGCCGGTGGCGTCTGAAAAATCAGTCCTGGTGATGGCGCTGGATATCAGCGAGACGTCGTCGGCGCCGCCTGGGTCTTCGACCCCGCAACCGCCGGCCGCCAGCAATAAGGCCGCGACGCCCGGCAACGCCGTCCGCGCCGCAAGCGGCCTGACTCGACTCCGCCCGGTGATCCGCCCGGTCGTCTGCCCGCTCCGCCCGGTCGTCTGCCCGGTGCTCCGCCCGCTGCTCCGCATCCTGATGGTCATCTGGTCCTCCGTTGAGATTCGCCTTCGAGATCGCCTTCGAGATCGCCTTCGGTAACCGACGTTGTCATGCGACAGTGAGGGTGCTCCGCCTAACTACGGTTTGTCAAGACACTTTACCTAACCACCTACTCCTCGGTTCTGTTCTCGGTTGGCCGATAACGGCCTGCGGCCAGTTAACGCCACGGTCCTTGATGCGGCGACCTAGCTCTTGCGCCCGGCGCTCCCCGCCGCGAAACTCGCGGCAGGAGAATCGAATGACACCCCTGACCCGCTCCGTACTGACATTCATCATCGCCGCGACCTCGCTGGCCGGTTGCATGGGTCTTTCCCGCCCCGTCGCCACGCCCGCGGATCTCGAGCGCCTGGGCAGCAGGACCTATCCGAACCGGGGACGCGACGAGGTCGTCCAGGCCAGCGTCACCGCGCTGAAGGTCCTGGGCTACGAGATCGTCACCACCGACCCGCGAATCCGAACCGCCCCCAAGCCCGTGGCGACCACCGCGCAGGGAAGTTACGTCGCGGGAAGTAGCCGGGCGCGGTCATTCACCGAATCGGTGGCATGGGATATCGACGTCAGCGCCCAGGGCGCGGGATCGGCATTGCGCGCCACACCGCGCGCGTCGGTCAACGGAACACCGATGGAGCAGGTGTACGTCGAATGGGCGGAACGGACGTTCGCCGAGCTGATGAAGGAAATCGACGCCAGCCTGCCGGCCAAGTAGCGCGCGCAGCCTTCCCCTCACGGGCCGGAGATTGGATCGTAGTGGGTGACCTTCGGTGTCCCGTCGAGCAAGTGATAGAAATGACCGCGCCATTCGGCCAGGAGCGGACCCTGCCGGAAATCGCGCATGTGCGATTCCAGCGTCTCCCATTCGATGCGCAGAATGAACGATTCCGGCTCTTCGAGCCCCTGATGAAATACGCTGCCGAGGTAGCCGGGCGCGCGCGCGATGACGGGACGGGCGGCGCGCAGACCTTCACGGAGCAAATCCTGCGAACCGGGCTTGGCTTTCAGTAGAGCGATCTCGACGACCATGGCGCCACGATGTCATCGCAGCAACCGCGGCGTCAACGGGCCTCGAAGCTTCAGCGCGTTCGACTTCGGCGCTGATGGCACACTGCCGCCGCACCTTCCGTTCTTGAACCAGCGCTGGTCGAGGCGACCGCCTACCCGAATGCCTTCTCCAGGGCGGCGATGTCGATCTTGGACATGCCCAGCATCGCCTGCATGGCGCGGTTCGCCTTGTCGCGATCTTTGTCGCCTAGCATGCGGCCGAGCACGGTTGGGATGATCTGCCAGGACAGACCGAACTTGTCCTTCAGCCAGCCG
>JANOJB010000166.1:0-10352 GCA_031407985.1 Pseudomonadota bacterium | reverse complement strand
CCTTCACCATAGCCGAGTAGGCCCCCTTCATGATGTCGCCGGTGAGGTTGGCGACCTGCACGCCGGGGGCGTTCGGGACGTCGACCCACTTCAGGTCTTCCGGAGCCGTCATCACGATCTCTTTCTTGGCGGCCCATGCGGTGCCCACGGCTGCGAACGCAACGGCCAAAACAACGAACCAGGTCATTCGGATCTTCATGGTCTTCTCCTTGGGGTGGGGTGAGGCGCGGACCATAGAAGAAGGCGCGGTGCTGTCAACCCGTGCCGCGGTTCCGGCCCCGACCCTCGCCCGTGGCTGCCGCCTGATCCCCAGGGCGTACCTCGTCTCGCAACATCGGATCCAGCGGCTGCGGGCGGCCCAGCCAGCCGCGGTGCCGAAAAAACAGCAACACCGATCCGCTGACCAGCGCCATCAGCGCCAGGGCACCCGGATAGCCCCAGCGCGAGCGCAGTTCGGGCATGTGTTCGAAATTCATGCCGTAGACGCCTGTGATTACCGTCAGCGGCATCATCAGCGCCGTGAACAGCGTCAGGAACTTCATGATTTCGTTCAGACGGTTCGACGTGACCGACAGATACGCTTCCTGAATCGATGTCAGCATCTCGCGGAAATTTTCCAGCAGATCGCTTATGCGCACCAGATGGTCGTGCACGTCGCGGAACAACCGGGCCTCGGTGGCGGACACCAGCGCGAATTCCTGGCGTCCCAGTCGCAACATCACCTCGCGCTGCTTCGACATCCAGCGCCGCAACTGCAGGATGTTGCGCTTGACCGCCAGCAGCGACGCGATCTGTCGGTTGGATGGCCGCGCGAACACGGCGTCCTCCAGCTCGGTGATCCGTTCCTCGACGGCGTCCAGCTGATCCTCCAGGCCTTCGACCTGGCGATCCAAAACCGCGTGCAGAACACCCATCGCGCCGCGGCGAAGCGGCAAGCCCGTCTTCAACACGATCTCGGTCACCGCGGACACGCTGCGCGAGGGCTGTTCGTGGTGGGTGACGATGAAGTCGCGGCCCACGAAGGCGTCCAGCTCCACCACCTCGACGCTTTCGGCGGTCGATCCGGCGCGCAGGCCGTGGGTGATCAGATACAGGTAGTCCTCGTACTCGTCGATCTTGGGGTGCGGGCGGGACTGGAAACAGTCCTCGATCGCCAGATGATGGAACTTGAAGAAATCGCGCGCGATTGCGATCTCCGCCTCACCGGCGGGGCCGATCAAGTCGACCCAGACGAACGTTCCCTGCTCGGCCAGCAGCTCGGGCAATCGCTCCAGGGGGGCGTCGGCAATGACCTCGTGCGGGCCGCGGGTGGCGATGATGCGGAACACGCCGTCAAGGTACCGCATTGGGGCGCAACGGCAGGTTTTTGTCGGTCCGCTGTCGCGCTTCCAATGGCGATACTGACCCGCGCACGCGCCACGTATGAGAATAAAATTTTCTCGTAATATCAAGTAGTTACTGTTCATACGTCAGAAAGGTCACTTATATAACTAAATAAATACGGTGATATAGCCGACGTTATTTTTTGACAAAATGGGTCAGCCGATCACACGTCCGCCAGCCCTGACCCACCGGATCCCGGAATGCGGCCGGGTCCTGGCCCTGGTCTTGGCGGTGGCCGTTCTGCAACTGGGTTGCGGCAGCGGCAAGGCCCCGACGGCGCGTGGCAAGGCACCCACCTTGCGCGGCGGAAACGGCAGCGAGTACCTGGCCCACGAGGTCATCATTCGCGTCGAGGCCGGCGTGTCCGTTCAGGCGCTGCAACGTGCGTTGGATGTTGTGGGCGGGAAGATCGCCGAGTTCTCGGGGCCGCTGTACGACATGGGGTATCGCCGGATCGAACTGCCGACGTCGATCACGGCCGACGTCGCCATTTCGAAACTGATCGACACCGGCACCATCAAGAAGGCCGAACCGAACTACATCGTCGAGGCGTCCGCGACACCGAACGATTCCCGGTACGGCGAACTGTGGGGCATGACCAAGATCAGCGCCCCGGCGGCGTGGGACATCACGACCGGGTCGAACGAAGTTCTAGTCGCCGTCAGCGACACGGGCATCGATTACAACCATCCTGATCTGGCCGCCAACATCTGGACCAATCCCGGCGAGATCCCGGGCAACGGGAAGGACGACGACGGCAACGGTTACATCGACGACGTGCGCGGCTATGACTTCGCCAACACCGATGGCGATCCGATGGACGATCACGGCCATGGTTCACATGTGTCGGGGACCATCGGCGGCGTGACCAACAACGGGATGGGTGTCGCGGGTTTGAATTGGAAGGTGAAGATCGTCGGCGTGAAGTTCCTGACGTCCACCGGCGGCGGTACGTCGTGGAACGGCGCGCAGACGATCCTGTACGCGGCCAAGGTGAAAGCGCGGGTGGTCAACGCCAGTTGGGGGTGCCTGGGGGCAGGGTGCTACGCCAGCTACACCGACGAGGCCATCAAGACGCTGGAACTGGCCGGCGGCATCTTCATCGCGGCGGCGGGCAACAACGGAAACAACAACGATGGCACCCCGACCTACCCGGCGAATTACACGGCGGCCAGCCTGCTCACCGTCGCCGCGACGGATTCCAGCGACGTGCTGGCCGGCTTTTCCAACTACGGCGCCACGCGCGTTCACCTGGCCGCTCCCGGCGTTGGAATTCTGAGCACCACCAAGGGCGGTGGGTACGCGAGCTGGAACGGAACATCGATGGCCACGCCGCACGTCGCGGGTGCCGCCGCGTTGTTTCTGTCCATGCGACCCAGCGCGACGCCCCTGGAGATCAAACAGAAATTGATGGAGACCTGCGATCCGGTGGCGGGCCTGGCGGGCAAGGTCGTGACCGGCGGTCGCATCAACGTGCGCAGGCTGGTCGCCAGCGCCGGCACCGCGCCTGCGGCACCGGCGGGGTTCAACGCCGTCCCGGGCGGCCACAGCGATGTCTTGTTGTCGTGGAGCGCGAACGGCGAGCCCGATTTGTTGGGCTACCGCGTACGTTGGGGCACGGCGACCGGGGCGTACACCAAGAGTCTGGATGTCGACAAGACCCAACTGTCCGCGCGTGTCGCCGAGCTGTTCAATGGCACGCGGTACTTCTTTGTTGTGCATGCGGTGGCGACGTCGGGGTTGTTGGGCGCGGCGTCCGTCGAGAAAAGCGTGCTGGTCGCGGACTCGGTGGCGCCCGCGCAGGTGGTCGATTTGGCCGCCAGCCCGGTGCCGGGTGGCGAGGCTTCGGGCGAATTCCTGACCGCCAGCGGCGAATTCTCGGGCGTGTGGGCGGCGAAAAACGCCGTCGACGGAAGCCCCGATACAGCCTGGATCTCGGCCGGCAGCGTGACGCCCCAGGAAGAATCGCTGACGGTGGGGTTGTTTTCTCCCTTCCTGATCGACGGTGTGGATTTGTTGCCCAGCGCCGCGTATCCCGGATTCTTCCCGGTCGATTTCGACATCGAGGTTTCGACCGATGGTCAGGCATGGAGCGCGGTGGGCGGTCTGCGGAACGCGACCGCCGTGCCGGGACAACACGTGCCCATCTTGTTTCCGCCCGCTCTGGCGTCGCAGGTTCGTCTGCGCGTTCTGAAATCCACACGACATGAATCCGGAGTCTTTTATGCCGCGCTGGCCGAGCTGAAGATTTTCGAGGCGTCGTCCACCCCCAATGGTTTGCGCCTGTCGTTCACCGCCCCCGGCGACGATCCCGGTGTGGGGCGCGCGGCCCGTTACGATGTCCGCCGGTCGACGCAGCCGTTGACCGAGGGCAATTTCGCGTCGGCCACGTCGGTTGCCACCGCGGCGCCGCCGCTGGCGGCGGGCCTGCGCGAAAATCTGACCGCTTCGCCGTTGCTGGGCGAGACCACGTACTACTTTGCGCTGAGGGCTTTCGACGCCGCCGGCAACGCAACGCCGATGTCGAACGTGGCGATCGCGACGACGTTGTTGATTCCGCCGTCGACGATCACCGATCTGCGGGTGCTGGAATCGCCTGACCACACCACGTCGGGCATGGTCACCTTGGCTTGGACCGCGCCGGGCAGCGACGGCAAGGAAGGGCAGGCAGTCCGATACGACATGCGCATGTCGGAACTGCCCATGACGCCGGGCGATTTTGCCACCGCGACCGCCGTCGGTGGATTGCCGTGGCCGGCACCCGCGGGCGCGACCGAGCGTTTCGCGGTGTCCGATCTGATTCCCGGCCGCACCTACTACTTCGCGATTCGCGCCATCGACGCCGGCGGGGCGGCAGGCGGGGTTTCGAACCTGGTGGTGGGTGAGCCCACGGACGGCGACGACGTGACGCCTCCCGCGACGGTTCGCGATTTGTCCGCGCAACTTTCGAACGCGGGGATCAAGCTTGGCGCGACCATCGATTCGGTTTCGGACGAATTGTCGGCCGGCCGTGGCGCCGACAAGTTGATCGACGGCGACGTGGCCAGCGCGTGGCAGACCAAGGCCGCGGCCGCGAACGTGCCCGCGTGGGTGGTGTTCGATTTCGGCAAGGTCCAGCCGCTGGTGAGGTTCAGGACCAACCCGTCGTCGGCCGATCTGATCGCCAGCTACCCGCAGGATTTCGAGATCCAGACCAGCACCGACAAGGTGAACTGGACGCCCATCGTCCACGTCGAGGGACTGCTGGGGAAGTTCGCGACCTGGAATGAATGGTCGTCGCCCGTCACGTACGCGCGTTACGCCCGGCTGTACATCACGAAACGCGGTCCCGCGTCGCCGTCGGCCGCCTACGCGGCGATGGGTGAGTTCGAGGCGTTCGCGCTGACTCCCGAGTTGGAGGCGGATCTGACCTGGGTGGCGCCCGGCGACGACGGCTACGATGGCTGGGCGGCGCGGTACGACCTGCGCCGGTCGCCGGCCCCGCTGACCGAGGGCAATTTCCTGTCGGCCGAGATTGTGCCGACCCTGGCCCCCCTGCACGGCGGCATGATCGATGTGCTTCACCTGGCGTCGCTGCCGTCGGAGGCGACCATCTACCTTGCGTTGCGGGCGGTCGATACCAGCGGCCACTGGAGCGTGATGTCCAATGTGGCGGTCCTGAAGACGCCGGGGTTGTCGCCCGCGCCGATTTCGGATCTGGCGGTGGTCGGCGCGACCAAGAATGCGATCACGCTGGCGTTCAACGCCTCGGGTGACGATGGATTGGTCGGCAATGCGACCGCGTACGATCTGCGCTATTCGACCGCCCCCATCACCCCGCTGAATTTCGACGCGGCGACGCGCGCCGCGACGGGTACGCCGCTGGCCCCCGGAAGCCGCGAGGTGGTGACAGTCGGGAGCTTGGCCTCGACGACGCTGTACTATTTTGCCGTCAAGGCTGTCGACGACGCCGACAACCGTTCGATGATGTCCAACGTCGCGGTTGCCTCGACGCGCGATGGTACGGCCCCGGCGGCGATTCGCGATCTGGCGGCGACGCCGGTCGATCCGGCGCAGCGCCCGGCACTGCTGGTGACCGTCGCGGATTCCAGCGGGTCCTACACGCCCGAGACCGCCGCCAAAAACCTGCTGGACGCGAACCAGGCCACCGAATGGGTCAGCCCGGCGACGACACAAATGCAGACGGTGTCCGTGCAGTTCGCGCTGCCGGGTGAGCGGCGGCTTGGGCGCTTGCGCATGCGGGCGGGCGCAACGGATCGCGATCTGTTCCCGGTCGATTTTCGCCTGGAGGTTCAGGCGCAGACGGGTGGCGCCTGGACGACCGCGGTCAGCGAGACGGCTTTCGCCACGGCCGGGGACTGGGAGGAATGGATGTTGGGCAGTGTTCCCGCCGTCGCCGCGCGCCTGGTCGTCACCAGGACGGCGATCTGGGGCGGTAAGTACATGGCGGCGCTGGCGGATCTGGAGCTGTACGAGGATCCGGTCGATTTCAGCAAGCTGCGGTTGTCGTGGACGTCGCCGGGCGATGATCAGGAGACGGGCACGGCCACGGTGTACGACGTGCGCCGCGCGCCGACGGCGCTGGTCGAGACCGGCTTCGCGGGCGCGAGGCCGGTCTCGGGTGCGCCGAAGCCGCAAGCGGCGGGTTATCCCGAGCGGTTCGAGGTCCGCGATCTGACCGCCGAGACCACCACGTGCTTCGCGCTGAAGGCGATGGACGAGGAAGGCAATACGTCCGGAATCTCCAATTCGGCCTGCGCGACCACGCCGGGCGTTCCCCCCGCGACAATCACGGATTTGCGCGTGACCGCGACGGCGGTCAAGACCGCCACGCTGGCGTTCACCGCTCCCGGCGCCGACGGTATGACGGGCCAGGCGGCGCGCTATGAACTGCGCCGGTCGCAGAAGCGCATCAACACCGCGAACTGGGACGCGGCGACGGTCGTCACCGACGTCGGGGCGCCTCGGGTGGCCGGCACCGCGGAGACCGTCACGGTCACGGGCCTTGCGGGGATGACGACCTACTTCTTCGCGATCCGCGCCGTCGACGGCGCCGAGAACGCGGGCGCGCTGTCGAACAACGTGACCGGGACGACGCTGGATGACATTCCTCCATCGCGCGTCGTCGATCTGTCCGCCGTCACGCTGAGCACGCAGGCCGGCAGCTTGGTGTTGTCATTCACGGCCCCTGGCGACAACGGCACCATCGGTCGGGCCGCGGCCTACGACGTTCGTGTGTCGACGGCCCCGATGGACGAGCTCAACTTCGCCGCCGGCACCAACGTTCCCGTCGCGACCCCCGCCGCCGGCGGAACCCAGCAGACCTTGACGGTATCCGGGCTGGCCGTCGAGCAGGAATACTACGTCGCGCTGCGAGCCATCGACGCAGCCGGCAACGTCGGCGGCGTGTCGAACGTCGTCTGGGTGCGCACGCGCGACGAAGTCCCCGCCGGGGTCACGAATCTGGCGATCATCGCGGGCACGGGTCAGGGGGCCGGCAACGCGACCCTGACCTTGCAGTGGACGGCGCCCGGCGATGACGGGATGGTCGGCACCGCGCGGTACTACGAGATCCGTTGGGCGACGGGCCCGATCAACACAGCAAACTTTGCGCTCGGCCAGTTGGTGACGGCTCCAGTTCCGGCGCCGGCGGGAACCGTGCAGCAGGCCGTGATGTCGGGGCTGACGCCGGGCGTGAAGTATTACGTGGCGATGCGGACGTTCGACGATCGCGGCAACATCTCGGTCCTGTCGAACGTGGTCAGCGCGACGACGCCGGACGAGGTCGCCCCCGCCGCCACCGTGGATCTGGCGGCGGTCGCGGGGTCCATGGCGGGGACGTTGTCGGTGTCGCTGACGCCGCCGGGCGACGACGGTACGGTCGGTCGCGCGACAGCCTATGACCTGCGCTGGAGTGTCATGGCGCTGGATGCCGGATCGTTCGCGTCGGCGTCGGTGCTGACGGCGCCAGCTCCCGGCACCGCTGGTCTCACGCAGACGTTCACGGTCAGCGGGCTTCCGAACGAGACCGATGTCTACTTGATGTTGCGTACGCGCGACGACGCGGGCAACTGGTCGCCCCTGTCCAACCTGGTGCGGGCGACAACCCCCCAGGTGGCGCCCGCCGCCATCACCAATCTGGCGTCAATCGGACGTGGGCCAGGGACGATCACGCTCGGCTGGGCGGCGACCGGCGACGACGGAACGACCGGGACCGCGGTGGCCACCGATCTGCGGTACAGCCTGCAACCGATCACGGACGCAACCTTCGCGGCGGGCACGCCCGTCGCCACGCCGCCGCCAAGCAGCGCGTGGACAACGCAAACCGCGACGGCCAACGGCCTGTCGGCCAACAAGACCTACTACTTCGCCATCAAGGCCCAGGACGATCGCGGCAACTGGTCGCCGCTGTCGAACGTGGCGGTGGTCGCGACCGAAGACACCATGGCCCCGGGAACGATCGCGCTGTCGGCCGCCACGGGCGCGGCGGCCGGATCGATCACGCTGTCGTGGATCGCGACCGGTGACGACGACGCGGTGGGCTCGGCGAAGCGCTACGAGCTGCGCCGGTCGACCGCGGTGATCACGGCGGGCAACTGGGCCGCCGCCACGCCGCTGACCGCGCCCGCACCGCGGATCGCGGGTAGCGCCGAGACGATCACCGTGACGGGGCTGAAGGGCGAAAGCACGCATCACTTCGCGATCCGCGCCGTCGACGAGGCGGACAACCTGGGCCCCCTGTCGAACGACGCGGCCGCCGACACGGCGCCTGTCGCGCCCGCGGCCGTGTTGCTGACCGCGACGCTGGTCATGGCCGATTCCAACGCCTCGGCCACGCTGGCCTGGACGGCCCCGGGCGACGACGGGACCGATGGTCAGGCCAGCGCGTACGACATCCGCTTCTCGACGACATCGATCACCGCCGCCAACTTCGGCGCCGCCACGGTTGTCACGGCGCCGTCGCCGGGCCCGGCGGGCACGACCCAAAGCACCGTGGTGGGTGGCCTGAAGGAATCGACGACGTACCACTTTGCGATGAAGACGGTCGACGACACGCAAACCTGGAGCGCGCTGTCGAACGTCGCGACCGTCAACGTTCCGGATCTGACCAAACCTGGCGCGCCCGCGGGTCTGACGGTCGGTGTGCCCGACACGGATGGCAAACGCCTGGTCCCGACCAAAACCACGGCGTCGTCGGTCCTGGGCCCGTCGTGGGAAGCTGTCAACGCGACGGACGCGGATGCGACCAGTTCGTGGGCGTCCGTCGGCTCGGACGACATCGTCGCGCAAAGTCTGACGTTGGATCTGGGGACCAGCCAGGCTGTCGAGCAGGTTCAGTTGACCGCCGACGCGAAGTACCTGGAGCTGTTCCCGCGCGGGTTCACCATCGCGGTCAGCGCCGACAGCAACACGTGGAAGACCGTGGCGACCGAGACAGGGTTTTCGGTGACCAACGCCAATCCCATCGGCTGGGGATTTCCGGTGGAAACCGCGCGCTACGTCCGCCTGGCGATCACGGACACCGGTCTCAGCTACGACAAACACTATGCGATTCTGGCCGAGCTTGATGTTCTGTCGGCCGCCGCCAGCGACGGTCGGGCGCAGCTGACGTGGTTGGCGCCGGGCGACGATGCGACGACGGGCAAGGCAACGCGCTATGAAATGTTCCGCCACACGCAGGCCTTCACGGCGGCGAACCTGGGCAGCGTCACGCCGGTCGGCAACCCTCCGGCCCCGCTGGCGGCGGGATCGCTGCAAACCATGGTGGTGTCCGCGCTGCACGGCGAGACGACGTACTTCTGGGCGGTGCGCGCGATCGACGAGGCCGGTAATATCGGCGCGCTATCGGCGGTGGTCAGCGGCAAGACCAACGACGTGCGCCCGGCGACGGTTCGCACGTTGGCGGGCACGGCCACGGGCAACACCAGCATCAACCTGACCTGGCTGGCGACCGGCGACGACGGGTTGGACGGTGTCGCGGCCAGCACCGAGATCCGCTACCTGGCGGGACCGCTGACATCGCAGAACTTCGCGTCCGCGACGCTGGTGTCCGGGCTGCCGGCGCCCGCCGCCGCGAACACGCAACAGACGGTGAACGTGATGGGGCTGAAATCGGGCGTGACGTATCGATTCGGCTTGATCGCCAAGGACGCCGCCGGCAACGCGTCGTTTCTGTCGAACATCGCGACCGTGACGACCACCAGCCCACCCGACACAACGGCGCCCGTGGCGGTAGCGGATCTGACGGTCGCGCTTCCGGCCGCGGGTGGCAAGGTGCTGGTCGGCACGACGCTGGCGCAAAGCAGCGAGCAGGCGCCCAGCTTCAAGGCCACCGCGGCGTCCGATCGCGACGTCAACACCTTCTGGGCCAGCGCCGTTCGCGCGGCCAGCCAGGAGGAATGGGTCCGCGTTCAGTATTCCGCCAGCGCGACGGTCGACAGCGTCCGCTTGTGGCCGTCGGCGGCGTACCCCGACCTGTTCCCTCGCGACGTCGCGATTCGTGTCAGCCCGGACGGCTTGGCGTGGACCACCGTCGCGACGAAGGCGGACATCGCGGCGAGCGCGGGCAACGCGGTGACGCTGACCTTCCCGGCGACGACGTTGCGCTTTGTCGAACTGCGCGCCACCCGCCTGGCGCAACATTCAAGCGGCATGTTCTACGCGGCGGTCGCCGAAATCGAGACGCTGACCGCCAGCGAGCCGGCGGGCACGATCGTCGCGACGTGGACGTCACCGTCTGACGAAGGTCCCACCGGCCACGCGGCATCCTACGACCTGCGCGTCGGCGCCTGCCCGTTCAACGCGGCGACGGCGGCGCCGGTGACGACGGCCGCGGCGCGCGACGCCGCCACCCCGGAGCGCGCGCGCATGACGGGCATGACGCCGGGTACGTACTGCGTCGCGGTTCGCAGCACGGACGCCGCCGGCAACGTCAGCGATCTGTCGAACGTCGCCAGTGTCGTCGTGCC
>JANOJB010000158.1:0-31914 GCA_031407985.1 Pseudomonadota bacterium | reverse complement strand
AGTTTGGCAGCACGCTGGGCTCCTCGCTGCCGGAACTCGGTCGCGTGTTGATCGGATTGTGGGCAATCAACCGGCACCGCGACGGTGACGAGCTCCTCAAGGACTTCATGGACGCCATGCCCGAGTGCCGGGTCCATGTCCTCCGGAACCTGTACTTCGGCGACGAGAGCAAGTTCGAGCTGTATGCCGCGTCGAAGGCCGTTCGACCGCGGATCGAGAGCGGGGGTGGCAAGGCACTGAACTTCCCAGACCTGGCCGACCGCGTGGCGGACGACCTCTACAAGGATCGTCTGACTATCGCCGCCGCTGTGGAAAACCTTCCGCTCGGCAATCGTGCGGAGCTGCGCCGCTGGAGGGCCGCCGTTGGCAAGATGTTGGCGGAGGTCGTGGATGGGTGATGCGGAGCCCCTCCCCGACGAGCGCGTCAAGGCGCTGCTCGGACACGTGCCCAGCAAGGCCGACCGGGACCGCCTCGCGAAGGTTCGGGATGCGCTCGGCATCAGGTCGACCGACGCGGTCTGGGACATCATGATCGCGCTCGACTACCACCTCCAGCTCTACGCCGCCGTCCCCGACAAGATCGCCGAGCAGACCCGCGTGGCCGCGGTCGAGCTCGGCCGGATTGTGGAAGGCGCGAAGCGGAGGGAGAGGAGCGGTCGTGGGGAAATTGTGGCGAGCGTAGGTGTCCCGGTAACCTCGCCGGCCGCAGCCGCGGCGCTGGGGGCCGTAGCGGTCGCGTTCGGCGGAATCTGCATCGCGGCTGGCTATCTCATGGCGGCAAGGGATCGGCCGCCGTGGGGGACGACGGGGCCTCTCGGTTCGGTGCTTGGGGCGCCGGCGGGGTGGCTGGTCTTCGTCCTTCTGCTGCCCGCGGCATCGAGGGGGGTGCGATCGGGGTGGGCGGCGAGCCGCTCCCACGATGGCCTCCGGATCCGGGCCGTGGGTTGGGCGCTTCTCGTGGGATCAATTGGCTTGATCGTGGCTGGCTTGGCAGTGCTTGGCCTGGCGCTGCGACGCTAGGCAGCGGCGGGTCGATCGGAATCTGTGGGCGAACGGTGGGAGCGTCCTGATCGAAGACGTTCGACCGTTCCGCTGGGAGATCGGAATCATGATCGCGCCCGGGCAGACGCGGTATCTCCGACAGAATCTGCGTGAACCCCTGAATGCCGGTCTCGCGATCGAATCCCTTGAGGACGCAGGCCCTGGCTGCCTCGAGCCTCCGGCGACGAGAATCTTTGGACGCCATCCGTCGCGAACGGCGACCAGCGCGTGGGGCGCACTCGCTCGCGAAGGAAGCCATCATCGCGGTCCCGATCGAAATGTTGGTGCAGGCGTCGAGGAGATCCGCAGGCTGTCGGTTGAAGCGCGCGGCCCAGGATAGCGGAATGGCCATGAGCCCCAGTGCCGGCCGGCCACCCTTCTCCGAAATCGTGGCCGCGATCTCCAGTACCTGGTCGGGAGAGGTGAGGTCGTCGTGGGTCGCGAGCGTGACGAAGTCTCCGAGGAAGAGGGGATTCGCGTCGGATACCTTCCGGATGAAAGCCTCGACGAGCTGATCGTCCGGGTGAAGGCTGCACGCGAGAATGACGGTCAGGATGTCCACAGGGGTCTCGCAACGGTCAGGGCATCGATGGGTACCGGTCCGAAGTAACGTGAATCGAGGCTCGATGGGACCGACGTCGCGACGAACGCCAGTCCCTGTGGGACGTCACCACAGAAGCTGAAGACCGGGAGAGCCCGGCCCTCCGAGTCGACGGATGCGATCGTCGAGATGGTCAAGCCGTTCACCCGGTACTTGCGGTCAGACAAGCACACGTGATCCCCGGGGAGAGCGACGACGCGCTTGAGAAGTCGGAACCCGACGGGCAGATAGCGACCGGCGATCAGCGCTTGCGCAGGCCAGGGAATCGCGAGGTCGACGATGTCACCCTTGACAGCGTGAAGCCCTGGCCGAAGCCAGTAGACCCCGAGCGGGAGACTCGGGGTGTAGTTCCGGGTGAGGCACGAAGCCGCGACCGCGGCGCCGGTCGTGACGAAGGCGGCCACGCCGACGGCCAACAGGACCGGCCTAACGCGCGGCTTCGCGCGCCAATAGCGATGGGAGCAGCTCTCGGGTCGGTCGCGCCCGTGCCACGAGGGCCCCGACCGCTCGGGTCCAGAAGTCATCGCTAAGCGCGGAGGGATCATGACCGTACCTCGACAACTTTCGGACGAAGTTGCGGGTGCGCGCGGCGGCCGAACGCCTCCCGGTGGAAAGAAACAGGCGCACCGGCTCACGAACGCCCGGCACCAGGGTCAGCTCACCAGCAGACCCCGTCCGAAAGATGTAGAAGCCCGCCGTGTCCCCACGCCGAACCAGGTATGCGGCGATCTGACCGGTGGGCAGGAGCGCGATCTCCCCGTTGCTGGATGAGACGGTAGAAAGAGGAGTCCCGCAGAGCAGGCGGGCGGCTATCGCTCCACCCGCGCGAAGTTGAACCGCAGTGAGAAGGGGCGGTGGCGGCCGGTGGCACGGCGGTTCTGGCATCGGCGGGCCGCCGCTCACCGTTCCGGTCCTCGGCGCCAGGCGCGCAGGGATCGAATGTAGTCGCGCTCTCGCTCCTGGAGGCAATCGTTCCAGTCCTTGCCGATCGGTGATGGGTCGCGCACCACGATGGCGCTTGCGGCCAGCTCCGCGATCTGGGTCGCGAGCCTCTCGCCAGCGGCGTCGTTATCGGTCGCGATCACGATCGTGGCGGCTGAGCCCAGCTTGGCGATCGCGCGAGCGATGAAACGCGCCTGGGGCTCGCCGAAGGAACCGCCTGTGCTCGCAAAGCAAGCGTGCTCGTCCCTATGAAGCTGGTGATGGCTGAAGGCATCGATCACCGCTTCGACGAACACGAGACTCTTGTCCTCGCGGCGCGCATTACTCACCCAGATGGTCTTGGTCCCGCCGCTCGCGAATCCGGTGAAGCGACGGTTCTTCTTCTCGAAGCCACAGACACCGTCCAGTCCCGGACCGTCGCGGTGAGGGAATAGAAGGTTCCCACGTTCATCGACGCGCCAGGTCCCGCGAAAGCGCTCGGAGCTGAGCGTCTCCGGTCGGATGCCCCGCGAGTTGAGATAGAGGCTGTTCGACGCGATTTGCGCCCGGGCGAAGGCCTCACGAACGCCCGCTCGATCGCGGCGCTGAACACCAACGGAGAAGCGGAGCTGGCTCAGCGGACTGGCGGGACGCTCCTGACCCGACCAGACGCGGAGCTCCTGGCGAACAGCACCGAGGGTGAAGCACCCTCGGCGCTGGAGAAAGTCGATGATCGTACCGTTGTCCTTTCCGTCCCTGACGCTGAAGTATGTCCAGTGCCCGTCGTCGTCGAGCCGAAGAACGATCTTGTCGTCGGTGGTGGGGTGACGCATGAGCAGGCTCGAACGCGTCGAACCTCTCCAGCCCCCGCCGCGAGTCGGTTCCCGGCCGACGAGGCAGTACCCGCGATCCGCCGCATACCCAGGCAGATTGATCCGTTTGAACCGATCCAGCTCGTCGTCTAACACGATGGCCCCTGTCCGATGTTCGGGCGTCTCCGACACGGGTGGCGGCTCCCCCGCGATCGACGTCCATCAATCGTTGCAGCGCGAGCCTGGCGGCCCGACACGCGGGGCATGCGGTGGGTCTTGGGCGAGGGCGCGCACCGCATCGTGTTCGCGGTGCCGTGTCCGGTAGCCGGACGGCCGGAAACTCTGGCGCCCGGTTGGTCGAAACCCGTGACTGGTGTCCGCCAGTCTTCCGATCCCGCTTGTCAGTCCGCCGGCTTCGATCTGGCCGGGGGGGAAGCCACCCACCTACGAGCGGCGTCGGCCCGAGGAGGGCACGTTGCACCGGGTGGTGCGCGAGAATCTGCGGACGCTTTACGCCGCGGCTGAAGAGGGATTCGCGGGCGCGCCGCTGCCCAGGTTTGTGCGCGCCGAACTGGAAGGGTACGTCGACTGCGGGCTCTTATAACGAGGCTTTGCTCTCATCGCTTGCCGAGACTGTCCCGAGCGGAGGCTTGTCGCGTTCAGCTGCAAATCGAGGTCGTTTTGCCCATCGTGTATGGGCAGACGAATGGGCGCAACGACGCTGAATCTGCTGGAGCACGTCGTTCCTCGTGTCGGCCTCCGTCAGTTTGTTTTGACCGTGCCCCATGCTCTGCGCGCGAGGTTGGCGTACGACGGCCCCCTCCTGGGGGCGGTCTCGCGCATCTTCGTCGACTCGGTTTTGGGTTGGTACCGGCGCCGCATGGAGATCGAGGGAGCCTTCGGGGGTCGCGGCGGAGCCGTGACCGTCGTGCAGAGGACAAGCGCCGACTTGAAGTTGAACCCTCATCTGCATTCCGTGTTTTTGGATGGAGTCTTCGTGGCTGGCTCCGACGGCAGCGGCGGCGACGGCGGCGACGGCGGCGGCGGCGATCGCAAGCCCGTCTTCCACGCCTTGCCCCGCATCTCGGACACAGCCGTCGCGGATCTGCTGCAGGTCATCCGCACCCGCGTGATGCGATTTCTCGTCCGCCGTCGCGTCGTCGACGCGGACACCATTGTTGCTTCCTGACGATCTCGCCGAGCGTGATCCAGCGCTGGCGCAACTGGCCGCGGCCGCGGTTTCGGGATTGCCGCCGGCGGGGCCCGAGCTGCGCCGAAAACCGCTGAAGATCGCTCTACCCGTCGGGTCTGGTCCCACGATCGTCCGCCCCTTGTGCGTCGAGGATGCAGGATTCTCCCTTCACGCCGCCACGCGCGCCGGGGCCGAGGACGATCTTGGCAGGGAAAAGTTGTTCAACTACGTGTTGCGACCGCCCATCGCCCAGGAACACGTCACGCTGACGACCGACGGCCTGGTCGCGGTGAAACTGAAACGTCCCTTCAGGGATGGCACCGTCTCGGTCGAGATGGATCCGCTGGCCCTCATCTCGCGGCTCGCAGCCTCGGTGCACCCGCCGCGCTTCCACAGTGTTCGTTACGGTGGTGTTCTCGCCCCGCATAGCAACTTGAGGCCGCACATCGTGCCGCCACCGCCGCCCGCCGCGATCGGCGCGACCACCGACATCACCGAGCCGGGCTGCCACTCGCTGCCACCGAAAGATGACGAGTCCGCGAAACCGCCGACGCATCGTTGCAGGTATCGCCCGTGGCACGAGCTGATGCGCCGGTGCCTCAAAATCGACGTTGAGACCTGCGGCCGGTGCGGAGGAAAAATGAGACTTGTGGCCCTGGTGAAGGACCCCGAAAACATCGCCCGGTACTTACGCCACCTGGGCTTGCCCACCGACGCGCCCCCGGTGGCCCCCGCGCGCGGCCCACCGTACTGGCAGAGCACCGTCCTTCGCCGCCGCTACGGGGTACCACCAGACGCGGCCGAGGCGTAGGCCGACTCCAAACCCGGCAGATCTCCACGCCCCCCCGAAACAATCCGCTCACCGTCGGAAAGGCACCCGTCTGCCCTCACCGCCGAAATCGTCCTCGCCATCCCCAATTCACGTCTTGCCACGTTGGGGATGGGCCCGGGGATGGTCCACCCCCAAGCGCCGTTCGCCCCCGATCCCCACCCTCGCTCCACCCTCTACACGAACAGCACCCCGTTTGTTTCGATTACGGACCGGCCCTCTGAAGACACCCTTCCGGCTCCACAAGCTGTCCTCCGATCCGGCGGATGGCCGGGCTCTGTCGAACGAGACGTGCAAGATCTTCAGCAAGAAGCTGGACCTGCCGTACAAGGGCCCCGGCGAACCGCACACGCGATATCTCCAGTACAAGGCCGACGTCTCGGCGCTCTCCGCGAGACTGGCCGGCCACGTGCGCGGGTTGTTCGGCGAGCTGCAACAGAAGCTGGCCGGCCAGCCGACGGTGGTGGCCGTCAAGACGGCGACGGCTTCCTATGTGGCGGAAATCGAGAAGGCCGTGAAGGCGACGACGGATGACTACGTTCAATCCGTGCAGCCGGTGATCGCGGAGATCGTGACGGATCTCGACAACAACAAGGGCAAGTGGCGGCCCGAGTTCACGGCTGAGGGGCTGGAGGGCGTGGAGCGGTTGCCCTGGAATCGGGGTTTGGTCCAGTACCGGATCGCCATCAAGCCCGTCCGGGATTCCGGCCAGCTCCCGGTTGCTGATCCCGGGGCCTTCTTCGATGACGACCACTTCCCCGCCGCCGGTGGGCTACCCGAGACCCCCTACCTGGACCAGGTCCGGAGGCGGTGAAGCCTTGCCAAGGTGGACGTCGCGGGTTCGACTCCCGTCTCCCGCTCAAGGTTTCGCCTACGTCGGTTCGAGGGCGAATGAGGTACGCCGCCGGGTAGATGCGCAGGAATCAGGCGTCCAATTTCCATCCGCGCGCCCAGCAGATGGAAGACGAAATTCCCTTGCTTACACGCGGAGGAGGAACGGGGTGGTGGTAGTGGACTCTGAGTCCGCCTTCTTGAGTGACCTCGGAGCGCACTTTCGAATTGTAGCTTGAGTGTAGCTTATAGCGCGTCATTCCTGATCAACCCCGAGCGACCAGAAGGAACAGACTGCCGCGAAAAGTGCACGCAAATCACTTGAAATACGTCACGTTTTAGCTGCAGTGATACCGTGGCGCTATCAGGAGTGATCACGGCCTTTTAGGATTTTGAGTCCGCTGCGTATACCATTTCGCCACTCCGGCGGGAGCGGTCGCATGTTAACGCCTCGCCAAGCCGACGGCGAGACCCAAGAACGACGATCAACGAGGATCCCGCAAGGATCACAAGAGGCCCAAAGGCCTGGCCCGCAACGCCACCCGAACAAGGCCGCTCCGCCTGGAGGCGACGGCCGCCCGGAGCCGACCAAGGATAAACTTTCACGGACCCCCGTGACGCGTTTACAATAAACGCGTGAATTCGCTTAACGGGTACGTGTTCCGGTGCCAGGTGGCGGTGGTTTCAGCCGTGTTGGTCTTTGCCATCGGACTGCGAATCGCCAACGCGGTCGATACCGACAGACCCGCCGCCGATCAACCTGTCGCCAATGGCACCGACAAGGTCCCGGCCGATCAAGCGACCATCGAAGCACCGGCCCAATCGCCGCCCCCTCAACTACAGCTTCAAGACGATGGACCGTCGGCCCAAGACTCCGATTCCGACCGCCTGTCCCGACCTCGCATGGCGGCCGTCGATGACATGGACGAGCGTCCGCTCTGGAAGCACTGGATCTTCTGGGCCGCCACAGGAGCGCTGGTCGTGGGCGCGGTGAGCCTTGCGGTTTACGCAGCCTCGGGCACCGACTCGTCCCTGGCCCCCTGTCCACCGGACGTTGTCGTGTCGCTTGGCTGTTTCGGCGCGGGACGCTGATCATGAACCACCTTCGTTCCCCGAACTGCTCTTGGAACCTGCCCGTGCGCGGTTTGATCGCGCTGTTTCTGACGTTGGTCACCGCAGGCTGTTCAAAGTCAGCGACGTATACCTATATCGACGTCTACGTCTCGATCGATCGACAAACCGTTACGGCCAACCAACTGTACAAAGTCACCACCTGTGAATTGCAGGTTCTGGGAGCCGAATCGAGCGCCACCATCAACCTCCGGTGCCCCGAGAACCGGGTCAAATACGACATCGGCACCTTTCAATGGACCAGCGGCGTACCAACCGGAACATTGCAGTTCCAGGTCACGATCTTCGACGCCAACCTGGTCCCCGTCGGCAAGGGGACCAGCCCATCGATAGCCGTCTCTCCGGGAAAACACCTGGCCACGTCGGTGCTGGTCCTGGGGGTCGCGTCCCAGCCTGAGGCTGACGCTGGCGCCGATGCTTCGCCCCCAACCGACAGCGGCGGCGACTCCGGAGCGGACACCTCGGCGTCAGGCGACGCAATGACGTGGGACGGCGGTGCCGATCAGTCGGGAACCAGCGACACCGGAACCGGAGATAGGGCCGCTGACACGCTTCTGGATGTGGGAGCGTCCGATGGTGGAGCGACCGACGCAGGTGGTACGGACGTACCGACGGACTCCACCGCTTCCGTCCCCGACGCCGATGACGCCGCGACCGGCGGCTAACAGCGTTCAGACGGGAAGACCGGCAAGGGCGCCCTCGATCTCACCCCGTGCGTGGGTGTCACCACATCGCGTGCAGGCCGCAATCCCGCGCTGGTAGACCAGGCGGGCTTGCTCGATCTCACCGAGCGCGACGAACACATTGCCGGCATGAAGGTAAGTCGCGGTGTAGTCGGGGCTGACCGCCATCAAGTCATCGAACGTCTTGCGCGCATCATCCAGCCGTCCCGCGTTCTTGTATTCCATCGCTAGGCCGTAGCGCGGAAATGGGTCCGTCGGCTTCTGCTGGATGAACCCCAGCAACATATCAACGCGCGAGGAAGCCAGATCCGCCTCAGACAGTCTTGAGGTGTGTCGCCCGCTGTGGACCCGCTATCTCTTCCGCCGGCCCCTCCACGATTTGGTTCCGCGCGTCGACCCGGACCACCACGGGTACCCAATTCTTGGCCTCGGCGTCGTCGACATCCGCGAAGGTGGCGATAATGACCTTGTCGCCGCGTTGCGCGTGTCGGGCCGCCGCGCCGTTGACGCACACCACGCCCGATCCCGAATCACCCGCCAACGCGTAGGTCTCAAGCCGGCTGCCATTCGTGACGTTCCAGATGTGAACGTGCTCGTACTGCAGGATACCGGCGGCTCGCATCAGGTTCTGGTCGATCGTCACCGACCCCTCGTAATCGAGGTCGGCGTCTGTCACCGTCGCACGGTGAATCTTCGACTTGAAGAGCGAGCGTCGCATTTTCCACCTTCGTCCCGGCCGGAACGATCCGGTCCAAGCGTTGGTCTGAACTTCCGAATTATAGGGTCGTGTTCCATCAAGTCAAAGGATGGGTTGTGGAACATGGCGTGAACCATTCGGCAACGCCACCGACAACGGAGCAGATTGATTCGCTGTGCGCCTCCGATCGGCTTGTGCTGTCGATCGATCCGTGCCTTTGATTTGTGCCTTGATGTTCTGCGTCCTGATGTTGACGGGTCAGCCCGTTTCCCGCAGGCTGAACCGACCGTGAAGAAGCGCAGTTTCCTCCACATCCTCGGCGTCGATCTCGGTGGCGGCAAGGGTAAAACGACCGCCGTCGCGACGTTGCGTGTGGATCCCCGCGAAGGAGCGACGGTCGTGGACATCGCGCCGCGTTCCGGTTCATTGCCTCTGTATGACGGAACCCTGCTGGATCTCTTGGGCAGATTTGGTGACGGTACTCTGATCGCCGTGGATGCCCCACTGACGATGCCGCCGTGCATCCGCTGTCAGGTGCCCGTTTGTCCCGGGCAGGACAGTTGCATCGATCCAGCCGTCGTCGAAATGCGCCGAATCGCTGGGGCCGGCGGGGCGAACTCCGATCGCGATAGCCGGAGGGGCAAACCCTACGTCACTCCTTACACGCAGCGCGCAACCGAGGTCCACCTCCTTTACGAGCGCGGACTGGCACCAAGGGAAGCGCTGGGACAAGGCACTGGGCCATTGGCCGCGCGAGCGGCACATCTTCGCCGGGCTGTCGCCGACCGCTTTCGGTTGAACGAAAACCTGATCGAAGTTTCGCCCAAGGCCACACTGACCGCGCTGGGATTCACGCGCCCCTACCGTAAACACATGCACGAGCATGAAGCGCGGGCCCGCGTCCTGGACTCCCTGTCGCCCGACCTTCGGTTCGGTCCCGGCGTGTGGCGGGAGGCTTGTGTCCAGAGTGATCACCTTTTCGATGCCGTCATCTGCGCGTTCACCGGATTTCTGTGGGCCCGTGATGGATGGATGGAAAGCGCCAGTGCGACACATACGCTGCTCGGCGACGGTTGGATTTGGGTACCTCCAACCCCCACCGCCGCGGCTGAGGTGACAAAGCCCCTGGCAACGATCGCTCAGCACGCCGTCGGAAAGAACTGATCAGAGAACTGGTCGACGACGGGTCAACGGACACCGATGGCCGGCTCGTCCGACATATCGTCGTCGGCCAGATCATCGACATCGACGGTAACCGGGCGAGATTCGCTTGTCGGATGCAGCAGCGCGCTGGCGCCTCGCGCGCGCAAGAATTCGAGGAACGCCAAAGCTGACGGCAATTCGGCCGCGGGAATCTCGTCCAGCAGGTCGCGGGCCTGCCGACGAAGGATCTCGCCGGGAGCCTCGCCCGAAGGCAGAGCGCGCGGAACCTCCACGGGTTCTTCCGGCTGTTCGACCCGGCCCCAGGGAGCGGGATTCGCCACATCGATCTTCGTGTGTTCAACCCACGTCTGAATATGAAAATGGAGGACTTCGGACCGATACACAAACCAACGCTCCCGCTCGGCCGGAAACGCCAGCAAGACATCCTTGAAGCGACGGAAGGCCCCCTTGCCGTCGATCGATATCAACAGCCGATCGCGTAGGGGTGGATCAGCCACGGATGAGACAAAACGCTCCATCCATCGGTACTGTTCCCGCGACGATGCCGGATCAACCCGCAGGTACGCGCTTGAGTTCGCCGCGACTTTGGCTCGACGGGCCGCCGCATCGGGTTCGCCGTCGATGATCGCGAGTAAATCGCCATTCTCCAGATCCAGGAAGCTCTCCTGGTCAGGCGAGTTGCGCTCGAACGCAATCTCAAGATCGCTCCAGTTTACGGTAATCGGCGGCATGACCAGCTTCCTTGTACCCCTCCTCCCACAGAGAGACACGCGACAGGCTATGTCTGAAGCTTAGGGGTAGGTGATCGGCAATTCAACCGCGACGGTCCCTTTTGAGCGAAAGGAAACGCCGGTTCAGACCTTCAGCGCAATCGCGAACTTCAGGTAGTTGCCTTCGGGAAAGCCTGGCGAGACGGGGAAATCGGGGGGCAGCCCGACCCGCTCGACGATGCGCAACTCGGCTTGACGCGCGGTCGCTCCCTCCGCGAGGGCACGGTCGAGATCGAGAGCGCTCACCTTTGTAGAGTTGGTGGCGAACGCAAGCAGACCTCCTGCTTCCAAAACTCCGGTGGCGGCCGAGGCCAGCCTTGCCAGATCCTTGTTGACGGAGAAACTGCCCGCAGGGCCCTGAGAAAACGAAGGCGGATCGCAAACGACCAAGTCGAAACGCCGTCCACGTTCGATGAACCTTTCGACGGTCTTCAACGTATCGCCTGTGACCGTTTCCATCTTGCCCGGATCAAGGCCCGATAGCTCAAGGTTGCGCCGGGCGCGGGCATGGACCTTCGCGGAAAGATCCACCGCCACCACCTCAGCCGCGCCGGCCTTCACCGCATGGACGGAAAAAGCCCCTGTGTAGGAAAATAGGTTCAAAACCCGTCGATTCGCGGCCTTTGCCGCGACCGCCGCCCGCCCAAGGCGCAGGTCTGGAAACAACCCAACACCCAAAGGCGCCGTGACGTCGACGCCGAACCGGCACCCCGCCTCCTCGACAACCAACTCCAGCGGAGCCTCCTCGCCTCTTGCCCGCACGGCGGGCTCGGGCACGGACTGCCCCCCAAGCGGCCGCAGGCGCCGCTGCTCGTAGATGCCCCGCGGCTTGACCGTCTCGTCGATGGCGTCCAGCAACTCGTCCCGCCAGGGCAACGCGCCAGCCGAAAGCCACTGGACCACAACGAAGTCACCGTGACGATCGACGTTCACGCCCGGCAGACCCTCGCTGTCCCCCGCGAACAACCGCATGGCATCGCCGCGCGACTGTCCCAACAAGATCCAGCGGAGTTGAACGGCGCGCATGAACCGCCGCGCAATGGCTCCAGCGCCTGGAACAACCCGCTCCGAGGGATCGCGACTGAGCACGCGAATCGCCACCGGATGGTCCCGATCAACAAAACCTCGCGCCACGAATTCGCGGTTGCCCGAGAACAGTTCGACCACGGTTCCAGTCGGTTCCGCCACCTCGCGACTTCCCAACGCCTCCCGAAAAACCCATGGGTGACCCGTTCGTATCCGAACGCCGACGTCCGGGGGCAACCGATACAGTCCCACGCGGTGGCTCATGCCCGAAGCACGTTGTTGAGGGGCGGAGGCGCGTCCAGCCACGGACCCGCGCGGTGCACCCGACGGAGGACGGCGGGGGCCGGACTGATCGCGCGAAAAAGACCGAGGCAAGGCCGGCGCACCATAGGCAGCCCCCCACAACCTGTCAATCGACGTGGCTGCCTGGAAACCATCTTGATGCCATCGCCAGGGCGCCAGGCGGTGCCCTCGACGGCTTCGAGGAGCTGCTAGGAAGCCGCCGTGGCCCGATGCTTCCAACTACTGGGAATCCTTTGTAGACGCGCTTGACTTCCGGAACTGGGAAGGGCAAACGTCAGGTGTGCCCAATCGCCGGGTAATCGACTAGACTCTCTCGCCGCAACGAGGAAGTCCGGAGGAAGCAAGTGGCCATGACCCCAAGACCGGCTTCGGTGAATCTGGGAGCGTCTCGAACAGACGTTTCAGCGCGCTCCCCCGGGGATTCGGACAGTGATTCCGCGGACGAACTGGAAACATCCAGGCCCGTAGGGGAGTCCTATGACGACTCGCTCGAAGCCATCCTTCTCCAAGCGGGCGCGAGGCCCCCGGAGCCGGCGACCTCCAAGCTGCTCGGGTCTAAGACACTGATGGGGATAGGCATTGAAGGGCTGAACCTGGCGGGAATTCGAGCAGCGGCCGAGGACAAGGGTGACAAGCGTGACAAAGATGAATCGAAAGGCAGTACCGAAACGGCGGCCCATGAGGATGGGGACGCCGCGATGCACCTTGACGACTTGATCGAGGCTGGTGGCGCGAACCGGCAGGCGGCGCCCACCGTTGCTCCCCGGCCCGCGGCATTGCTTTCGTCAGAGGAGACACCCGAAGTCACTAGTCTGCTGGACGACGTGGCCCAAGCGCTAAACGTGCAGGCCAACGAATACCGGGACCGCGCACGAGGGCGCCTACCCGGTATGCCCAGCCCAGCGGCGGCGACGGCACGGGCGCCCAGTCAGAGCAAGGGTGCGAAGGGTGCGACCGAACGCATCGAGGCTGAGTTCGAGGATCCGGACGACAGTCCGACCTCGCTGACCCCGGGTTCGATCTCGGTGGTCGACGAGCACGATGTCGAGGTCCGCGTGGCAAGCTCGGACGAATCGCCGGACGGGTCCGAGGGTGACGCGGTGGTGCTGCCTGCCTCCGCGCCGGGCTCCACCAGCATTGTGAAGGATGCGAAATCCGGTCCTCGCGCCGGGGGCCTTCCTCCGCTCCCGGGGCTATTCTTGGCACCAGCACCGATTCAGGTTGGTCCTCCTCCGGGATTGCCTCCAAGGGCCGCGACGCCACCCTCTGGTTTGGCCCCGCCACCTTCGGGCCGTGTGCGCTTGCCGACACCCATCCCGGGTCTTCCAGTGCCCGCGCTTCCGGCCCCCGCGCTGGGTCGCCTGACCCTTCCACCCGGAACGATGAGTCCCGTCGCCGCGCCTGGTATCGAGTTGTCCCCCGCCGCGACGTCGGCGCCAATGTCCATTGACACATCCCGATCGACCTCCGCCAGGAATACTGGCGCGCCGGACGCGGGACGGGTTTCAGCGCGTCGCAATGCCCGCATCACCGAGCAGGTGAGGCCCGTAGCCTCGCCCCTCCCGGCGATTTTGACCGCTCACGTTAAACTGGCGACCGTCAGCCTGGCGGGACTAGTCGCGGTCACATTCGCCGGTGGCCTGTTCGTCGGAATGCTGGTCTGGAAAGGGCAGAGCCGTGGCGAGCCCGGACTGACCGGTCGCGCTGCAACCGCCGGAACGGTACCAGCGTCGGCACGCACCGCCGCGATCCCCACCGCGGGGGCGAACATTCCACCCACGACGGCAGGAACAACGACGGCAGGAACAACCACCGCAGGAACAACGGTGGCGATGCCGGGGGCTGCGAACCCGGGAGCGCCGATTCCAAGTGGCGGCCCTCCCGCGGCAATCGTGGCACCGCTGGCGGCGTCCCCGGAATCCGCGGAACCGCTTGCCGCTGCCCCGAAGCCGGTGCGCCGACCTGCTGTCATTGCGAGACCGCGGCGCCCTGCCGTGGCACCCGCTCCGACGGTCGCCGACGCAACGGCGCTGTTTCCAAAGACACCTGCGGCGAAGCCCGTCGCTGCCAAACCGGCAGCCACCGCGGGCGGCACCGCGTCCAAGCCGATGGCGAACAACGCCGCGCCAAAGCCGGTCGTGAAATCCAAGCCCAAGACGACCTGGCACGATCCGTTCGCCGATTAGTCTAAAGATCTGGACCGGATAGCCCGAGTAATCGGGTGTCATGAGTAGGCTCGGCGAGCTTCTCGTCCGGGAGCAGCTTATCTCCACCGAGCAGCTCCAGAAAGCACAGGACGCAAGCCGTAAATCCGGTGAGCGCCTGGGCCTGCTATTGGTCCAAAACGGAGCCCTGTCCGAGGAGGACCTGACGCACTTCCTCTCACGCCAGTACGGCGTGCCGGCAGTGAACCTGGCCGAATTCGATATTGAACCCGAGGTCATTGCGCACATCCCACGGGACGTCGCGCGCAAACACCGGGTCATCCCCATGAGTAGGTCCGGCAATGCGCTGATCGTCGCGACCAGCGACCCCTCGAACGTGGTGGCGCTGGATGATCTGAAGTTTCTGACCAACTACAACATCGACGTCGTCGTGACATCCGAGGCGGCGATCTCCGAAGCGCTGCTCAGGTACTACGAGCCGAAGGAGGAGCTGGCCAGCTTCAACCTGGATGAGGTCATGGGCGAGCTGGACGAAGACGTCGAGTTCGCCAAGGAAGACGAGGGAGACGACAACACACTGGATCTCGAACGGGCGTCCGAGGACGCGCCGGTGGTCAAGCTGTGCAATGTCATCCTGCTGAATGCCGCCAAGAAAGGCGCCAGCGACATTCACATCGAGCCCTACGAGAAGAGCTATCGCGTGCGGTACCGCGTCGACGGCGTATTGCAGGAAGAGATGACGCCGCCGTTGAAGTTGAAAGCGGCTCTGACCAGTCGAATCAAGATCATGGCCCACCTGGACATTGCCGAGCGGCGATTGCCCCAGGACGGACGGATCAAACTGAAAATGGGCCGCGGCAAGGAGATGGACTTCCGCGTGTCGGTGCTGCCCACCCTGTTCGGCGAGAAGATCGTCCTGCGGCTCCTGGACAAGGGCAACCTGCAACTGGACATGACCAAGCTGGGTCTGGAGCCCGCGCAGTTGGCCGAGTTCAAGCGGGCGATCGACGCGCCGTACGGCATGGTGCTGGTCACCGGACCGACGGGATCGGGAAAGACCACCACGCTGTACTCCGCGCTGCAGGAGCTGAATCAGATCTCGGACAACATCAGCACCGCCGAGGACCCGGTGGAATTCAATCTGAGCGGAATCAACCAAGTGCAGGTGCGCGACGACATCGGGCTCTCGTTCGCGGCGGCGTTGCGGTCCTTCCTGCGCCAGGACCCGGACACGATCATGATCGGCGAAATCCGCGATTTCGAAACCGCCGAAATCGCCGTCAAGGCCGCGTTGACCGGACACATGGTCCTGTCGACCCTGCATACGAACGACGCGGCGTCGACGATAACGCGCCTTTTGAACATGGGCGTCGAGCCGTTCTTGGTTACAGCATCAGTGAATCTGGTCGAGGCGCAGCGTCTGCTGCGAAAGATCTGCGCCGCGTGCAAGCAACCCATCCCGACACCGAAGGACGAACTGCGGACGCTGGGCACCAAGGACGAGGAAATCGAGACCGCGACGTGCATGCGCGGGGTGGGCTGCGGCGTCTGCAACGGTACCGGCTACAAGGGTCGCATCGCGATGTACGAGGTCATGACGATGAGCGATCCGCTGAAGGAATTGATTCTGCAAGGCGCGTCCGCCGCCGAGCTGAAGGCCGAGGCGATCCGCCGCGGGATGCGCACGCTGCGCATGTCGGGCATCACGAAGATTTGCCAGGGTACGAGTTCAGTGGACGAGGTCGCGCGTATCACGGCGGCGGATTAGGAACACATGGCGGTCGCAAGTCCCCCCCAGTCGGTTACGCTGCACCAACTCTTAAAGACGATGGTCGACAAGGGTGCATCCGATCTGCATGTCACGTCCGGTTCAGCGCCGCAGCTTCGCATCGACGGTGATCTGGTGCCGTTTCGCGTTCCGCCGCTTGGCCCGATCGACACCAAGCAGCTGTGTTATTCGGTTCTGACCGACGAACAAAAGGCACATTTCGAGGAAGAACAGGAGCTGGACCTGTCGTTCGGCGTGAAGAACCTGGCGCGATTTCGCGCGAACGTGTTCATGCAGAAGGGGGCGGTTGCCGGTGTGTTTCGTACGATCCCGTTCAAAATCCGGTCGTTCTCCGATTTGAACCTGCCGCCGGTACTGGAGGATCTGTGCAACAAACCGCGGGGTCTGGTGCTGATCACGGGACCGACGGGATCCGGAAAGTCGACGACGCTGGCGGCGATGATCGACAAGATCAACACCGAGCGCCACGAACACATCGTTACGATGGAGGATCCCATCGAGTTCATCCACCAACACAAAAGCTGCGTGGTGAATCAACGCGAGGTCGGCAGCGATACGAAGTCGTTCAAGAAGGCCCTGAAATCCGTGCTGCGCCAGGATCCGGACGTGGTGCTGGTGGGCGAGATGCGTGACATCGAAACCATCGAAGCGGCCCTGACCACCGCGGAAACCGGTCACCTTTGTTTCGCGACCCTGCACACCAATTCGGCGGTTCAGACCATCAACCGCGTCATCGATGTCTTCCCACCGCACCAGCAGTCTCAGATTCGGGCACAGCTTTCCTTCGTATTGGAGGGTGTCGTTTGCCAGACGTTGCTGCCGCGCGCGTCGGGATCGGGGCGGGTGGCGGCTCTTGAGATCATGATTCCCAACGCCGCCATTCGGAACCTGATCCGCGAGGACAAGATGCACCAAATCTACTCGCAGATGCAGATCGGTCAGGGCACCACCGGGATGCAGACCTTGAACCAAGGCCTGGCGCAGCTTCACGCCGCGCGAACGATCACGCTGGAGGAGGCGATCGGCGCCAGTTCGGACCCGAACGAGCTGCAACAGATCATTTCATCGTTGGCGGTGTCCGCCGCGAACGGCGGAACGTCGAGCCGCGGCAAGGATTCTCGCTGATGACCGCCTTCATGTGGGAAGCGCGCGCCCGCAGCGGCGAGGTCAAGAAGGGCATGATGGAGGCCGAGGACGTCGCGGCCGTCGAGGAGCGGCTGAAGCAGCAACTGCTGGTCCCCGTCAACGTCCACAAGCAACCACGCGAGCTGACCTTGCCGTTCGGCACGGGCGTCAAGACCACCGACGTCGTGATCTTCACGCGCATGTTCGCGACCATGATCGACGCGGGTCTTCCCATCGTCCAATGCCTGGAGATCCTGTCGGCGCAGTCCGAAAACAAACGCTTCGGAAAGGTCCTGGGCAGCGTCAAGGTCTCGGTCGAGGGAGGCCTGACGTTGTCGGATGCGTTGGCGAAGCATCCCAAGATCTTCGACGACCTGTTCGTGAACCTGGTCGCCGCTGGTGAGGCCGGCGGCATCCTGGACGGCATCCTCCAGCGGTTGTCGATCTACATGGAAAAGGCCATGAAGCTGAAGCGCCGCGTGAAGGGCGCGATGGTCTACCCCATCTCGATCATCGGCATCGCGGCGTTGGTGGTGACCATCCTGCTGACCAAGGTCATCCCGGTATTCGAAAAGATGTTCAAGGATTTCGGCGGCGGAAAGCTTCCCGCGCCGACCCGCGTGGTCATCCAGATCTCGCACGCGCTCGCGCACTACCTGCCATACATCATCGTGTTTCTGATTGTCGGTGCCGTGGCGATGAAGATGATTCTGGGCACCACCAAGGGACGACTGGCCTTCGACGGCATGCTGCTGAAGGTTCCTGTACTGGGCGCGGTTCTGCGCAAAGTGGTCGTCGCGCGGTTCACGCGCACGATGGGGACGCTGTTGGCGTCAGGAGTTCCCATCCTGGACGCGTTGCAGATCTGCGGCAAGACCGCGGGCAACGTCGTCGTCCAGAACGGCATCATGTACGCGCGGGCCCAAATCTCGGAGGGCAAGGACATGGCTACGCCGCTGATGGAAACGGCCTTGATGCCTCCGATGGTGGTCCAGATGATTGGCGTCGGCGAGCAGACCGGGGCACTGGACGCGATGTTGTCCAAGATCGCGGATTTCTACGAGGAAGAAGTCGACGTCGCGGTCGCGTCGATGACCAGCCTGATCGAGCCGATCATGATGGTTTTCCTGGGCGCGGTGATCGGCGGCATGGTGGTCGCGATGTATCTGCCCATCTTCGAGATGGCGGGCAACATGAAGTCGGCGTGATGCAACTGTCACATTCCCCCACCGAGAGTCCCCGATCGCGCGCGGACCTTCTGGGCACCGTGAAGGTGCTGATGCTGTTTCGGGTTGGCCTGGTCACGCTGCTGCTGGTGGTCGTCGTAGCGGCGGATTTGTCTCGGGGAACGTTGGAAAGTCTCGCGAGCCCCTTTTCGCGGTTTGGGTTTGGGTTGTGCGCCCTAACCTATCTGTGCAGCCTGGCCTATGGCTTGGCGTTCCCCCGCGTACGTGATCCGATCCGGTTCGCGTATTGGCAGATCGGCATCGATCTGCTGTTGACCACGGTGCTGGTGCACGCCACGGGGGGCGCGCAAAGTGGATTTTGTTTTCTGTATCTCGTCGACGTGGTTGCCATGGCTCTGTTGGCGCGGCAGCGCGGAGCGGCAGCGGTGGCGATGGCTGGCATCGTGCTGATGGCTGGCGTGTGCGTCCTGGGGTGGGCGCGCCTTTTGCCATTGATTCCCGGCCAAGTGGTCGCTCCGTGGCAGATCACGCGCGTTGAATTGGCCGGCAAGCTGGCACTGAACGTCGCGGGGTTGATCGCGGTCGGTTTTCTGGCCGCCAGGTTGGCAGCCAAGAATCGTCAAGCGGACGAACGCCTGACCCGCCACGAAGCCTATGCCGGTGATCTGGCGCGCCTGCACGAAAACACGATCCGCTGTCTGACCTCGGGTCTGGTTACCTTGGATCTGGCGGGACGGGTGACCAGCGCGAACGAGGTGGCGTGCGAGATCCTGGGCGCCACCTCGTTGGGTGTGCCGGGCGTCCCACTGGCCGACCTACTTCCCGATTTGCCTCGCGTGTTGGCCGATGCGGGTCCCGCCGGCACCGTGCGCCGCGCCGAGCTATGCGCCACGCGTCCTGACGGCCTTCTGAGGCACCTGGGCGTGTCGGCCGCGCCGCTGTCGGATCACACGGGGCATCTGATCGGTCGGGTGATCCATTTTCAGGATTTGACCGAACTGAAACGAATGGAGATCGCCGTGGCCCGCGCCGAGCGTCTGGCCAGCATCGGCAGGCTGTCGGCCGCGATCGCTCACGAGATTCGAAACCCGCTGGCCAGCATATCGGGCTCGATCGAAATCCTGCGTGATCAGCCGGGAACCGATCCTGAAAGCCGACAGTTAATGGACATCGCGGTTCGCGAGGTCGATCGACTGAATGCACTGGTGACCAGCTTGCTCGACTACGCCCGTCCACGGACCGAGGATCCGCGGCGGGTAACCCTGGCCGACGAAGTGAGCGAAATCGTCGGGGCCTTCGAGCGCGAGCGGCGCGACGCGCGGCAACCGATTCAGGTGGCGCTGCAGGCGGAAGCCGAAATCGCGGTCGAAGCGGCCGGCGGGCAATTGCGTCAAATCATCTGGAACCTGCTGCGTAATGCCGCCGAGGCGATGCCCGAGGGGGGAACCATCACGGTTTCCGTGACGCACGAGCTGGAATCCACGGATGCCGGACGCTGGCGTCCCCTGGCGATACTGACGGTCGCGGATACCGGCTCGGGAATTCCCAAGAGCGATCTGGACCGCATTTTCGAACCATTTTTCTCCACAAAAAGCGGCGGAACCGGTCTGGGACTGGCCACCGTCGCCCGTATCGTCGACGATCACCACGGTACGATCGAGGTGACCAGCGAGGTCGGACGGGGAACCGCCGTGACCATAAGGCTGCCCGCGGCGCGAAAGGTGATCGGCAACGCCCTGGAGAATGCCGCCTGAGGTCGCGCGGCGGAACGCCGCGGAACCGAATGAACGCACGGTTGCCCCGGCACCCCAAGCCTGATCCTCCTGCTCGTTGTAGCAAATAGTTAATCGCACTATATAGTTTTGGAGAGAAGGCGGCTACCCCTTCGACCGGTCTCCGGCGGCTACCCCCGGGGGGAACTAGAGCCTTTTGCCGTTTTGGTGTATTTCGTCGCCTGAGCACCCCGTGAAACCGACCGATACGCGTACGCCAGACTATTTTCACAAAGTCGTGGATTGTCAGTGGGCGTGCCCCGCCCATACCAACGTGCCCGAGTACATCCGGCTGATCGCGCAGGGCCGGTTCTCGGATGCGTATTTGGTGAACCGGCAGTCCAACGTCTTCCCAGGAATCCTGGGTCGCACCTGCGACCGTCCGTGTGAGCCGGCCTGCCGCCGCACGCGGGTGGACGGTGAGCCGGTGGCGATCTGCCGCCTGAAGCGCGTCGCGGCCGATCTGCGCGACGACGTGACGGATCGCTTGCCCCAGGCGCCCGCGCAGAAGAACGGCAAACGCGTCGCTTGCATCGGTGCCGGACCGGCTTCGCTGGCGGTGGCCAACGATCTGGCTCCCCTCGGCTACGACGTCGTGATCTTCGAGAAGAGCGCCCGGGCAGGCGGGCTGATGCGCACCAACGTGCCGTCGTTCCGCTTGCCGGCCAAGGTGTTGGACGAAGAGATCGACATGATCCTGAACATGGGGATCGACATCCGGTACAACACCCCGGTCTCCAGTTTGAAGGGACTGCTGAAAGGCGAATTCGATGCCGTATTCGTCGGCACGGGAGCCCCGCGCGGGAAGGACCTGGAGATCCCCGGCCGCCAGGAGGCAGGCAACCGCATCCACATCGGCATCGAGTGGTTGGAGAGCGTCGCCTTCGACCACATCAAGACCATCGGTGAGCGGGTCCTGATTATCGGTGTCGGTAACACGGCCATGGACTGTTGCCGAACCTCCCGCCGGCTTGGTGGCAAGGACATCAAGGTCATGGCGCGCCGGCCCCGACAGTTCTTCAAGGCATCGCCCTGGGAGTTGGAGGACGCCGAGGAGGAGTTGATCGAGATCGTCGTCAATCACGCCCCCAAGCGATTCGTCGTCGAGAACGGCAAACTGACCGGTATGGAGTTCGAGCGCCTGGAATGGAGCGAGGACGCCAAAGGCAAGGCGATATCGACCGTGGTCGAGACGGTATTCATTCCCGCGGACGACGTCATCGTGGCGATCGGGCAGGAGAACGCGTTTCCGTGGATCGAACGCGATACGGGCATGGAGTTCGACAAATGGGGGATGCCCGCGGTCGACAAGGTGACCTTTCAGTCGACCGTGCCGGGGGTCTTCTTCGGCGGGGACGCGGCCTGGGGACCAAAGAACATCATCTGGGCGGTTGCCCACGCGCACGAGGCGGCGATTTCGATCCACAACCACTGCCAGGGCATTCCGGTGGCCGAAAGACCCCCCAACGGCATGAACCTGATCACGCAGAAGATGGGCCTTTACGAGTGGAGCTACAGCAACGACTACAACCCGGCCCACCGCGCGAAGATGAAACACGTCGATCTGCGCGAGCGGTTCAGCAAACTGAGCCTTGAGGTCGAACTGGGGTTCAACGTCGAGCAGACCGTGAAAGAGGTCCAGCGTTGCCTGAACTGCGACATCGAAACGTCGTTCAAGGACAAGCTGTGCATCGAGTGTGACGCCTGCATCGATATCTGTCCCTTGCAGTGCCTGACCATCGCGCCCAACGTCGATGAGCCTGAACTACGGACGCGCCTGACGGCGCCGGCGAAGAACCTGGACCAAGCGTTGTTCGTGTCGGGCCCGCTGCCCCAGACCGGCAGAGTCATGGTCAAGGATGAGGACGTCTGCGTGCACTGTGGGCTGTGCGCCGAACGATGTCCGACGGCGGCCTGGGACATGGAAAAATTCGAGCTCGTCATTCCTTACGCGGGGCAAAACGGTGCATCTAGAAAGACTGGTTAGGACCAACGACTTCGCGTTGAAGATCGCCAACGTCAACGGGACCGGTTCGGCAAGCGCCAACGGTCTATTGATGCAGGCGATCTTCCGCATGGGGATTCCTGTCTCGGGCAAGAACTTGTTCCCGTCCAACATCCAGGGTTTGCCGACCTGGTACGAAGTACGGGTCAACAAGAACGGGTACACCGCGCGCGCGCTGGACTACGACCTTGTGATTGCGATGAACGCGGAAACCTACGCCCGCGACGTCAAGGAGGTTCGATCGGGCGGATACCTCCTGTACGATTCGACCTGGCCGCTGGACGACAAGCTGCTGCGCCCGGACGTGACGTTCCTGGGTGTTCCGCTGGCCAAGATGTGCAACGAGATTTTCCGGGAATCGCGCGAGCGCATCCTGATGAAGAACATCGCCTACCTGGGCGCGCTGGTGGCACTGTTGGACATCGACACGGTCATCGTCGACCAGATGCTGGAAGAGAAGTTCGCCAAGAAGAAGGCGTTGATGGAATCGAACCACCGGGCCCTGAAGGCCGGCTTCGACTACGCCAAGGAACATCTGGATTGCCCGTTGCCGATTCGCCTGGAGAAGATGCACGCCACCGACGATCGCATCCTGATCGATGGCAACACGGCGTTGGCTCTGGGGTGCGTGTACGCGGGGGCGACCGTCGCCGCCTGGTATCCCATCACGCCATCGACGTCGGTAATGGATGCGTTCAGTCAGTTCTGCAAGGAGTTCCGGAAGGATCCCGACACCGGCAAGAACAACTACTGCATCCTGCAGGCTGAGGACGAATTGGCCGCCATCGGAATGGTGATCGGCGCCGGTTGGAATGGCGCGCGATCTTTCACGTCGACGTCGGGTCCGGGAATTTCCCTGATGGGCGAGCTGATCGGCCTGGCGTACTATGCCGAGATCCCGGCCGTGATCGCAGATGTCCAGCGCACGGGACCGTCGACGGGTATGCCGACCCGCACCCAGCAGGGCGACATTCTGGCGGCCGCGTACGCTTCTCACGGCGACACCAAGCACATCGTGCTGTTTCCCTCCAGTCCGGACGAATGTTTCACCTCGGCGGTGCAGGCGTTCGACCTGGCGGAGCGCTTTCAAACGCCGGTCTTCATCCTGTCGGATCTAGACATCGGCATGAACGACTGGGTTTGCCCGCGTTTGAAGTGGGACGACAACTACCGGCCAGACCGCGGGCGGGTGCTCGGCGCCGCCGAACTGGAGGCGATGGAGAAGTTCTTCCGGTATTCACCGGAGAACGATGATCATGTCGCGGCGCGAACGTTGCCGGGTGTGCATCGGAAGGGATCGTTCTTCACCCGCGGTTCCGGGCACAACAAGCTGGGTCATTACACGGAGATCCCTGACGAATATCAGGAGGTCATGGATCGCCTGCTGCTGAAACACACGGCGGCCGCCAAGGCGGTGCCACCCGCGATCATCCGCACGACCAAGGGCGCGACCATTGGCTTGGTGTCCTTGGGTGGTTGCGATCCGGCCGTGCGCGAAGCGGTGGACGTCCTCGGTGCACAGGGCATCAAGACCGATTACATGCGGATCCGGGCATTTCCGTTCGGCGCCGAGGTCGAAGAGTTTCTGTCCACGCATGATCGCGTCTTCATCATCGAGCAAAATCGCGACGCGCAATTGCGCACGTTGTTGACGGTCGAAACCAGCGTCAGCAAGGACAAGCTGCGATCCGTGTTGGTCTATGGAGGTTTCCCGCTGTCCAGCCGCCACGTCGTCGACGCGATCACCAAGCAAACGGAGTCCTAGCCATGGCGTCGATCAAAAAACCCACTGTCATGCACCCGGCCACCCGGCCCAACAAGCTGGGGCTGACGCTGCGCGATTACGAAGGATCGATGTCGACCCTGTGCGCGGGGTGCGGTCACGATTCGATCACAGCGGCCATCGTGCGTGCGTTCTACGAGATGGACACGGAACCGCACATGATCGCGAAGCTAAGCGGCATCGGCTGCTCGTCGAAAACGCCGACCTATTTCGTGGCGGGCGCGCACGGATTCAATTCGGCCCACGGCCGGATGCCCCCCATCGCCACCGGCGCCAGCGCGGCCAACAAGGAACTGACGTACATCGGCATTTCCGGCGATGGCGATTCGCTGTCGATTGGGCTGGGGCATCTGTCGCACGCCATCCGCCGCAACGTGAACATGCTGTATCTGATCGAGAACAACGGGGTTTACGGCCTGACCAAGGGGCAGTTCTCGGCGTCCGCCGACGTGGGAACCAAGAGCAAACGCGGCGAGGCCAACCGGCAGAGCCCCATCGATCCCGTCATGCTGGCCTTGAACCTGGGAGCAACGTTCGTCGCGCGCAGTTTCTCGGGCGACAAGGAACAACTGATCCCGTTGCTGAAGGCGGGCTTGGCGCACCGGGGATTTGCGATTATCGACGTGATCTCGCCGTGCGTGACGTTCAACGACCACGAAGGTTCGACCAAGAGTTACCTGCACACGCGCAAACATCTGATGCAGGTGCTGCGCGCAGACTACGTTCCGGAGGCTGCCGAGATCACGACCAGCTACCCCGAAGGCACAACCACCAACGTTAGGCTGCACGACGGCAGCGAGGTGCGGCTGAGCAAGGTCTCCCCCGAATACGACTGTTCGAACCGTCTGTCCGTCTACGAGCAGTTGCAGAAGTTTCAAGCCAGGGGCGAGGTCGCCACCGGGTTGCTGTACCTGGACACCGGCGCGGCGGACATGCACGCCATGAGCGCGACGACCGACACGCCGTTGTCGCGGGTCCCGTTCGAGAAGTTGTGCCCCGGCAGCGTCAAGCTGAACGCCCTGCAAGAAGCGTTTCGGTAGCGATTCGCCGAACCGGTCGATTCGCCGAACCGGTCTATGGTTGGACGTGTCGCCGCGCGCGGCATCCGCGGCGGTTCGCGCGCGGTCTCCGGACGTGGATACACTTGGCGCCGATGAAACAGGCTGGCTGGCGCTTCGCGAGCTACAAGTGGACGCACGGCCTCGCCGCCGCGGCCATTCAATCAACGATCTATTTCCTGGTCGGACAGGCGCATCTGTCGCGATCGACCGAGTTGCTGCGCACGCGGTTGGACGACGCTATCCCCTTTTTGCCCGCAACGTCCTGGTTCTACCTGCCGATCTACGCCGGTATCTTCATCATTGCGATCGTCGGGTTCGGGACGCGCGCGCACTTTGATCGCGCCCTGCGGGGTGTTTTCTTGGTGATGGTCGTGGGCCTGCTGGGACATCTCCTGGTGGGTGCTGAATACCCGCGACCGTTGCTGAAGCCCCCCTACGCCGATCTATCCGCTGCGTTCCTGGCGTTCGTACAGAGAATCGATCCCCCGGGAAACGTATTTCCATCGCTGCATGTGGCGCACACGTCGTCGCTGGCGCTGATCCTCCATCACGAAAATCCCCGTCTTGGTCGGCCCGTGATTGTCCTCGCGGCGTTGCTGGCGCTGTCGACGCTGACAACCAAGCAACACTTCATCGCCGACGTGATCGCCGGGTTCGCGCTGGCGGCGTTCAGCCGCCTGATCGTGCTGCGGGGACTGGCACCGACAGCACGTCCGTCAAGTTCGGGGTAGGTCCCCGTTCGCAGGCGGCTCGAAGCCGCGTCGGATGAGTTCCACCAGTTGATCGGTGTCCAGACCGGCCGCGATCTCGGTGCCTTCAAGGATACTGGTGGCAAGCGCGCGCTTCGCGGCGTGCAGCCCCAGCACGGATTCCTCGATGGTTCCGCGCGCCACCAGGCGAATGGCGGTCACGGGTTTGTGCTGGCCGATGCGGTGCGCCCGCGCGGTGGCCTGGTCCTCAACGGCGGGATTCCACCAGGGATCCATGTGCACGACGGTGTCCGCGGCGGTCAGGTTCAGGCCGAATCCACCTGCCTTCAACGAAATCAAAAACACGTCAGCCTCGCCTGCCTGGAACGCGGTCACGCGTTGCTCGCGAACGTCCGATGGTGTCGTGCCGTCGAGCACCAGCACGCGATACCCATGCTGCCGCAGTCGCGGGGCCAGGATGTCCAGGAAGCTCCTGAACTGGCTGAAGACCAGCGTCTTGTGCTCGCCCGCGCGCAGGTCCTCAAGCAATTCCAACAAGGTGTTGGCCTTCGACGATCCGGCGGCCGAGTCGGGGTAGACGAGGCGCGGATGGCAACACAGCTGCCGCAGGCGCGTCAGGGCGGCCAACAACACAAAACGCATGCCCTGGGCATCGCGGTCGGGATCCTTCTTGGCCTGCGTGATCTCTTCGATGGTGGCCAGCCGCAACTCTTCGTATAGCGCCTGTTCCTCCCCGGACAGACGCACGCTGCGCACAATCTCGGTGCGCGCCGGCAGTTCGGGCGCCACCTCGGCTTTCGTGCGCCGCAAGACAAACGGCCGTAACAGCGCGGCCAGCGCCTTGCTTCGCGAATCGTCGCCGAATTTTTCGATGGGCACGGCGTATCGCGCGCGGAATTGCTCCCAGCTGCCAAGCAGGCCCGGCGACAACACCCGCAGGATGCTCCACAGCTCACCCAGACGATTTTCAATCGGCGTTCCCGTCAACCCGACGCGCCAGCCGGCATTCAGATCGCGCAGCGCCTTCGCCCGCTCGGTGGTAGCGTTTTTGACCGCCTGCGCCTCGTCAATCACCAGCGTCCCGAACGTCACCTTCGCCAGGACCTCGGCGTCCAGCGTCGCGATCGCGTAGCTGGTCACCAGCACATCACCCGGTCCCAGGTTCAGGGTCCCGGCCGTCAGAGCGTCCCGATCGACGCCACGAAGCGCGCGCACGTTCAACTCGGGCGTGAAGCGCGCCGCTTCATTGATCCAATTGGGCGTCACGGACGTCGGCGCGACCACCAGCGCCGGCCCCGTCGACGCGCGATGCGACAGCACCGCCAGCGTCTGAATGGTTTTTCCAAGACCCATCTCGTCGGCCAAGATCACGCCTGCCCCCCAGTGCGCAAAACGGGTCATCCACGTGACGCCGGCGTGTTGATAGGGACGCAACGTGGCCACCATCGATGGAGAAAGCCGCGGTGTTTCGACCGCGCCCTCCCGCATGCGTTTGCGCAACGCCGTGAACGCCGTGCTGGCCTTCACCTGCGCCTGCTGTTCGACCAACCCCATCAGGGGATCGGCTCCGACGGCGGACACCTGCAAAACGCCCCGATGGTCGAAGATGACGGCCTCAGCCCGTACCAGCGCGTCGCGCAGGGTATCTTCGATGCGCACAAAGCCGCGGGCGCCCACGGCGACGTAACGGCGGCCATCACGAATCGCGGCGAATAGGGTCGCCAGGGGAACGATTTCGCGCCCCTTGTCGGTCTTCACCTCGGCGCCCCCATCGACGCCGAACCAGTCGCGTCGGTCGGCGACCTGCAAACGCATGCTGCCCCGATTGACGGTGCCCAGCGACAACAGCGCGGCGTCGTCCGCCCACTCGACGACGACGGTGTCGCCCAGGTCCTTCAGCGTCGACACCACGTGCAACGCCGGATCCCCCTCGTTCACCCGCCAACACCACGGCTCGGTCTCGGGGGCCGACGACAGATCCAAAGACTCGGCCAGCGCGTGGGCGGTCTGGCGCTCGGTCGACGAATCGCGGCGCGCGCCGTGCCGGTCTTTGCCCTGGCCTTCCAGCACCAGCGTCGGCCCCTCGCCGGGGGGGAAAACCGGCCCCAGCTTGACGGGACGAATCGCCAACCGCACCTGGATCGCGCCCGAGACCAACAGCTCCAGGCGCACCAGCGGCCGTCCGTCGGCCGGTGCGATGGTGCGGGTCCAATGCGATGGAAACTCGATGTCCATCGTCTCTTGAAGCGATTCCAGGCGCGTGGCCAGGGCATCATGCGCGTCGGCGGGAAACCGTCCCGGCGCCACCGCCAACGCCCCCACGACGGCGGCGGCCTGCGGCGACAACGTCGCCAGCAACACCTGTGCTGGTTGTCCGTCGGTCCGGTACAGATGAATCAGGTGTTTGTCGTCGCGCAGGGCGGGTGCGATCTCCGACGGCAGCAACGTGTGCCCTAGAAGTTCGAAACGTGGTGCCAGATCCCCATCGGGGGCGGTCGCGAAACTTAACCGTAGGCGGCCCTGACGGATGTCCGGGCGCCCATCTCCCGGCTGCCCATCCAGGAAGACCGCCGGGTGGTCGATGAGCGCGCACAACATCCCGTAGATCTGTTCGTCCGAAATGCCTCCCCACGACGCCCCCTTCGCGAATCGATCGTCGTAGGCGCGAAAGACGCGGCGATCCATCGCGGTCAGATCAGTCCTTGACGCCAGGTTGTGCCATTCAATACGGGATCCCTTCGAGAACGCTCCATTCCTCTGCCGTTTCTGCAGAACGGGCTCGATCTCCAACGGTCCGTCGTCGCGCACCCGCATGCGAAATCCCACCCGCGTCTCGCGTTTCACTGCCGCGGCAGACTCGACCGAAGCACCGGCGATCGACGTGTTCCCGGCACCTAAACTTGCCAATCGCCGGTCCAGATCTCCGAGCGCGAAACGCCACGCGGGCATCGTCAAAAGTTCGAGCAGGTCGTCGTGTTCGTGCGCGCGCCGTGGATCGCGCACGAAATCGATCATCGCCTCGACCGCGGCCTCGCGACATTCGGGTGGAACCTCCGTGCTTTCGTGGCTGCTACCTTCCCGAAGCAGGGTCCATCGAAAGGGCGCGTCGTTCCAGCCCAGCAAAGCCAGCGAGACCTGGATCGTCGCACGCGTGATCGATTCGTCGGCAACATTCAGCGAGCGCTCAGCGTAGCGAAGCAGCGGCAGCGGCGATCCCAGGATCTGGATCCCGCTGGGGACGTACGTCCCCGGCGGGCGCGGGGAGGTGATTCGCGCCCCCACCAGAGCCCGGCCCTCCACGCGAAGAAGGCCAAGAAAGGCCGCCAGCAACGGCGACTCGGGATCGCGTCCATGGTCATCCATCCACGCCCGGGTCAGCCTGTGGGCGGCCACCGCCTTGGCCATTCGCCGTAGAAAAGCCCGCGCCTCATCGGCGAGGCCAAAAAACCTCCGCCATCGCTGGGCTTCCGCGTCGGTGTCGACCAACATCTTTCGGTAGGTCAGCGTCTCGCCAGGTCGCCCCGGCCAGAACGCTCCGAAATACCGTCCGCCTGTGCCTGGACCACCTAGGAACACGTCGTCCAGGCGATCCGCGACCCCATGACTCGCCGCCCAGGCGATCAAGTCGGAGGGACTTGCCGGCGGGGACGGAATTTCGGTCGGGGGCGCAACGACCTGCGCCTCCGGCGCGGCGGGCTCCGGCGGTTCCGCCGGATTCACTTCAGTGCGCGTGTCCGTGATCGTCCCCGTGGTCGCAGTCCGGACCGTGTTCGTGGTCCCCGCGCTTGACGCCCTCGGCCTCCGCATCGGCCGCCTGCTTGCGCACGTCGTCCATGTCCAGCGCCTTCACCTTTCCCAGCAGTTCGTCCAGCGCCTCGCCGGGAACCATACCGGGACGCGCGAACACCAGGATCTGGTCGCGAAAGATCATCAGCGTGGGAATGGACTGGATCCCGAAGGTCCCCGCCAGCTCGGGTTGAGCTTCAGTATTGACCTTGCCGAAGACCGCGTCGGGATACCGTTCCGACGCTTGGTCGTAGATGGGGCCAAACGTCCGACAGGGACCACACCACGGGGCCCACCAGTCGATGACCAAGATCCCAGGTTTCTCGACGTGCTCTTCGAAATTCTCGCCGGTCAGTTCAACAGTCGCCATGTCATCCTCCGCGGCCGGAGTATGAGCTACGCTAGGCCCGTGGTCGAGGTCACCGCGCTTTCAAAAACCTTCCGCGTTCACCGCCGTCCGCCTGGTGTCTTCGCGGCTCTGCGTTCGGTTTTCCACCGGCCCACCGAAGCCGTGCACGCGGTCCAGGATTTGTCGTTTCGCATCGCCGCCGGCGAACGCGTGGGATTCCTGGGACCGAACGGCGCCGGAAAAACCACTACGCTGAAGGTCCTGGCCGGTCTGCTGCACCCGACCGGCGGGCAAGTGACGGTCGCCGGTCACGTGCCATTTCGCCGCGATCCGGCGTTTCTGAAACAGATCACGCTGGTCATGGGACAAAAGCAACAGCTCTTGTGGGACCTGCCGCCGACCGAAACGTACGCGATGAATCGGGCGATCTATGGGGTCCCGCGCGCGCAGGCCAACGACACGATCAAGGAGCTGGTCGACCTTCTGGAAATCGGCAGTCTGATCAGCAAACCCACCCGCCAGCTGTCATTGGGCGAACGGATGAAATGCGAACTGGTCGCGGCACTTTTGCACCGTCCGCGCGTGCTGTTCCTCGACGAGCCGACCATCGGGCTGGACGTTTCGATGCAGGCCAAGATGCGCGACTTCATTCGCCACTACAACGAACGCTTCGGCGCGGCGGTTCTGCTGACCAGCCACTACATGGACGATGTCACGGCGCTGTGCCCGCGGGTTGTCGTGATCGATCACGGACGCTTGATCTACGACGGCGATCTGAAGGCGCTGGTCCGGCGCGTGCGCCCCGACAAACGTTTGACCGTCCGTCTGTCGGCGCCGATCGACCGTGCGGCGCTGGATCGGATCGCGCCCGTCGTGTCGTACGAAGGCGGGGTGGCCGTGTTGTCGGTCGCGCCCGAGAAACTGAACGCCACGGTGCAAAACGTGCTGGGAACGCTGCCCGTCGTCGACCTGGCCGTCGAGGATCCGCCCCTGGAAGAGGTGATGCGCGAGCTGTTCAAGGGCAACGGAGCGCCCATTGGGTTGGACACGGGCGGCACCGGGGGCGGCGCCGTCGCCGAAGGTGACATTTCATGACCACAGAGGGAAACCTTCCGGGCGCTGGCTGGCTGCTTTCGGAGTTTCGACGCGCGGCCCGCGCGTACCCCACCCTGCTGCGTGTCGGACTGTCCGAAGTGGTCGCCTACCGCGCCGAGTTCATCGTCTGGATCCTGACCACGAACATGCCGTTCGTGATGCTGGCGATCTGGCACGCCGTCGCGTCGGAAGGGTCGGTGGGTCGGTTCGGCCAAACCGACTTCGTCGCGTATTACCTGGGCGGTTGGGTGATTCGCCTGCTGACCAGCACGTGGCTGGTCTGGGAACTGAGCATGGAGATCCGCGGAGGCCAGTTGTCGATGCGCCTGTTGCGTCCGCTGCACCCCCTGTTCTCGTTTTCCGCCCAACACCTGGCCGCGCTGCCGATGCGCGCGTTGATCGTCACACCCGTGGTGATCGCCCTGGTCGTCTTCGCCGGCGATCGCCTGGCCATCGGCGATCCACGTCTCCTGGCGATCTTCGTGACGTCGCTGGTCGGCGCCTGGTTGCTGATCTTCTTCACGATGGTTTTGCTGGGATCGATCAGCTTCTTCATGGAAAGCGCGCTGGGTGTGTTCGAGCTGTACCTGGCGCTGTATACGGTCTTCTCCGGCTATCTGGTGCCCCTCGAGCTTCTTCCCGGGTGGGTCGCCCACGTCGCCCGCGTGTCACCGTTCGATTCCATGCTGGCGTTTCCCCTGGAGACCCTGATCGTCATGCGCGACGTCGGTACGACCGCGCGCGATCTGGCAATCCAGTGGGCCTACGTCCTTGTCATGGCGATCGCCAGCCTGTCGGTCTGGCGCCGCGGCGTCAGGCGATACGTCGCGTTCGGCGGCTGATCACGGCTGGGCGGGGCTCTCCGTCTTGTACGTGGGTCGGCGTGCATCGCGTTTCGCCGCCGGCGACGGACAAAGGCCACCTGTTCGAACAATAGTTCGTTCCTCAGTGCCTGGCCTTCATCCGGGCCCATCGGCTGCCATGGAAGGTGTTCAGCTACCGAACCGACGCGGGAGCGGAGGTGGACCTTGTCATCGACACCGGCCGCCGCATTCTGGCGATCGAATGCAAACTTGGGCGCACGAT
>JANOJB010000145.1:0-3560 GCA_031407985.1 Pseudomonadota bacterium | reverse complement strand
CTTCGATCGGGGTTCCCTGCGTCGCCGTTTCCGGGTTCACCGGGAAGACCGTCCATCCCTGGCGCAGGTACGCGCGCACGGCTTTGTTCCCGTACTTCTGGGGGTTACTCGATGCACCGATGACCGCGACGCTGGGCAAGTGGGGTCAGCTTGCCACGCGGCCACAGACGGTGCACGCGCCGTCCGTGCCCACGACCCCGACGCAGGCGCCGTCGCCGCACAGGCGCCGGTTCGGATCGAACCCGGAATCCGCGCCGCCCGTCGCCGCCGTGGTCGGTACGTCGTGGCCGCTATCAGCGTTGTCGTCAGCGCCCTCGGTGTCCGGCGGGTCGCCAACCACGGCATCAACCTCGCTGGCAGCGGCCCCGTTCTTGGCGCCGCTGGCGGTGCGGCCGCACTCACCGCAGCGTCCGTCACGCCCGATAATTCCCGTGCAAGTTCCGTCGGGGCAAAGTCGTCGTTTCGGGTCGAATCCCGTCTGTTCGTCCATCGGGCGCGCAGTGTACCAGCAACCCGGTGCCCAGCGTGCTCCCTGGCAGATTTGGTCGCTTCGGCCGATTCGCCCGGTTCGCGTGATGAATCCGCGGGGCAGGAAGATCGTCGAACTTCTGGTTTAGCGACGACCACATTCCATCCGTGTGCGAAAATGACTTTCAAAAGGGGGCCACGCGCCATGATCAAGAGCGGCAGTTCAGGCAGGGGATGGATTTCGCGACCGCGCGTGTGGCAGATGCTCGCATTGTCGGCTGGGGGCCTCCTATTGGCCGGGCCGGCGATGTCCCGCCCGCCCGACGGACGGGGACAGGGACAGGAACGCCGCGAGGAACGTCGGGACGACAAACAGGATCGTCGCGAGGAGCGCCGGGACGATCGGCGGGAGCGCAACGATGACCGGCGGGATGACCGGCGCGATGACCGGCGCGATGACCGCCGCGACGACCGCCGCGATGGGGTTCCCGCTCCAGTGGCGCCCGTGCCTCCGATGATGCGCGGGACTCCGATGCCGCGCCCGATGATGGCGCCCGGTGGCGGGTTTCGGGGACAGACCCCGATGATGGCGCCGGGAGGTGGACGACCAGCTCCGATGGTGGCGCCGCCCGTTCGCGGCGGACCTCCGCCCGGCGGGCGGCCCGAGTTTCAGGGTCGCCCCCACTTCGCGCCGCCACCGCCTGTCGTCGAGCGGTACCGATCGCGCCCCGGTTACGTCTGGGCACCCGGCTATCACGAATGGCGTGGGGATCGTTACACCTGGGTTCGCGGCCGCTACGAGGCCGACCGCCCGGGGTTCGTCTGGAGCGAACCGCGGTGGGAACTTCAGGGCGGTGCCTTCGTTTCGTTGCCAGGTGCGTGGATCGGAGTCGAAGTGGCGCCGGTCGTCGCGCCGCCCCCTCCGCCGCCAGAGCCGGTGCTGGAGGTTCGCCCGGGCTTCATCTGGATCCCCGGCTACCACGAATGGCGTGGTGGCGCTTATGTCTGGATCGGGGGTCGCTGGGAAGGCGAGCGGCCACGCGAAAAATGGCGCCAGGGCCGTTGGGAGCGCCACGGCAAGCACTGGAAGTGGCGCCACGGCGGCTGGCACCGGAGGTAGGTCGGGTCAGTGCCATTTCGAGGAGGGCCAGGTTCCGAAGGCGGGCGACGTCGCTTGACGGGGATTGGGCCTATGGTCTGCCTGGTCATCCTGGCTCTTGTCGGCTGCGGTACCGTGAAGGAGAGTGCGGAGGGAGGAAGCGGTGGCTCTGCAAGCGGGGGCAATAGCGGCGGTGGTACTCCAGACGGCGGCGCTGGAGTGGGTGGGGGCCTCGGAGTGGGGTGCGTCGAAATCGTTCTGCAGTCAGGCCTCGCGGAAAATCCGCGTTGGGGGCTGTATCCACTTCGTGGAGGGGTCTGGCGCACGGAGGGCGGATTGCACGTCGGGTGGCTGGCAGGGGTTGCTGTTCCAGGAGACGGGAGCGTTGTCAGCAGACTTTGGATCTACGTCGCCACCTTTGATCCAACCACCGGAGCCAGAAAACATCTGCGACGATACGACGTGTTTCCGTCTGACGTAACGTTCGAAAGCGGCAATGGCAACATAAGAGGGATTTCGGGCTCCGACGGTGAAACCTTCGCTGCCAGCCTACGTTCCTACGACATCGCGACCAGCACTCCCCGGAATCAGACACTCTTCCTGGGCAGCTTAGTGGACGATTCCTTCCAGAGGCAGGTCGATCTCGGCTGGAAATCGGACCAAGAAGATGCGCCCGACATTTCTTGGGACGGCGGCGCATACGCCGTACACGCGAAGAACAACGCCACGGGTGAGATCTCAGTCGCACGCGTGAGCGCGACCGGGGACCTTCTGCTTCCAGCCAGCGTGTACGGCTCGACGCCCAGCCCAGCGGTTGCCTACAGCATGAGCACGAACCCCGTGAGCGGCGTCAGTTATCTGTTCGACACGCCGGGGGTCGGGAGGTTCTTGAGCGGCCACGATCGGTCGGGACGGATGCTGCCCTGGGCGGCGGCCCGACCCTTGGACCTCGGAAGCGAAACAGGTTCGAGTTCCCCCGGGGTGGCCGCCGAACCTCAAGGCGGGGCTTGGGTCACGTGGAACCAGGGCGATGCCACCGGGGTTGTCCACATTGCCGCCCACGTCACGAATGCCGGTCAGGTCGACAAGAGGTTCGAACTTCGGACGCCGGATGTGTCAGGGTCCGTGATCAGAACTCCGACGGCAGTGCTCTCCGAATCGAACTCGAGGGTCTGGCTTGCCTTATGGGCCCTCCAAGGGACATACCTCTACGAGGTCGAGGGGATGACGGTCATTTCGCCGCGCTTAGTCTTCCAGAACCAGTACTTCGACGGGACCTCAGATACAGCATTGCGCGTAGGGGAGATGGGCGCGGTCAGCTGGCAACACGAACGTTGGCTGTGGTTCACTGAGACGTTCACGGGGTCGACAATCGGCACGGTTCTGCACGTCGTGAAGGTTCAGGGAGACTGCAAGTACGGGGCGGCGTACAAACCGCCGGCCAAATCATGAGGTTCGAAACGGGAGGCGACGATGAACCCGCCGGAAAGCACTACATCCGATGGTCAACCCGCTCACGACCCGCGCGTTCTCGTGGATTGGATACCAAAGCATAGACGACCACCACGTCAGCCGGCCGGTTCAGATCTCGACGGCGTTGTCGGGCGCACTGACGCCGGCCAAGCACGCCGCCTTTCCACCAGTGGCGCCGTTCCGAGCGGCGCTGTACCTGTGATGGCTCCCGCAAGGCGAATTGGATTCCCCGGTCTCTTGGCTCTGACAATCAGCCTCGGACTACCCCCGGTCGGGTGCGGGGGGACACAGAACCGCGATAGGACCGACACAGGCGTCGCAGAGGTGCGGGGCGATGTTGGCGACGTACCTTCCGGTGGAGCCTGCGGACCTCTGGTCGGGGAGATATCGTCAAGAGTTGTGGATCGAAATCTGATCAAGCAGCGATCTTTCCGGCCTTCTTGATCTCCTCGGGCCTGATCTCCTCCTTGTTTCGTTCCCTCTGTTTGCCGTCGGTGAAGCGAACGCCGGCGCGCACGAG
>JANOJB010000096.1:0-2608 GCA_031407985.1 Pseudomonadota bacterium | reverse complement strand
AGCGCCTCGTCGACGTCATGGGTCACCATCAACGCAGTCTTGCGGTTCGCGGACCAGGTGTCGATCAATACCTGCTGCAATTCAAAACGAGTCAGCGAGTCCAACATGCCGAAGGGTTCATCCAACAGGAGCACCTTCGGGTCAAGGGCGAACGCCCGGGCGATCCCCACCCGCTGCCGCATCCCCGACGACAGCTCGGATGGTTTCTTGTGCATCGAAGCACCCAGACCGACCGCCTCCAGGTAGCGCACGACGATCTCTTCGCGGTCCTTCCGTGACGCATTGGGTTTCGCCTGCTCGACCCCCAGCATCACGTTGCCGAAAGCCGTCATCCAGGGCAGTAGCGCCGGCGACTGAAACACGACACCTCGATCGGTGCCGGGGCCCGGGATCTCCCGCTGGTCCACCAGAACGCCGCCCTCGGTGGGGGGCAGCAGTCCGGCCGCGATCGACAGCACGGTGGACTTGCCGCAACCCGAGTGGCCGATGAGGCAGACGAATTCGCCTCTTTGAACCGAGAAATCGAAGTCCTGGACGATGACCGCGGGACCGGTTGGCGACGGATACGTCTTCGTCAAATGTGAAAATTCGAGGTACTTCTGGTCGATGGGATTCATGCCGCCACCGTTTGGGACGTGGGTGCCCAAGAGGGTCTTGCTTCGGTCTCCGGACGGCGGCGCCCGGGACCCAGCAAATACTCGATGATGCGGTTGCGAACCGATTTGAAGGCTGCGTCGTGGTTCATGGCCTTGCGGTCGCGGGGGCGCAGAATGTCGATGTCCACGGCGGGGCCCAACGTCGCCGCGGGGCCCATGCTCAAGGGAATGATCCGGTCGGCCAGCAAAATTCCCTCGTCGACGTCGTTGGTGATCAACACGACCGTCTTCTTGCTTGCGGCCCAGATGCGACTGATCTCGTCCTGCAGCGTCGCGCGCGTCAACGCGTCCAGGGCACCCAGCGGCTCGTCCATCAAAAGGATCTGCGGTTCCATCGCCAGTGCCCGCGCGACCGACACGCGTTGCCGCATTCCGCCCGACAGCTCCGACGGTTTCTTGTCCCGCGCCGCGGCCAGGTTGACCATGGCCAGATACTTGTCGGTATGGGCGCGCTTTTTCTCGGGCGTCCAGTCGCCGAATGTCTGATCCACGGCCAGATGCACGTTTTCGAAGGCCGTCATCCAGGGCAACAGCGAGTAGTTCTGGAACACGACCCCACGGTCGGCTCCCGGTCCCGTTATGGCCTTGCCATCCAGCGTGATGCTTCCCTTGTCCGGTGTCGAAAGGCCCGCGATCATGTTGAGCAGCGTCGTCTTGCCCGCGCCCGAATAGCCGACGATGGCGACGAACTCGCCGCGTTCGACCTGCAGGTTGATATCCGCAAGCACGGGCGTGGCCGAGGCACCCCGGCCGAATCCCTTGGTGACGTGTTCCAGAGCGAGGAATGCCATCAGGAAGCCTTCAGTCGTTGTTCGACCACGCTCATCAATCTGTCCAATACGAAACCAACCAGACCGATGGTCACGATGCACAGAATGATGTGTTCGTAGATCAGGCTGTTGTATTCCTGCCACAGGAAACCGCCCACCCCGGGGCTGCCCGTCAGCATCTCGACGGCGACGATCACCAACCAGGCGATGCCCAGACTGAGCCTGAAACCCGTAAACATGTAGGGCAGCGCGGCCGGAAGCAGGACCTTGAAGAATGTCTTGCTGGGCGAAAGCTGAAGCACCTTCGCGACGTTCAGGTAGTCCTGTGGGATAGACCGGACGCCGAGCGCGGTGTTCAAGACCGTCGGCCACATCGCACAGATCGCGATCGTGAACAACGCCGCCGGCCGCGATTTTTCGAACAGCACCAATCCCAGCGGCAGCCACGCCAGCGGCGATACGGGGCGCAGTATCTGAATGATGGGATCCAACCCCTTGGAAAACAGCTTCGATCGGCCGAGTAGGAATCCCAGAGGCGTGCCGATCAGCAGCGCCATCGCGTAACCCTGCGCCACCAACCACAGCGAGTACCACGCGAACCGCCCGATGCCCTGGTCCAGCTCGCCGCGCTTTTCGAACGGCGCCACGATGAACGGCTTCGAGACCTGCCAGGTCTTGACCGGCGACGGCAGGTTTCTGGACCAGGTCGCCGAACTGATAGCCCACAGGCCAAGAATCAGCAGGATGCCGATCATCGGCAGCACGAATGCCGAAACATCGATGCGGGATTTGGCCTTCATGAATGTGGAAGTCCTTTCAGGGTGTTCACATGGTGATCTCAAGGTCGGGCGGTGATTTCAGGCCTTGAGGCTGTTGACCGCGAACCCCTTCGCGTATTCCTCGGGCTTCGTGGGGTCGAAGGTGACGCCGTCGAAAAACGTCTCGGGCTTGTTGTCGAGGCCCCCGTGTTTGGCGCCAATCTCCTTCATCGCGGCTTCGTAGATGTCATGGCGCATGATCTGCTTGGCAACGGCCTTGTAATCGGGCGGTGCGGGCAACATTCCCCACCGACGGAACTGCGTCAGCCACCAGGTCACGTATTTGGGCTGGGGAAAATTGCAGTTTCGCGAGTTGAAGATCATGTAGTTCGGATCCTCCTTCTTGCGACCGTCGCCAAAGTCG
>JANOJB010000065.1:0-12391 GCA_031407985.1 Pseudomonadota bacterium | reverse complement strand
GTCGGTGACCGATATCGAGACGAAGATCTTCGACCTCGAGCAGATCGCCACCTCCGTGTGGGATCTCAAGCTTCAGGGGGGCCGTACCGCGAACCTGGCGATGGCGAAGGAGAGGACCACGGGCGCGGCATTCTCGAACTTCCAGCGCAGCGCCCCCGGGATCTGGATGCTCGGCCTGACCTGCAGCAGGTGTCAGAATCCCGCGCCGATCGTACTCACCGTCCTTGAGCCGAGCGCGGGAGCGATGTAATGCGCGCGTGGTCCCCGTGGGCCTCGCCGCTGGTCCCGTCGTTGGCGCTGGCGCTGGCCATGTCCATGTCCATGTCCATGTCCGCCACGTTGATGCTTGGCTGCGGCGGCGATGCCGCCGTCCCCGCGCAACCGGTGCGCGTTTCGGCCGAGGTGAGCCCTCGCATCGCGAACGTGGTCAAGGTGCGCTGGAGCACCAGCGGGCCGACCATCGGCTACGTCGAGTACGGCGTCTCGAAGAACCTGGGCTCGCACACCCCGATTGAGACGACGCCCGGCAAGGAACATGAGGCGACGCTGCTCGGGCTGAGAACCGACACCGAGATTTTCTATCGGGTGGTGACCTGGGAGACCTCGCTGTCGGGCTCCGCCGCCGGCACCAGCGGCATCGCCAAGATCCGGACCGGGCCGCTGCCCGTGGGATTGCCCAAGCTGACCGTCACGGGCACCGGTCAGACCGGGTTCGTGGTCACACCGATTCTCGGCGCCACCAAGGCCGTGCTTATTCTGGATTCCGACGGCGAAATCGTCTGGTACCACTGCATCGGCAAGAACGCGGCGGACGAGCCCGATTGCGCGGCGCCGGAGGTACCTGGCGCCGAGCGCCTCGAGGCCTACCGGGCGCGGATCTCCAAGGACGGCAAAAGCGTCCTTTACAACTACGCGAAGATCCAGGGCGACCCCTCGCCGAACTCCCAGATCGTGCGCGTCCCGCTCGACGGGACCGAGCCGACGTCCATCCCCGTTCCCCTGCTGGCCCACGACTTCGTGGAGCACGACGACGGAACGCTCGCGGCGCTCGTGTTCGAGGATCGCCTCTTCGAGGGCACCACGCGGTTTCGCGGCAATCGGATCGTCGAGATCGCGAAGGACGGCACGGAGCGGACCGCCTGGACCTCATGGAATTGCTTCGACCCGGCCGTCATCAAGGGCGATGACCTGATGCTCGGCTGGACCTTCACGAATGCCCTCGACCTCGACCCGACCGGCGCCGCCTACTACGTCGGCATGCGGCACTTCAGCAGCATCGCCAAGGTCAACCGCGAAAGCGGCATGTGCGAATGGGTGCTGGGCGTGGGCGCGTCCACGTTCACGTTCGCGGACGGATCCGCGAAGTTCCTCCACCAGCACCAGTTTCATATCCAGGGCAACCGCATCCTGGTGCTGGACAACGACGGCATGGGCGGGCGGATGTCGCGGGTGCTCGAGTACGAGCTCGACTTCACCGCGATGCGAGCCACGCAAGTCTGGAGCTACAATCCCACGCCCCCGGTGTTCGCGTTCGTTCTTGGCGAAGTGATGCGCATTCCCGACGGGAGTGTCTTCGTCAACTGGTGCTCGGGAGGCCAGATGGAGCTCCTGGACGCGGCCGGAACGCAGCTTTGGAAGCTGAACAGCAACGCCGGTACCGTGTTCGGGTTCCACACGCTCGCCACCGACCTCTACGCGGCCGGCGGCGGCGCGGTGGCGGCGCTGATCCCTACGGGCGGGCCCTAGGTCCTCGTGCGCCTTCGCCTCGGCATGGGCGGGACAGTCTCGCTGTCGACCGCCGCGTCCACCGTGATCGCCGCGCTGCTCTGGCTCTCGCCGTCTGCAGGCCACGCCGCCGGGTATTTCGCCGGAAGCAAGGGGGCCCGCGCGGCCGGGCGCGCGGGCGCCTTCACCGTCGGCGCGGACGATCTTTCGGCGGTGATGCTCAATCCGGGAGGGTTGTCACGGATTCAGGGAAGCATCGTTCAGTTCTCGAATCGCTTCTCGCACAACGACCTGACGTTCACGCGCGCGCCAACTTTGGATTGGGGGCGCGTCCAGGGCGGGGTCCCCCCGTATGTCGAGTTCCCGACCATCCACAACGGGAAGGCCTGGCAACTGCTCGACCCGCTGATCGGCGTGGCGTCCAATCTCGGCCTGCGGGACTGGGGATTCGCGCTGGCCGCGTTCGCGCCCCCGGGAGTGGGTCGGCAGGCGTTTCCGACCAACGGTGGCCAGCGCTACATGATGCTGGGCCGCGAGTCGGTCATCCTGAACTTCACCGGAAGCGCGGCGTGGCGTTTTCGCGATCTGTTCGGCGTCGGCGTCAGCCTGCAATGGATATACGTCCCGGTCCTGAACTACTCGCTCGTGATCAACGCCAACACGTTCCCGGGGCAGGTCAGCCCGGTTTCGGGCCTCCAGGACATGCAGGCCAACGTGACGGGATCCGATCCGTTCACCTTCAATGCCGTCGTCGGTGGCTGGTACCGCCCGTTTCCGTTTCTCGAGTTCGGCCTGTCCGGCCAGGTCATTCCCACCCAAATCGAGACCAAGAGCAGACTCTCGGTGACTCCTCTTGCCGAGGGTTTCGACGACACGATTGAGCTCCGGCGCGAAGATGCGCAGGGCATCCTACAACCGGCCAACGACGTGCGCCTGACCCTGCCGATGCCGGTATCGGCGCGTGCCGGCGTCAGATACATCGGGCGGCGCGGCGGGATTGAACGCTTCGACATCGAACTCAACGTCTCGTACGAAGGGTGGTCGCGGGTCCAAGAATTCAATGTCGCGACCAACGGCCTGAAGGCGGTCCTGGTGCAGCGAAACATCCAGCTGGATATCGGCCGCATCACTATCCCCAAGATGTGGCGCGATACGATTGGCGTTTTTCTGGGCGGCGACTACGTCGCCCTACCCGGCCGGCTGCGCCTCCGGGGCGGGCTGTTCTACGAAAGCGCGGTGGCGCCCCGGCGGACGGCGAACGTGGATTTCGTCAGCGGTCAGCAGGTGGGCGCCACCCTCGGCGCCTCCATTTTCTGGCAGCGGCTGGAGATCGCCGTGGCCTATGAGCACCGGCGTCAGCCCACGTTTCACGTGTCGGAGGGGGAAGGCGCGGTTTACCAGGAAGTGCCCGGAAGCGCGTGTCTTCCCCCGTACACGGATCCCGCCCAGTGTCATCCGCAATACCTCGGGCGGAGGGGCCCAACCGTGAACGGGGGAAGCTATGCGGCCCTCTCCCACGTCGCGCTGATGGAGGTGCTCTACCGTTTCTGAAACTACCCAATCGTCAAGATATGACGCTCCGCCCGATGGACCACCGAGGCTTCACGCGGCCTCTCTTTAGCGGGGGCGTTCGTTGCCACGGTTACTTACCCCACATCTACATCTAGGAGACTTCGAAATGGAGATTCGCCGATATGCGACCGTCCTCTGTCTGCTTTCCGCCGCGGGCGGAGTTGGGGCCTGTGGCTCGGGCAGCCCGGCAACCCCCGGTACGGGAGGCCAAACGGGAACCGGAGGCGCGGGGGGCGCGGCGGGAGGCCCCGTCGCGTGTGCCGGGGCGGTGGTAACGCCGACCGTGGATTGTCCGACGGTCGAAATCATGCCCCCTTCCGGTACTTTTCCGAACGGCGGCGTGTGCGGCGAGGTCGGCGAGGCGACGGCGACCGCGTGCGCCTACGACGGATTCGAGGACTTCACGGTGTTGGGCGAGGATGGGCAAGGCGATCCCATCACCAGCCGCGTGTGCGTCATCAGGTTCACCGTCAAGCGCGTCGGCAACGCCCCGCCGGGCTGCCCGAAATGCACCTGGACGCAGACAGTCGAATACAGCAATCCGACCATAATGGTGGACGTCAACGGAGCCTGCGCCAAGAGTGGCTACGCGCTCGACGCCGCCAAGATCGCCAAGATCAACGGCTGTCGCGTCGCGGTCGGTTTCGAGGCCGATTGCCTCGATCACAACGGAGCCTGTCGATGGACATACTCCGTGGCGACCGGGATGTGGACGTTAGGGAGCGGCGTCACCTACTGCCCGGCGGCGGATGCGGCGGGCGGCGTGTGCGCCCCAGCCAACGGACTCAAGTACAACCCCAAGGCGGCCTGCACGTATCAGTGACCTCGGACGCTTGAGCTCGAGAAACTCGCCCCCCCTGCGGAAAGAGAGCAGTCCCATGAAGAGGATCATCAAGCAGCGTTTCTGGTTCTCGTCGACGAATGCCGCGGCAGGCCTGCTGCTGGTCGCGGGCTGCGTGCTGGGCTGCGCGCCGTCTTCTGGCGGCGGGATGCCGACGGGGACCGGCGGCAGCGGCGGCAGCGGATCCGGCGGCCAAGGCACGCCCGGAACCGGCGGCGCTGTCGGCAGCGGCGGTAGCGGTGTCGGCACTGGGGGAACGTCGTCCGGGTCGGGCGGCGCGACCACCGGCACGGGCGGCTCCGTCGGCACGACGGGCGGCGCGACAGGGTCGGGAGGAAGCAGCCAGAGCGGCGGTGCCGGCGCAGGTGGGCGAGGCGCGGGGACCGGCGGGTCGGGGGGCGCGACCGGGACCGGCGGCAGGGCGGGAACCGGCGGCACGATGGGAGGAGGCGGCGCCGCGGGGGCGGGCGCTGGCGACGATTTCGTCACGGGGGTCATGGTCACGGTTCACCCGCAGGTCGCCACGCTGCTGAACGTCACCTGGATGCAGGCGCGCGCGGCCGAGCGGACCTGGCTGGAGTTCACGTTCACAGGCGCCAGCGTCATGCTCTCGCGCGCGAAGCCGGGCGCCATGGGAGCTCACGACGACGTGGTGCTGGGCGTTCCCGGGGCCACCGCCATCACCGTCCGGATCGTCAGCGAGATGGGCGGCGTCCAGTACAAAACGCGGGACTACATGCAGACGACGGGCGCGGTCCCGAGCGGCATGCCGAAGCCGACGCGGCTCGCGTATGAAGCCGCCGCCGTCAGTCCCGAGAAGTGGATATTCGGGTCGGTGGAAAACTCGAGCGGAGGCTGCGCCAACCGGTCGTGCATCTTCAACGGGACCCACTGGACTTACATCATGGATCGCGAGGCTCGGATCGTTTGGTACTACGCGGACGGAACCAGCACGATTTCCTCGTCGTACCCCAGAGTCGCCCGTGACGGCGAGTACATCGCCATCGATCGGGGGCGCACCGGCGGCACGCTGGGCGTGACGAAGATGACCCTCGACCGCAAGTTCTTCCAGGCGTTGAACATGTCGGTCTCCGATTCCATGGACGTCACCCCCGAAGGCAGCATCGTCTACGAGACGAACGGCGTGCTGAAGGAGAGGGCCAAGGGCGCCACGACGGATCGCACCATCTGGAGCTGCTCGGCCAGCATGTATGCCAGCCTGTTCGGGAACAACTGCTACTCCAACGTCGTCAACTACGATCCGGCCAGCGACAGCATTCTGATGTCCTTCCCCGATCCGAACACCGTCTTGCAGATCAATCGCAAGGCGACCAGCGCCATGGGGGACGCGGCGGTCATCGCCGCCTGGGGCGACGATGGGAACTACACCTTCTCGCCCGCGACCTGGTCGTTCGAGTTCCAGCATTTTCCGAATCTGATTCGCGAAGGAGCGGTCGAGAAGCTTCTGGTGTCGTCGCACCTCCCCGCGTTCCCCGAGGGCAGCGCGGGCGGACCGATGCAGCACGCGTTCATCGAGTTCGAGGTCGATCGGACGGGCCGTCGCTTGGTCGAGAGGTGGTCGTATTCCACCGGAACGGAGTGGCCGGTCTCGCGAGGCGGGGTCATCAAGCTTTCGAACGGCAATTATCTCGGCAACTACGGATCGGGCGGCGCGTTTCGGGAGATCACGCCCGACAAGAGGACGGTGTTCCACATCAAATTCGACGCGACCAACAATCCGAGCGACATCACCAACAAGATGCTTGGTCATACCCAGCTGGTAAGCGACCTTTACGCCCTCAACGGCGGTGGGCCGCCCCCGTGAAGCCGGACCAGCGTCGGCGCCCGTTGGAAACCTCCCTGCGATAGTGCCCGCGCATTGTCCAATAGCTTCGACGTGTTTGTGAATCGGCGCAGCCGATCGGCGCCGGCAGCGGCCTTGGTCGCCGTGTTGGTGTTGGCGTGGGCGTCGGGTTCCCGCGCGGCCCGGGCCGCTGATCCCGACGCGGGAGCGCCCGACGCATCGACCCCCGAGACGGCGTCGCCGCCGCGTGGCCATGAGGGTGAAACACCCGCCGCCGCCCGCGCCTACCAAGGCGAGGCATCAGCGGCCACACCGGGCGGCGACGCGACGGAGACCGGTTCGGGCCTCTTCGAGCAGAGCGCGTCCGCGGCCGCCGCCAAGGACCAAGCCAAGGACCAAGGCATTTCCGGTGCGCAACCGCCGGCGCCGTTCACCCTGACCGGCTACGTGCGGGGCGACGCGTTCATCGGAAAAGTGCCGGACTACCGTGCCGCCGAGATGAAGGCCGGCTACGGCGAGTTGTCGCTGGCGCTTAAAACCGCGAAGGGGAGCAACGGCGACGGATTCGCAGAGATGCGCGTCCGACAGGGCCTCCAGGGCCAGCAGCAGGGAACGTCCCTGGATCTGCGCGAGGCCTACGCCAACGCGTACCTTGGGCCGGTCGACCTGCGGATCGGTCGCCAGATCATCGTGTGGGGCCGCGCCGATGCGCTCAACCCCACCAACAACCTGACGCCGTTCGATCTGCGCATCCGATCGCCCATCGAAGACGATCGACGGATCGGTAACCTCGGCGCGCGCATGTTCGCCCGGTTGGCGCCCCTCCGTATCGAGGGCGTATGGATGCCGCTTTACGCCGCATCCGAGCTGCCCCCCGTCGGCCTGCCCCCGTTCGTGACATTGGCCGCGCCCCGCTTTCCGCCGCCCGAGCTCAAATACGGCCTGCTGGCCGGGCGCGTCCATCTCGAGCTTCCCGCTTTCGAAATGTCCGTCTCCTATCTGCGCGGCCACGCCCCCCTGCCGGGCCTCACACTATCGGGCCTCACGTTCGACCCGGTGTCGCCCGAGGTCCGGGTGGCCAGAACCGCGTACGAGCATCAGGTGGTCGGCTTAGATTTCTCGACGGCGATCCGCGACCTTCTGGCGATTCGCGCGGAGATCGCGTACCGCCGGCCCGCCGACTACCGGAATCGCATTCACGCGCCGCGGCCGGACCTTCAATACGTGCTGGGCGTCGACCGCGCGTTTGGTCCTGTGACGGTCATCGGGCAGTACTTGGGACGGTACGTGTTCGACTGGGCCGCGCAAAGAGGACCCGATCAGCCCCTGGATCCGTTCACGTTGATGGGCACGCGCACGGATTTCCTGGAGAACGCCGCCACGCTGGTGATCAACCAGCAACTGGCCAGGACCAACCAGATCCTGTTCTCCCAGACCGCGCGCCTGCAACACATCGCCACGATGCGGGTCGAGTGGCTGACCGCGCACGACACGTTGTCCATCGCGGCGCTTGGCCTCATGAACCTCACGACCAGGGAGTGGATGGCGGCACCGAAGGTCGGCTACAAGCTGTCAGATGCCCTGACGGCCTATCTGGGAGGAGAAATCTTCATGGGTCCGAACGGCACGCTCTTCGGGCTGATCGACGAGATCCTGAGCGCCGGATACGCCGAGCTCCGGGTGATTTTCTAAAGGGAGGAATGCCGATGGTCGTCCATACAGTCGTGAGAGAAGATCGATTCGCGCGCTTCAGTCTCAGTCGCGTACTCGTGCTCGTCCTTGGCACAGGCGTGTGCCTCATGCCTCGGGTGGGCCAGGCCCAGGGCGCGCCGTCGGCACGGGAGATCATGAACAAGGTCACGATGACGCGAAAGCTCGACGGTTCGGAGGCCGTGGTCAAGATGACCGTCATCGGGGACAAGGGCCAAGTCCGCGAGCGCGAAATCACGATGGCCACGAAGTTGTACGACGGGGGCAAGACCGAGAAGCGCATTTACCGATTTCTGTCCCCGGCCGACGTCCAGGGTACGGGCGTTCTGGTGTTCGACTACGAAGCCAAGGCCGACGACGTCTGGATCTATTTGCCCGCGCTGCGAAAAACCCGCCGCATCGTCAGCTCACAAAGCTCGCAAAGCTTCATGGGCAGCGAATTTTCCTACGGGGATCTCAACATCCCCGCGCTGGACGACTTCAACTACACGCTGGTCAAGGAAGAGTCCTTGGGCGGCGAGACCTGCTGGGTCATCGATGTTCTCCCCAAGGCCAAGGAGTCCGGCGACACCGAGGGGTACTCGAGAAAGACCTACTGGGTAAGCAAGGACAAACACGCGGTGCTGAAGGGGCTTTACTACGACAGGGACGGCAAGCCGCTGAAGGAATTGATCGCGCGCGACATCAAGCTGCTGGACCCGAAGAACAGGCGCTATCGGTTCATGCACATGGAAATGATCAACAAACAGAACGGGCGTCGATCGGTGTTCGAGTCCAAGAAGGTGACGTTCGTGCCCAACACCAAGGACGAGTATTTCACGACGACCTATCTCGAGCGCGGCTGAGATGGCCGGCACTTCAAGCGGACAGACATGAACAGCATCTTTTTCAGAATGGGCCGGGTCTATCGCGTGCTGCGACGGACGTTCGGCGTCAGGGTCGTGCCGCTTTTCGTGGCGGTGGTCTTCGGCTTCTTGCGAACGATCGTCGCGGTCGGGATGGCGCTTGACCACGTGTTCTTTCCGCGCCTGAGGAAGGTGAGAGCAAACCGCCCGATCGTGTTGGTCGGAAATCCCAGGACCGGGACCACGTTCCTGCAGCGCTTCTTGGCCGACGAGGGCTTCGGTTCGGGGATGGAACTGTTCTTGATGCTTTACCCCTCCCTCGTGTTCCAGAAGCTTCTCAAGCCCTTTCTGCCGCTGCTGGAAAAACTGAGCCCGGCCAAGTTTCATTCGACCGAAGCGCACCAGACCAGCCTGACGTCCGTCGAGACCGACGACGTGGCGGTGCTGTTCCGCTATCTGGACGGCTTCTTTCTGTATGGGTTCTTCTTGTCGTTCGACGACGAAGATCGACTGTCGTGGTTCGATCCAAGCGTCCGCGATACGTCAGCGCGCGATCTGGCATGGCTGGACGCGATCTGGCGGCGCAGTTTGGTTCTGCACAAGACCGATCGCAACATCGCCAAGCTGTTCTCGCTGGCCGTCCGCCTGCCGCGCTTCCTGGAGCGTTTCCCCGAAGCCCAGATCCTCTATATGGCGCGCGATCCACTCTCGATCATTCCCAGTTCCATGAGCCTGGTCATCGGCGTGCTGGATCGGGCGTTCGGCTTCTGGTCGCTTCCGGACGAAACCCGCAAGCGCTGGCTGGATCGCATGTACAAGGCGTGGGTGCTCTTGCTCCAGAAGTTTCATGACGACTGGCAGAGCGGCGCGATCGACAAGAGCCGCGTGTTCATCGTGCGCTACGACCGCATGATGATGGATTTCGAGGGCCTGATGGACGACATGTGCCGGTTTCTGGGACACGACATGACCCCACAGCTGCGCGCGACGATCGCCAAGCGGGGCGAAAAACAGCGCAGCTACGAGTCGGAACACCGCTACGGCCTGGAGAAATACGGCCTGACGGAGGCCCAGATTCGCCGCGACTGCGCCTTCTTCTACGAGACTTTCCTGCCGCCCATCGCACTGCCGGCGTCGGCCGCCAAGACAACACCCTGAACGCGGGAGGATCCTCAGCTGGCGCGAAACTGCTGTTCGAAGGCCTCGACGAAGGCTTCGGTGAAAGCTTCGAGGCTCTCGCCGGGCAGGTGATTGATGCCCGCCGCCGTGCGCCGGCCGCCACCGGTGGGAAACCGGGAGCAGAACGTCTGGGCTGAGGTCGGGGATTCGGACGGTACGCGGACCGAAACCAGAAAGCCCCCTTCGGTTTTCGGCGAAACGATGGCTACGGCGTTTCCGGCGTTTGCCTTCGCCAGGTCGTTGGCCAATGAACCGCTGGCGCGGCGAGCCCAGGCCGCGTCCGGCAACATGAAGAGGACCGCGGCCCCGACCTTACAAAGGGGATTCAGACGTCGGGCCAGGTCCATGTCCGCCGCGTATCCGTCGGATAGCAGACGAAAGGTGGGTGAGGCGGTCGCGAACTCCAGCGGATCCGCGTACGGGCGGATCTCCTTCGCCAACTCCTCGGGGGCCACATGCAGGTCGGCAATGGTCTCGCCGTAGGCGTTGTAGTTCATGACGACGCCCAGCTCGCGTAGGCGCTCGGTCGCCGCGGGCGCCAACCCCGCCGCCTCGGCGAGGGCTTGCCCTTCGGCCATCAAGCTGTCGCCGAAGGCCCCGACGATGGCCCAGCTCCTGAAGCGGCCCGCCAGGTACCGGTCGACCAGCAGGCTGGTACAGACGGTGGGACTCAAGTCGAGGTAGGGCTCGAAGTTCGGGTGCCGAGGGATCTCGCCGGTGAAGTGGTGGTCGAAGTAACGAACCGATGCGCCCGCGTCCAGCAGCGACATCAGCGCGACGCGGTTCACGTCCAGCGAGATGTCGAGCACGGTGCAAGCGTCGCCCGGGGACGCCGTCACGCGACCGAGCAACGCGATGTCGCGCTTGACGCCGGTAACCAGAGTTTCCTTCTCCACGGCCGCACGCGCCCCCCCAGACCTATCCGCCAGGCGGAGCTGCTGGAGGGCACACAGGCCATCGGCGTCACCGTTGAATACGTAGGTTCGGGTCACGGGCTCAGCTCGGATCGAAAATACCGCGCGTTTGAAGGTAGGTCACGATGATCTCGGCCGCTTGCTCGGGGGTGTGGGCCGTGGTGTCGATGCGAATCTCCGGGTTTTGCGGGCCCTCGTAGGGCGAGTCTATGCCGGTGAAGTTTTTCAGATCGCCACGCCGGGCCTTTTTGTAAAGGCCCTTCGGATCCCGCTGTTCGGCGACGCCCAGCGGTGTATCGATGAAGATCTCGATGAACTCGCCCTCGGGCAACAGGGCACGCGCCGTTTGCCTTTCGGCGCGGAAGGGGGAAATGAACGCGGTGCTGACGACCAGGCCGGCGTCAACCATCAGCTTGGCCACCTCGGCGATCCGGCGGATGTTTTCCACCCGATCCGCATCCGTGAAACCCAAGTCCCGGTTCAGCCCATGGCGGACGTTGTCACCGTCCAGCAGGTACGTGTGCCGCTGCATGCTGTGCAACCTCTTGTCGACCAGGTTGGCGATGGTGGATTTTCCCGCGCCGGATAGGCCCGTGTACCACAGCACGCAAGGCTTCTGTCCCTTGATGGCCGAACGGGCGGTCTTGTTCACGTCCAGTGCCTGCCAGTGCACGTTCTGGGCGCGCCGCAGGGAGAAGTGCAGCATCCCGGCGCCGACCGTGTCGTTGGTCAACCGGTCGATCAAGATGAAACCGCCCGTGTCGCGGTTCACGCGGTAGGGATCGAAGGCAATCGGGCGGTCGAGTTGCAGGTTGCAGACGCCGATCTCGTTCAGTTCCAGGGTCGCCGCCGCCATTCGTTGCAAGGTGCCGACGTTGTGTTTGTACTTCAGCGGCGCGACCACCGCGGTCACGATCTTGGTGCCGATCTTCAGGAAATAGCTGCGGCCGGGCAGCAGCGGCGATTCGTCCATCCACACCACGGTGGCCTCGAACTGGTCGGCGACGTCGGCCGGCTGGTTCGCGGGAACAATCAGATCGCCACGCGAAATGTCGATCTCGTCCTCGAGCGTCAGCGTGACCGACTGCCCCGCGACGGCCTCGGGCAGATCGCCGTCGAACGTGACGATCCGCGATATCCGGCTGACGCGTCCCGAGGGCTGGACGCGCACGGCATCGCCGGTGGCCAACCGGCCGGCCACGATGGTTCCCGCGTAACCGCGAAAATCGACGGCGCGCGCGGCGTCGTTGACACGGTTCACCCACTGAATCGGCATCCGCAGCGGCTGCTCGCGCAGGCGGGCTTCGTCGACCTGCACACTGTCCAGCAGCCCCATCAGCGTGGGCCCTTCGTACCAGGGCATCGCGGCGGATCGTTCGACGATGTTGTCTCCTTTCACGGCCGAGACCGGAATGCAGGTGACGGCCGGCAACGCCAGCTCGGCGGCGAACTTCCGGTAGTCGTCCTCGATGCCTTGAAACACCTTCTGTGAGTAGCCGACCAGATCCATCTTGTTCACCACCAGCACGACGTGCCGGATTCCGAGCAGCGACACCAGGAAGCTGTGGCGCCGCGTCTGGGTCAAAACGCCCTTGCGGGCATCGATCAGGATCAGGCTCAGGTCGGCGGTGGACGCGCCGGTCACCATATTACGCGTGTACTGTTCGTGACCGGGCGTGTCCGCGACAATGAAGTTCCGCCGCTCGGTCGAGAAGAAGCGATAGGCGACGTCGATGGTGATCCCTTGCTCGCGCTCGGCGGAAAGTCCGTCCAGCAACAGCGCGAAGTCGAGCTCGCCGGG
>JANOJB010000236.1:0-5938 GCA_031407985.1 Pseudomonadota bacterium | reverse complement strand
CCGGTCGGCGATGGGATCGGTGGCGGCGTCGTGCCTTCTGTCGCCGGCACGGTGGGCTGGCCGGTAACCGCCGCCGGCTCCCCGGTTGCAAGTGAACCAACCGGCGCCGACGAAGGTGACACGGGGTCGGTGGCGTTTGAGCCGAAGAAGCGGAACAAGAAAATCGAGGAAGCCCCAAGCACCAGCACGGTCACGCCGATCAGGGCCGCCGGGGAACGCTTCTTGGTGGGCGGCGCCTTGAAGGCCTGCGCGGGCGCCGCGTGGGCAGCGGTCGACGCGATCTTGGCCGCGGTACCTGTGGCGCGGTTGGGAGCCGCCAACGTAGCCGCCGCCGTCATGCTGGCCGGAGCCTGCGTTGCCGCTGTCGCCGCAACCGAGGGCTGGCGTTCGGGAGTCTCGGCGATGGGGGCAGCGGGAACTGCGGGCGTCGGAGCGGACGCGGACGGCGGGGGTGCCGTGTCCGCGCGTTTCGCCGCTGAAACCACCGGTTGGGGTGTCTTTTCGGTTTCACGGTCGAAGGCGCCCTGCGCAGCCGCGGCGACGTCTTTCGCGGTGTCCCGGGCCGGATCCTTGTTGGAGGCCCCTTTGATGAGGTCCCTGGCGGTCTCGCTGACGGGAGCCGCGAGATCCAGGGATTGCTTCGGTCGCGACGGCGTGGCGCCGACGGGTGTCGTGGCCTGTGTACCGGTCTTGCGCTCGGGAATCGGTGCCTTGGCGCCGACGCTGCCCGGTAGACGACGAGGTTCAGGGGCTGGCGTCTTTGGGCTTTCGGCGGAAGTTGCCTTCCAGGCCGTTGGGGCTGCTTCCCGCGCGGCGGCCATTGGCAGGGAGCCCACGGTCGTTTCTTCTTCGTCGGAAGTCAGAAACGAAGGGAGCCTTCCCGCGATTTGCGTGGGTTCGTCGTTGATGTCGTCGAACGGAGCCGCGTCGTCGTCGTCGTCGGTTGCCACGGACGGCGGGCGGCTGGACTCGGTTGTCTGGGCCAATCCGGAGGCGCCGGTGGTCGGTGGCGACGCAGGCGAGGCGATGGCGGCTCCCGTCTCGGTGACGGCCGAGAAGGGGTTGCGTGCGGTTCCCAGCGGCCGGTACAGGGCGGCCGCCGATGCCGGCGGTTGCGTGACCGCGCCGGCGGCGGGCACGGCGGGCGCGGATTTGGGCGGGGCTATGGCGGCCGAGATAGCCGCCGCCGTCGGTAACGCGACGGGTGTCGGGACAGGTGCCGCGGTGGGTGCGCCGACAGGTGCCGTGGTTGCAGTCGCGCTGGGCGCGGCCTTCGCGCTGGTCGCGATTTCGTTGGTGGCCGCTTGCGGCTCCAGCACTGAGAACATGCTGGACGTGCGCCTTACGGCCATGCCGCCACCAGTTTGAGCGCCCGAGCCGGGGATTCCACCACGTTCGCGTTTCGCCTTTTCGACGAGCAGTTGCTCGAGCACCGCCTGACTTTCGGGCGTCAGTTTATCGAACCGGACGCCCATTCCGGGCGGAACGCTGGCGCGGTTCGGGTCGAGTTCGCGAATCCAGACGACGGTGCCGTCGCCGGACATCAGCGCGCCGCCGTTCTGAAACTGGAAGTCCAACTTGAGAGGGGTACCCACCGCCAGCGGATCCCGTGTGCGAATGAAAATGCCGCCGCGGCTGACATCGACCGCGTATCGCTCGATGAACTGCTCGACGCTTTCGCTGCGGAATTTGATCCGGAGGTTGATGGGCGGTCGGGTTTCTTTTTGAGTGGGTTGGTCCATGGGGGATGGGCTCCACGCGCCTACGCGCGAAACTTGTCCGCATCTTATGCCCCAATCGGCGCCGCTTTCCACCTTTGCGGTGCGTTGGCCCCGGCGGGGCGGGGCGGGGCGGGGCGGTGGCGGGGTTGTCCCGAATGTGCGACGTTCGCGGGGCATGACAATCGTCCCTGGGATTCCAATGCGTTTGGCGAAAACCATCGCGATCGCGTACGGATTGTTTGGATCGTGTCTTACCGGCGCAGGCACGGGCGTCGCCCACGCCGCAAGCCCGCCGCCATTGAAGGTGGCGCACGCGGCGGTGGCGTCCGACAACGCGCAGGCCTCGGCCGCCGGTGTCGCGGCGCTGAGGGCGGGGGGAAACGCAGTCGACGCGGCTTGCGCGACCGCGCTGGCGCTGGGGGTCGTTCACCCGTTCGCGTCTGGTATCGGTGGCGGCGGGTTCGCGCTGGTGTACCTGGCGAAGGAACGGCGAACCGTGGCGCTGGATTTTCGCGAGCGCGCGCCGGCCGAAGTTAGGGCCGAGATGTTTATCAAGGATGGGAAGGCCGATGCCAAGCTTTCGCGCGAGGGGGGGCTGGCGGTCGGTGTTCCGGGGGAGGTGCGCGGGTTAGGCGAACTGGTCCGTCGCTTCGGCAAGCTGCCGTTTTCGCGCTGCGTGGCCCCGGCCGAGAAGCTGGCGCGGGGCACGGCGCGGGTGTCGTGGCGGCTGGCCGAAATACTGGCAAAGGATTCAGCGGCGCCCGCGGGGGTCCCGAAGTCCGAAGGAAGTCCAGGCCCATTCCCGAACTCCCTTTTCGTGCGTCTGTCGAGCCCGGCAAAAGCCGCGAAGGGGGCGGGATCGGCCGCGTTGGCCGAGGGTGAATCCTTTCGTCGTCCCGATCTCGCCTGGACGCTGTCGCGCCTGCGGGCGGGCGGTCCCGACGCCTTTTACAAGGGCGAGATCGCGGCCGAGATCGTCAAGGCGGTTCGCGACGCCGGGGGCGTACTTAGGCTGGAGGATCTGGAACGCTACGCCGCGACAGAACGGACGCCCATCGAGTCGCGGTACCGCGGCCTGCGCGTGTTGTCGATGCCGCCACCGTCGTCGGGTGGCGTCGCGCTGGTCGAGACACTCGGGATTCTGGAGGCCAGGTATCCGGACGCGTCGGCGTTGACCAAACTGGGACACGGATCGTCGGCCTACCTGCACGTGCTGGGCGAGGCCATGAAACACGCCTTCGCCGATCGGGCGCGCCACCTGGGCGATCCGGATTTCGTCAAGGTCCCGATGGATCGCCTGTTGGCGCCCCAGACACACGCCGACCTGGCGCGGCGGATCAAGGACCACGCGATCGGGCCCAGCGATTCGTACGGAACGCCGGACGCGCCGGCGGATCTGCACCGCGACGGCGGCACCGCGCACCTGTCGGTCGTCGACGCCGATGGAAACGCGGTGGCGTTGACGACGACTGTGAACCTGGGGTTCGGCGCCAAGTTCGTCGCGGGGAAGACCGGTATCGTCCTGAACAATCAGATGGACGATTTCGCCATGCAGCCCGGCGTTCCGAACGGTTTTGGGTTGATCGGCAGCGCGCAGAACGCGGTGGCGCCGGGCAAACGCCCGCTGTCTTCGATGTCCCCGACGATTGCGCTGGAGGACAACCAGGTAAGGCTGGTGGTGGGCGCGGCGGGGGGCCCGACGATCATCAGTTCCACAGCCGAAGTGATCCTGAACGTCGTCGACTGGAAGATGGACGCCCAGTCGGCGATCGCGGCGCCGCGTGTTCACCATCAATGGTTTCCCGAGGTCTTCATGGTCGAGCCCGAGATCGCCCGCGACGTCGCCGACGGATTGTCGAAACGCGGCCACAAGGTGCGCGAGATCCCGCACATCGGCGTTTCGAATCTGATCGTGCGCACCAAGGACGGACTGCAGGTCGCCGCAGAGCCGCGCAGCCCGAGCACGCCTGCCGGGTACTGAAGCCTCCGGATCGGTCGCCATCGGTGGTTGAGCGATGTCGTGGTCATGGGATCGGCGGAGCCGCCAGGAGCGGGGGATTTGGGCGTTCGGTCACCCCACCTCTGGCGGACATCTTACCTCGCACGATCTAGGGCAGGATCGTGAACCGCCCCAGACGGGCGGGGCGATAGATCGAAAAATCGGCCCGATCGACGCTGAAGACGGGGCGAATCTTCTCGCGTTCCGCCACCCGCACCAGGGCGGCGTCCGCCAGATCCATCGGCCGGTCCTGGTACTTCCGCATGAGCTCGCGAATTCGGGGACCGCCAGGAGCTCGCGGATCCGCTTGGCCGCTTGCACGCAGCGGTCGTGCCATTGGTCGTCCGCGTGCACCAGCGCGACCAGCGGTCCCGCGTCGACCAGGATCACCGGCGGCGGCCCCGGACGCGCGCGGACAGCAAAGAGCGCAGCTTGTCACCGGTGCAAACGGAGAGATCCGGCGGCCCGCCCCGTGTCGAGTCGTGCCGTCGCAAGATTGTATGACAATAGTGTCTTACGAGGGCGCGCCAGAAGCAACGCCACCCCAAGAGCACCGCACGTCCGGCGGCCGGGCCGCGGTCGCGTTGCAGGACGCGCTTGGCTCCGCTGCCTGACAGGCGCTCGCCGCGCAAGCGCAGGTCACGGGCGCCGCGCCACAGGGATTGGCCGCGCATTGCCAAGAGATCTGCTCGCTGGGTCCCAACGTGAAATGCATTTCCAGGCAGATCTGCGCGGTCGTGCAAGCGGCGCACGCGACGGCGGCCCCGCCCGCGCCACCGGTGCCGACAGCGCCGCCCCTGCCACCCACTCCACCGCCACCAGCCCCACCGGTCGCACGCCCGCCGGTTCCGACACCACCCGAACCCGACCCGCCGGCACTCCGACCTCCGGTTCCCGACCCACCATTGCCCGGACCGCCGCCGGTGCCGTTCCCAGCGATGCCGCGCCCACCGCTTCCGCTTCCCCCTGTCGCGCTTCCCCCTGTCCCCGCGCCTCCCGTCCCCGAAGTTCCACCGCTACCGCCTGAACCGCTGTCATTGGTGGCGGCGCCATCGACCGAGCGGGGCGACGAACCGCAAGCCTCGGCAAGGCCCAGAATCACCGCGCAGCAGGCCATGAACCGCATTGATTGCATGCCGCGCACCGTAGCAAATCCCGGACCGCTTGCGACACGCCGAGCCCCGCGGGGCACGGCCTTGCCGTCTGAACGAAAATGCGCGGTCTCCATCAGATTTCCGTCGTCAACGACCCGAGGCCAGCGGTCCATACCGCGGGTGTATGGCGGTGCGAACCCTTGTGTTGGCTTTGAGCGGGGCGTTGGATAACTTGGAAAACAATTCCCATGAAGCTCTGCGCACTGTGTCCCCGGGTATCGTCGTTATTGTTGGCGTTGTCTTGCGCCGTGATGTTGGTTCTGGCTGCGTGCGGCGGCAGGGCGTCGACGTCACCCGATGGCGCCAGCGGTGGCATGTGCGGTGGTGATACTCCCCAAGGCCAAGCGTGCAACGCGCTGGTCAACGTCGGGGCATTGATCACGCCGACCTGCACGACGGGAGTCATGCCAACGGGTGTTGGTGGGGCCATCGTCGACGGGACCTACGTGTTGACGTCGCAAACGTATTACAACGTCCCGGCCTGCCCGACGATCGCGCTGTCAGGCACAGCGCTGATTGCAGGCAGGTGCCGTCAAGGGATCTCCGGGGGGCCGTTCAACCTGGCGAGCACGGCGACGGTGATGGTGGAAGGAAACACGATCACATCAACTATCAAGTGCCCCATCGTTGATCTCGACGCCGGCTCCATCACGCGCGATGCGCCAACGAAGACGTTCACAGCGACGCCCACGACGTTTACCATTTTTACGGGAAATGCCGCGGCTGGGAACCCCAACCCGGATCGGGTCGAGGTCTTTGCGAAGCAGTGAGCTGGCCGGTGCTGTACACGGCCCCGCCGAATTCATCGGCCGAAGCGCCGCCAGGAGCGGGGGATTTGGGCGTTCGGTCCGGCGCCAGAGGATGGGCTCCCGAATCCACAACCGGACGGACGGATTCTTGCTCGGTCGGCCGTCGAAAACGGACTGGATCGCCTCCTCGACTTGTTCCAGCCGCCGGCGAGAAGCATTGGCCGCGAACGCGGCGTCGTGTTGAAATCATCCCCATGCCGCCGACACGTTTCAGGAAGATCCTGATTGCCAACCGCGGCGAAATCGCGTGCCGGG
>JANOJB010000305.1:0-6755 GCA_031407985.1 Pseudomonadota bacterium | reverse complement strand
GTTCCTGTGGCACCAAGAAGATCCCGAACCGAATTGGTGAATTCATCGCGCGTCAAACGCCGCGCCGGCGTCAAGCCCGCGTTCAGGACGTTGTTGCTCGCGGCGCAGGCCGCCGCCACCGGATCAACGACGACAACGCCGGTTCCTCCGGCACCAGGGACCGTGGTCCCGGCAGTACCAGGCGCCGCGCCGGTGCCCGTCCCCGGGACGGAGCCAGTGCCGACGCTTCCCCCGCTGTTTCCCGTTGCGCCCGGCCCAACGCCACCGCCGACGACCACACCCGTGCACCCCAGTGCGGGAATCAACAAACCGAGCGACAACAGACCGAAGTGATAACGATGTTGAGCGGAGCCGCGCATGTATACCCCCCGCGAAAGCCCCAGGAACCAGACCCCTGGCACCTCGGGACTTCAGTGTCCTTCTGAAGTAACCAGGGGCACCGGCCTGGCGGACCTTCACGAAAACGTCGTTGCGTCATTTCCCGGGCTGCACGTGGGGGACAGATACCCGCACCCACATGTGGTTTCGCACCCGATCGCGCCCGAAGAATCGCTCTAGTACCGCGCCGCTTCGTCGCCTGATGCCGATCGACGTGGTTCTGAAGTTGTCGATCGATGTCGACCAACAGGGTCGCGCCGACGTCCTTGAGCTTTGACTCTTGTGCGGCACGGTGGGCGTTGTGCAACGCCCACCGTCCGATGGTCCATGCATCCCCCGCCAGTTGGTCGCGCTGCCCCTCATCAAGATCCCCGAACAGACTAATGCTGTCGGGGCGCCGGTCTCGCAGGTCGGCCGCGACCTCTCCTCAACCGTTGCAATGACCGTGATCTCTAACCTGCTGCGTTTGAATCGTGCTTTTCATGACCGGACCTATCGCAACCCTCGTACCACCGGGAATCGACTATTCAGGTCCGATGTACTCCCATTATTTCAGACACTTACGACATGTCTCCACGCCAACACCTCTTGTGGCACCGCAACTCTTCTTGTAGCTTCACGCCGTGCGCAAGGTTCTCCTTGCCTGGGTGGGCCTGACCGATCTCAGAAGTGGTCAAGTACGACCCGCCGAAGAAGATCATCGCCAAGCTGCGCGCTCTTGAGGCGGAGATAGCGAAGGACCTGGACGAACTGGAGCGCATGCTGTGAACGGTGAAGGTCAGGTTGTGGAATGGAAGGAGTCCTGGCGCGACGAGTGCCTGCGGTGGATCTGCGGCTTTGCCAATGCCGACGGCGGCAAGCTGATCATCGGGCGCAACGACCGCGGTGAAGACGTGGGTATCGAAGACGCCGAGCGACTGCTGACCGAGATCCCGAACAAGGTGCGCGACCTGCTGGGCATCATCGTGCCGGTGCGTGTGATCGAAGAGCGTGGACGCAAGTTGCTCGAGATCGTCGTTGAGCCGCAGCCGACGCCGATCAGCTATCGCGGCGAGTACCACGTGCGCAGTGGCAGCACGAAACAGCAGCTCACGGGCGCGGCCCTTTCTGCGTTTCTACTGCGTAAGTTCGGTAGGCATTGGGACAGCGCGCCGGTGCCCGGTGTGCCCGTGGACGATCTGGATCCGGCGGCGTTCAAGCGGTTTCGCAAGCTGGCCAAAAGCGGTGACCGTCTGCCTGCGGACGCGCTGACTGTCAACGACACCGAGCTGGTCGATCGCCTGCACCTCACTGAAGCGGGGATGCTGAAGCGCGCGGCACTGCTGCTGTTTCACGAAGATCCCGAGCGCTGGTTCACGGGCGCCTACGTGAAAATCGGCATGTTCCGCACGTACACGGACCTTCTGTTCCACGACGACATCCACGGGGACTTGTTCTGGCAAATGGAGCACACGATGAAGCTCCTGCTGGAGAAGTACATGATCGCGTGGGTGCGCTTCGAAGGGATCCAGCGTGTGGAGAGGTATCCCATCCCGGTGGTTGCTTTGCGCGAAGCGGTCCTGAACGCACTGATCCACAAGGACTACGGGTCGGGCAATCCGATCCAGATCCGCGTCTCGAAGGACAGCCTGTGGGTCTGGAACGAGGGCCCGCTTCCCGATCGCTGGACGGCAGATACGCTCTTGAAGGCGCATGCCTCACGGCCCGCCAACCCGGACGTCGCGCACACCTTCTACCTGTCCGGTCACATCGAAGCTTGGGGGCGAGGCTACGAGCGGATCACGGAGGCGTGCCGCGAGGCAGGCGCCCCGGAGCCGACGGTAGAGTACGACGGGCATGGCGTATGGCTGAAGTGGGCGTGGGCGCAGCCGGTGGACGCCGAACAAGTCACCCCCGAAGTCACCCCGCAAGTCACCCCGCAAGTCACCCCGCAAGTCACCCCGCAAGTCGCGGCCTTGATTGATCTGCTTGCGAAGCAGGGAATATCGGCCGGATCAGAGATCCGTGGAGCATTGGGGCTCAAAGATCGAATGCACCTTCACAACGCCTACATCACTCCAGCTCTCGAGTCCGGCCTCGTCGAGATGACGATCCCTGACAAGCCCAACAGCCGCCTGCAGAAGTACCGCCTATCCGCCGCAGGCCGCGCGTTGATCGCCGCACGGAGGAAATCATGAGGGCGATCGCCGCGCAGCTGGCAGTCAAGTACGAACCAACGAAGAGGATCATCGCCAAGCTGCGTGCGCTTGAGGCGGAGATCGCCAAGGACCTGAACGAGTTGGAGAGGATGTTGTGACGAAGACGAAGCTGACCAAGTCAGCGCCGCCCAACCTGACCCCGAGGCCGGCTGGCTACGCCGATTGGCTTGCAGACGTGAAGGCGCGCGTGCATGCGGCGCAGTAGCGGGCCACGATCGCCGTCAACAGCGAGCTGCTCCAGCTCTACTGGAACCTCGGCCGTGACATCCTCGACCGCCAGGAGCGAGAGGGCTGGGGGGCTGGGGTCGTCGATCAAGTGTCCGTAGACCTGCGCGCTGCCTTCCCCGAGATGAGGGGTTTCTCACGCGCGAATCTGATGTACATGCGGGCATTTGCGGAGGCTTGGCCGGAAGCCGACTTTGTCCAACAGCCTGTTGGACAATTGCCCTGGGGGCACAATCTGGTGCTTCTCACGAAGCTGAAAGCGACGGAACGCCGGCTCGCGTACGCACAGGCCGCCATCGCGTACGGCTGGTCACGCAGCGTCCTGGTTCACCACATCGAGCTAGGCACCGTCGAGCGCCAGGGCAAAGCGCTCACGAATTTCGTGGTTCAGCTTCCGAAGCCCCAGTCGGACTTGGCGCTGGAAACGCTGAAGGACCCCTATCGCTTCGACTTCTTGGGCATCGGCTCGGAGGCGAGCGAACGTGAGATCGAAACGGCACTGGTGCGACATGTCACCCAGTTTTTGCTCGAGTTGGGCGCGGGGTTCGCCTTTGTCGGACGGCAGGTGCTGCTCAGCGTAGGCGGCGACGAGTTCTTCATCGATCTACTTTTCTATCACTTGAAGCTACGCGCCTACGTGGTGATTGAGCTCAAGGCGACCGACTTCAAACCTGAACACACCGGAAAGCTGGGCTTCTATCTGGCTGCCGTTGATGCCCAGGTGAAGGCGCCGGAAGACGCACCGACGATCGGCCTCTTGCTTTGCAAGAGCAAAAACCGCGTGGTGGCTGAGTATGCGCTCAGGACGACGAGCAGCCCGATTGGCGTGGCCGAGTACCAGCTTGTGGAGGCGCTGCCGAAAGACTTGGAAGCAAGCTTGCCGAGCATTGAGCAGATTGAGCGGGAGTTGGGGGAGGCGGGCGAATGAGGACGCACAAGTACGACCCACTGGAGAAGATCCGCGTCTCGAAGGATCACCCCCGAAGTCACCCCCGAAGTTATGGCATCGGGCCTGATCGAAATGGCCAGCCCCGACAAGCCCAAGAGCCGCCTGCAGAAGTATCGTCTGTCCGCCGCGGGGCGCGCGTTGATCGCCGAATGGAGGAAATCATGAGGGCGATCGCCGCGCAGCCGGGAGTTCGGGGAGGCGGAAGGATGACCGCAGTCAAGTACGACCCACCGAAGAAGGTCATCTCGAAGGTGCGCGTGCTTGAAGCGGAGGTCGCAAAGGACCTTAGCGAGCTAGAGGGGCTGCTGTGAGCGAGTTGATCCCGCTTGAGCAAATCGCCAAGGTCTTCAACGGAAAGACCCCAGCCAAGAGCCAGCAACGGGCATCTGGGCATCCGGTGCTCAAGATTCGTGACATCGACGAGGCTGGCGCGTTTCGCGGGCCCTTCGCGTCTTTCGTTGACGTCGAGTTCGCGGACAAGTTCGCCGAGAAGGAGGTTTGTGAGGGAGACACGCTGATACTAAACGCTGCTCACAACGCCGACTATGTTGGTAGCAAGGTCGCTCTGGCGAAGTCCAATGCAGCAGGCGCGCTGGCCACCGGAGAGTGGTTGATTGTGCGGCCGACGGGTGCTGACTCTCGCTTCGTTCACTACTGGTTGAGGTCAGCGGCAGGTGCACATGCCCTGCGCGACCTCGTGAAGGGCATCCATCTCTACCCCAAGGATGTTGCTCGACTCCAGGTTCCTCGTCTCAACCCATCCGAGCAGCGCCGCATCGCCGACATCCTCGACAAGGCCGACGCCATCCGCCGCAAGCGCAAGGAGGCCATCGCCCTCACCGAGTCCCTCCTCCGCTCCACCTTCCTAGAAATGTTCGGCGACCCCGTTACGAACCCCAAGGCCTGGCCAGTGAGAGCGCTAGGGGGACTGTGTGTTCTCGTCCGGGGTTCGTCGCCTCGGCCAAAAGGCGATCCCAGATATTTTGGTGGCCCCGTACCCCGCCTAATGGTGGCCGACCTGACCAGAGATGGCTTGTTTGTGAAACCCAAGATTGATTCATTGACCACAGAGGGGGCAAAACTGAGTCGTCCCGTTCCTGCGCGAACGATTGTCATGGCCGTAAGCGGGAACGTCGGAGTGGCAGCGCAACTCGAGGTGGACGCCTGCATTCATGACGGATTCGTAGGATTCCTTGAACTCAACCCGGGGCTCACCTCCGCCTACCTACTTGTTCTCTTGCGCTCCCTTGAACCGACTTGGATCACGGAACAAGCGGGCGCGATCTTTCAGAACCTCACGACGACGGATGTGAAGCGCCGCCTCGTGCCTTTGCCCCCGTTTGTCCTTCAGGAGAAATTTCGGGCCCACGTACTCGGCTGGCTGTCCCTGATGCTGCGGCAGCGGGAGGCCTATAGGGGAGCTTCGCTCTCTATGGAATCGCTCGTTCAGAGCGCGTTCACCGGGCAACCGAAAAGGGGTGGGGGCTAGATTGCTGTGCACCATCGAGATCGGGACCTTGCAGCACATGCCGGCCCGCCAGCGGAACGCCTTCGCTCCACTCAAGATGTCATTCGGAGCGAAAGGCACCGGCAAGAGCACGAGCTTTCAGTCACCGCTGGACCTCCACGAGCTGCTTGAACGTGGTTCCGCTACGTCGACCGCACCGAATTTGGCGGAACACGCCGGATCTCTCAACACTTGAGAAAACCACGCGCTACGCGATCCTCTTCAACCGATCGACCAGCCATATCTTGATCAGGGACTGGTAGGGACCGTCCCGCTCGTCGGCGAGGATTCGCCGGCTTCAGCCGGGCGTCAGTACGAACGGATAGGACACGATGACGATGCCGCCACCTATCGGTTTGGGAAATTGCCAAGTCCGAACGGCCTGGACGGTACAGGCCTCGAGAGCTGGCTCGCCCATCGTCGACTTCTGCAAGACCGAGGCGATCACCTGCCCGGTCGCGCTGATGGTGAACTGCACCGTGATCCGGCCGGCGAGGTCAGGCTTATTCGTGAGTTCCCGATCGTAGCAGGCCTTGATCTCGTGGACGTGGCTCCGCATCACACGGCGGATGATTTCCTTGTCCAGGCTTCCTTTCGGCAAGGACGAAATCACCCCGGACGACGCCCCGGGGAGATCCGCCAGGGAGTCAGGTTCGAAAATAGACGTCTGCTGCTGGGGAACGGGAACCACCAGAGCAGCCGGGCTTGGTACCCCCCAAGACCACAACACCGCCGCGAAAGCCATGCCCACTGTCGCCACCATGTCGGGGGCAGGTTATCAGGTCGCCCTACGTCCCGCGCATGGGACCACGAAATCCGCCGCCGCGTTCGACGAGAACCCGCGATCCCTGTAGCGTTTGCCCCGAAGGAGCTTCGATTTGATCCCCACCACCGACGGAACCGTCCTGGCTGCGATTGACGTGGGCACGAATGCCGTCCGCCTGGAGATGGCGCGCCCGTTGCCCGACGGGAGTCTGGAAACCCTTCATCAAGAACGGGACGCGATCCGGCCCGGCGAGGGGGTGTTCAAGACCGGACTGATGCCGGCCAAGACCCTGGATCGGTTGCTGTCGACGCTGCGCCGGTACGCGGCCCTGTGCAGGCGGCATCGCGCCAAGGTGCGGGCGGTGGCGACCAGCGCGGTGCGCGAGGCGAAGAACCGCGACGAGATCGTGCGGCGCGTGCGCCGGGAAGCGGGACTGAACCTGGAGGTCATCTCGGGCAAGGAAGAAGCCCGCCTGACCTTCCTGGGCGTGCTGCTGGGCAAACCACCGACGGTCCGATCGCTGTGTCTGGACATCGGTGGTGGCTCCACGGAACTGACTGCCGCCGTCGGCGAAAGTCCCAAGGAACTTTGGAGCGTGGCGCTGGGCGCCGTTCGCCTATCCGAGCTGTTCGACGCCGGCCGCCAGGTCAGCGCGAAGCAGCTGAACCTGATGCGCGGTTACGCGCGCGAGGCACTGACCGAGGCGCTGCCGACGCGGGTGCCGGGTTACCC
>JANOJB010000251.1:0-10054 GCA_031407985.1 Pseudomonadota bacterium | reverse complement strand
TCCCGTATCGTGGCGGAAATCGGGCGAGGCGGGAAGGGGTTGTTCGCATCGCCAGGAACCGCGAGAAAGGCGGGAGTGGGACGTGCGCGAAGCCCTGTTTGCTTGGTGTCCAGACGCCAGGGGTGGGGAACAAAGAAAGGGGCCGGGTTTTCCCTTTACAGATCGCAAGCGTAAATGCTAGATATTCGAAACCGTTGGTTTTTTCTTAGATCCGACTTGATCGAGCTTCCTTCGGTTCCACCTCATCCAAGTCCGCTCTTCATAGGCGGGATGTGGGCAGGAAAAGAGAAGCTCCCGAGGACCCAATTTGGCAGCTAGTGAAGGCCCAACACCGCCGATCGACGACGGCTCATACAACGAAGAGAGCATTCAGGTCCTAAAGGGCCTCGAGGCGGTGCGAAAGCGCCCGGGGATGTACATCGGCGACACCGATGACGGAAGCGGCCTTCACCACATGGTGTACGAGGTCGTGGACAACGCCGTCGACGAAGCGTTGGCCGGCTTTTGCAACCGCGTCGACGTGACCATCCACTTCGATGGCTCGGTCGCGGTGGAGGACAATGGCCGCGGCATACCCGTAGGTGAACACCCGGTCGAGAAGCGCTCGACGGCCGAGGTGGTTATGACGGTGCTACATGCCGGTGGAAAGTTCAACCACTCGAACTACAAGGTTTCAGGCGGGCTGCACGGCGTGGGGGTGTCGGTCGTGAACGCGTTGTCTGATCTGCTGAAGCTGGAGATCAAGCGCGATGGGAAGACCTGGTACCAGGAATACCGGCGGGGCGATCCCGTAGCACCCTTGAAGGCGATTGGTGTGTCGGAGAAGACCGGCACGAAAGTGACCTTCAGGCCGGATCCGGAGATTTTCAAGGGCACCGAATTCAGCTTCGAGATTCTCTCGCAACGGCTGCGTGAGCTTGCCTACCTGAACAACGGCCTGATCATCGCGCTGCGCGACGAACGCACAGACAAATCGCACGAGTTTCATTTCGACGGCGGCATCATGGAATTCGTCGCCGATCTGAACTCGACTAAGGTGTCGATTCACGACAAGCCGATCGGAGTCCTGGGTGACGTCGACGGAACGCAAGTCGACATCGCGATGCAGTGGAACGATTCCTACCAGGAATCCATCTACTGCTTCACGAACAACATCAAGAACAAGGATGGCGGGACGCACCTGACAGGATTCCGGGCCGCGCTGACCCGTACGGTGAACGCCTACGCGCAACAGGCGGGTTTGCTGAAGGATCTGAAGAACGGCCTCGGCGGCGATGACATCAGCGAGGGCCTAACGGCCATCGTGTCGATCAAGCACCCGGATCCAAAGTTTTCCAATCAGCCCAAGGACAAGCTGGTTTCGTCCGAGGTGAAGGGAATCGTCGAGCGTATCGTCAACGAAAAATTGGGGAGGTTTCTGGGGGAGCATCCACGCGAGGCCAAACAGATCATCGAGAAGGCGGTCCTGGCGACCCGCGCACGAGATGCCGCGCGCAAGGCCCGCGAGATGGTGCAGCGCAAGGGTGCGCTCGATTCGTCGTCGTTGCCCGGGAAACTGGCCGACTGCCAGGAGCGGGATCCGGCCAAGTCCGAGCTGTATATCGTAGAGGGAGACAGCGCCGGTGGTTCAGCGAAGCAAGGGCGCAACCGGAAGGATCAGGCCATCTTGCCGTTGCGGGGAAAGATCCTGAACGTCGAGAAGGCGCGGCTTGAGAAGATGCTGTCGTCGCAGGAGATCGTCACTCTGATCACCGCGCTTGGATGCGGCGTCGAACAGGAAAAGGACGTCGACAAAATCCGCTACCACCGGATCATCATCATGACGGACGCGGACGTGGACGGAAGCCACATCCGTACTTTGTTGCTGACGTTCTTCTATCGGCATTTTGCGGAAATCGTCGATCGGGGATATCTGTACATCGCGCAGCCGCCGCTTTACCGGGTGAAGAAGGGCAAGAAGGAGCTGTACCTCAAGAACGAGCAAGCTTTGGAGGACTTCCTCCTTGAGAGCGCCGCCGAGAATCTGACCCTGCGACACCCGACCGGAGGACCGCCGATCGCGGGTGAGCAGCTTCGCAACTTGGTCCGGTTGACGGCCAAGTACAAACGACTGATCGCCGTGGTCGACCGGAAGTGTGACGCCCGTATCGTCGATGCCATCGTCAAATCGGCGAACCTTTTGAAGACCGATCTGACCGACCAGGCAGTGGTGGCCAAGGCCCTTGTGCGATTGCAGGCATACTTCGATGCCTACGCTCCGGAGCTATCGGACGCGGTGCTGAAAATTGCTCCCGATACGGAACACGGGGGCTTCAAGATCGTCGCACCCGCCCGAGGCGGGGGTGTTCGCAAAGCCACCACCATCGATTTCGAGTTCATGGATTCGCCGGAGTTCATCGACCTCACAAAGCTGTACGCCGAACTTGCCGTGTTGGGCCCCCCGCCCTATTTTCTCGAAAACGGTTCCGAGCCGCTGGCGCTCAACCGCTTGGAGGAGTTGGCCGATCGGGTTAACGAACTAGGCAAGAAGGGCTTGGCCATCCAGCGATACAAGGGCCTGGGCGAGATGAACCCGGAGCAGTTGTGGGAAACCACGATGGATCCAACGCGCCGTACGCTGCTCCAGGTGCGGGTGGAGGACGCCTACGAGGCTGACCGGTTGTTCTCGACGCTGATGGGCGATCTGGTGGAGCCCCGCAGGGCGTTCATCGAGACCAACGCGCTGAACGTCCGCAACTTGGACGTCTGACATCCGTGGAGGTCGGGCGCGGGTGGGCGCCCAAAGGCAGCCCGCCCGACAGCTCTGGAGCTCTTTTCCTCCAAGTGATCAGACGCGGATGTTCTGAATGACCTGGCTATTCATGTCGTGTAGGGCCTTGAGCATGGAGGTGATCAATTGATTCATCTCGGTGATCTCGTTCATGCGCTGCTGGAGACGCTGCATCTGCTCAGGGTTCTTCTTAACATCGGACGGGATCTTCCCTTCGCGGACAGCGTTCGTGAGATCAGTATCGGAGAGTTTGAAGAACTCGTCGGGAGACATCTTGGCTGCATCACCCGTGCTCGCCCCCGATGGGGCCGACGTACCCTGGCTTGAAGTGGTGCCAGCGGCGGGGGCTGACTGGGTCGGCGCTGGCGACGCCTGCGCGCCACCCACCACGGACGGTGGTGAGGCCGTGGACGATGTTGGCGTGCCCCGGACGGTCGGAGCGGCGAGCGCTTGAGAGAAGGGATGTTGTAGGACCAAGTGCGGCAATCGCTGGCCTAGGCCTGTGGCCGCCGACGACGAGAGAAAGGGCGAGAAACCGGGCCGCACCGCGGACCCGGATGCCTCGGGCGTAGTCGCAAGCTGATTCGAAGGCTCTGTCGAAGGGCGGTTGGTGGTTGTTGTAACCGTTGTTGTTGTTGTGCTCGACGTCTGAGTACTGTTGGACGCCGCGTATGGTGGCGGGGGTGCTGGTTCAAGGAAGCTAGGAGTCATCAGGGCATCGCCTCCTGGGTTCCCGGGTCCCGCTGGCGTATTGGCAAGGTGCGCCAGTTGCTGGGGGAGGTCCTGGGCCAGGTCCTGAAAGTCCTCAATAGCCTTCATCCAGTTGCCCGCCTTGAGGTCGACGGCGAGGGCGGCGAAATCGCCGATGAATTCCAATTCCTTGGGAAGAACCGCGTCGCAGAACGACTCGGCTGCGTTGCTGAGCATGTTGGCGGGATTGATGCTGTCGAGAAAGCTCATGGCGAAGATCCTTTCGTAGGGTTGAATCGTCAGAGTGCCAACGACGAAACGCCAGGGAGCGTGTCGGCACGCAGGGTCGAGGAGGACGTCGTCGTCGCGCCATCCCTGGCCGCGACGTAAGTAATCTTGTTTCGCGCGATGGTGACCATGAGCTCGGCGCGCATCAGCAGCAGCTTGGGCTGCCCTGGTTCGTACTTGAGGCCTCGCTCCACTCCGGCCAGTGCCTCCTCAATGCGCCCAAGCCGGCGAAGGACTGACGCGTGCAAGGAGTGGGGCCACCAATAGCGGTGGTCGCACGCGATCAGCCCCCTGCAGACGGTGTCGGCTTCAGCGAAGCGACCCGTCAGATAGAGCTGGTAGGCGATCCCCATCGCCTGATCCATCGCGGCATCTGGGATCCCCAGGATCTCCTTCAGGGTGGTGGTTTCGAGATAGTCAGTTTCGGTCGTGTTCATCGGAAGCTCCTTTCGTCAACCGCGGGAATCGCAGCGACCAGGACTCTTCGGATGGGAGCCGATCTTGTTGCGCTTTTTGGCTGCGCGGGATCTACGCGGGGCGGAACGCGCGTTTCGGGAAAGAAAAAACCCCAGCGGGAAATCCCAGCCGGGGCTTTCTGGTCTATCGCCAGGGACAGAACGGACAGATCAGCAGGCGAAAATCCGATCGAGCTTTTCCTCGATCTTGACTTCTTTGCTCTTGGTCGCGACCGCGATCTCCTTAACCAGGAGTGTTCGGGCGGTGTCCAGCATCTTGCGCTCGCCGAACGAGAGTTCTTTGTCACCTTTCAGGCGCTGCAGATCACGCAAGACCTCGGCAATCTCGAAAACCGAACCGGTTTTGATCTTCTCCATGTACTCACGGTAGCGCCGGTTCCAGGTCTGACCCTCAACCGCAACTTCACGGCTCTTGAGGATCGCGAAAACCTCGTCAACCTCATCAGCGCGAATCAATTCACGCAGACCCACGGCACCGGCGTTGCGCGTCGGGATCATGATCTTCATCCCATTCTCCAGTATCTTGAGAATGTAGAAGGTCTGTTTATTTGCCGAGATCTCACGGGTTTCGACGCCGACAATCTGCGCCACCCCATGGGCCGGATAAACAGCCAAGTCCCCTACTCGGAAAGTCGGCTCCATAGATCGAAAGCTCCTCGGTAGATGCGGTTTTAAAAGCCTGCGAACCTTATCATGCGGTGTGGGTGTGGGCAATCTCAAAGGCGGGCCTATGCGCCGATCACATCGGCTTGCGTTAGCTGGCTGCAAGGCCCCGCAGATACTGGACAATGCTAGCCACACCGAACCCGGTGGCGCCTTTGCCATAACATCCCCATTCCTTGTCGGTTGTGGAGGGCCCGGCAAGGTCAACGTGGATCCAAGGGATGGCTCCGACGAACTGTTTGAGGAAGAGACCAGCCGTCAGAGCTCCACCCCACCGCTCTCCGGTGTTGCGCAGGTCGGCCACGTCGGATTTCAGCTGATCCATCAGTCGGGACGGAAGGGGCAGTGGCCACATGTCCTCTCCGGAGTCGTGCGTCGCCGCCATCCAATTGGCCGCCACCGCATCGTCGTTGCTCATCACACCCGCCGTATGGGGACCTAGCGCGACCACACAGGCGCCCGTCAAGGTCGCGAAGTCGAGCACGATGTCGGGACCAAGACCGAGTCCATAAGTCAGCGCGTCGGCGAGCGTCAGGCGGCCCTCGGCGTCGGTGTTGTTGATCTCGACGGTTTTGCCGGACATCGAACGCAGCACGTCGCCCAACTTGTAGGCTGTTCCGGACGGCATGTTCTCGGTGCACGCGGCCAAAGCGTGGACCTCGATGGGCAGAAGTTCCTCGGCGGCGACACCGATGGCCGACAATACGGCCGCGGCGCCGGCCATGTCGGCCTTCATGCCCAGCATTCCCTCGTTGGTCTTCAGCGACAGCCCACCCGAATCGAAAGTGACGCCCTTCCCGACGAGGACGATGCGCTTCTTGGCGTTGGCCGGTCGCCAGGCCAGGTGAATGAAGCGCGGTTCCTGGCTGCTGCCCTGCGCGACAGCGAGAAAGAGACCCATTCCCCTCTCGCGGCAGTCGGCCGGGCCAAGCACGGTGGCCACGACGCCGGTCGCGGCGGCACGAGCCACGCTGTCGGCAGCTAGAGCGGTGGGCGTCAGTGTGGCTGCGGGCTCGTTCACCAGATCGCGCGCGTGCGCGATCGCGGAGGCGACGCGCCGTGCCCGATCGATCGCCGCCGCGGCCACGTCGGGTGGAACCGGCGATACGGTTTGGAAGGATGCGGTTTCGATCGTCTGGGGCGTTCGCTTTTCGGACGCGAGGTATTTGTCGAATCGGTAGGCGCCCAGGATCGCGCCTTCGGCCGCTGCTTCAAGCCATCGGATCGGTTGTGGGTCCACCTCCGTGCTGGGCTGGAGGATATGGAGCGAACGAGCGCCCACCTGGTTTGCGATGCGTGCCAGGGTCGCGGCCTGATGGCGGGCGAGCGCGGGCCGAAAATCTGGTCGGGAACCAGCTCCGACCACTGCCACGCGGCGGACGGCCAAGCTGCCCTGCGTGTGCAGAATCACCGTCTGGCCGAAGCTGGCCTTGAACCGTTCGTCGGCAAAAACCTGCCGCAGAAGGGGTCCGAGTACGGGGTCAAAGGAGGCAAACAACGGGCTATCCTTGCCCGCGAGGTCATCTTCAAAGGCAATGAGCCCCAGGAGATCGATGACCCGACCAGGGAGGGCTGCTGGGTTGGCGGTAAGGTTCATGTGTGCGGGGATGTTAGGGGACTATCGCCCGACCTTTCAAGGAGTTCGCCGCAGGCTGCGCGGGTAGGGGCGTGAGACGGGGTCGCCGGCCGACGCCAGGACGGAAATGCTCGGCGGTGTGGCGACGAAGGGGGTCGGCGGCTCGCCGATGGCGATCGGCGGTCGGCGGGCACAAGGTTGGCTTCTCGTTGGACCTGCTGTGGGGTGGCGGCTGGGTTTTGGCTAGGTTTTGTCTGGGTTTTGGCGGAGTTCTGCGGTGGGGTGTTGTCGTAACTGAGGAAGGGCGGGTGCGTCGGTCCTAAGCGCTCGCCGGCTTTGGGCCCGTTGACATGGTGACGCGGCACCCATTACCGTGGGTACGAATGCGGGCCACGGGCAAAGGTCGGAAGGAGAAGGCGAAGAGGAAGCTGGGGCGGAAGCCGGCGACCAAGCGAGCCAGTAAGGTTAGCGCTGGGTCGGCGGGGCGGCCGAAACCAAAGAGCAGTGGGACCGCCAAGAGCAAACGCAAGAAGAAGGAAGTGACCGAGCGGAGCATCGTGCCGAGGAAGTCGGCGAAGGTGGCGGGTGCTTCTCGGAAGGCGGACTCGGGGACGGTTTCGGGCAGGGCGCCACGCCCGAAGGCTGGCGGCGGCACGAGGCGGATGCCGGAAAAGCCAGTCGCGAGTTCGCCGCGCGCTGGGTACGGGAGAGCCGGCGGAATTCCTCTTGCGAGAGGTGGGGGTGGTGTTGTTGGTAAGGGCGTCGCGAAGGAAGCCTCGGGTGAGGTTGTGGGGCTGGCGACTCCAGCCGTGGGGCTGGCGGCTGAGAGTCAACCGCCGGCGTCATCGACCGCGGCCGTCGCGGGAGCGAGCACGGAGTCGGGCGGCACACCCGGCCTTCCTGTTCCCATCGCGAGTTTTACGATTTGAGTTTTTGACGGCTCCAGTTGTTGGGGCCATCGGCCAGTTGACGCGGAAAGGAAGACGAGAGAAATGTCCGAAGAAATCGCAGGTATTGCCGAAACGCGCGAGCGGGCGGCGAAGGTGCTGCGGGAGATTTTGGAGAACATGGGCGTCGACGCGGAGGTCAGCGCCTTCGACGATGGCGAGCGCGTGATTCTCGACGCGCACGGCGCAGAGTCGGGGTTGGTGATCGGGAAGAAGGGGGCTACGTTGGACGCGCTTCAGTACCTGGTTAACCGCCTGGTCTCGAAGCGACCGCATGATGGACCGCTGGTGGTTGTCGACGCCGAGGGGTATCGGGGCCGGCGGGAGGACGCGCTGGTGGATCTGGCGCAGCGGCTGGCGGAAAAGGTGGTCACGACGGGCCGCCCACAACCGGTCGAGCCGATGAGTGCCCACGATCGACGGATCGTGCACATGGCGTTGGTCGATCACGAGGGGGTTACGACCGAGTCGGAGGGTGAAGGTCTTTACCGACGGGTTGTGATCTTTCCGAAGACGGCGGAGCGGCGGGAGCCGGTCTAGACGACTGCTGTCGCGCGCCGCTCGCGTGGCCGACGAGGTGCATTCCGCTTTGCCGGCTTGGCCGGCTTGGCGGCGGGTCTTGACCCTCATGGGTTGAAGGGTGGGGGCCTTTGCGGGTCGGATCGGACCGCGCTGTGCCCGTGCGCTGGCCAAGCCGAAAGTAGGCTAGGCGAAAACGCCCCCGAGCAGCCGGGAGAGGTCGAGGTCGGTGGCAGCCGCGTCAGCAAGGGCGTCTGGATGGAGTGTGGGGCAATGACGAAGGGTTCCAAGGGGTGCGATCCCGGTGAGCACTTCGATTTCGTGGGCGTTGAATGGTCCGTCTGGGGCGGGCAAGGGGCTGACGTCGACAAGGACGATGCCGGCAAGGGGTAAATGCCGGTGGGAAAGCTCGGCCACGGCCAATGCAGTGTGGTTGATGGTGCCGAGGCGATTGGCTGCTACGAGCAAAACATCCATAGCAAAAAGTGTGGCGAGCGAGGCCGAGGTCGTGCCGGGGGCGTAGGGCGTAAGCAGTCCCCCGGCGGTTTCAACGAGGAGGGCGTCGCCGCGTTGGGCCAGCGCGCTTCCCGCGAGCAGCAGGGTATCCGGGGAGATGGGACGGCCCGCGAGGCGAGCCGCCACCGATGGTGCCAGCGGCGCGGCGAACTGAAGGGGGCAGATCTGTTCAGGGGCGAGGTCGGGGAGCGCGGCGGCGTCGATCAGGCGGAGAGCGTCGGCGGGGAAGGGAGCGCAACCGGTTTCAACCGGTTTGAACGGCAGAAGGCGAAAGCCCTTCCTAGATGCTAATCGCAAAAGGGAACAGGCGACGGTGGTTTTTCCCACCCCGGTATCGGTGCCGACAAGCACGAGCCCGCGCACGTTGCTATTGGTTTCCTTTTGGAGCTTGGGAACGACGGGACCAGGATGCCAGCGCGCCGGCTAGTCGGTCGATATCGTCAGGGGTATGCCCGGCCGAGACGGTGACGCGAAGACGCGCGGTACCTTCGGGCACGGTCGGCGGGCGGATCGCGGGCACCAGTATGCCCTCGGCCAGCAGTGCGGCTGCGGCCGCGAGGGCGTCGCGGTCTGGTCCGATAAGGATCGGGATGATCAGGTCTTCCCCGGGTGCCCGGATTCCAAGATCGCCAAGCGCGGTACGGAGGCGATGAGCGAGGGCAAGGGCCCGGTGGCGTCGCGCGTGGCCTTCAGGGCCCGAGGCAATTTGGAGGGCTGCGTTGGCGGCCGCCGCGACCCCTGCGGGACAAGCTGTTGAATAGATGAACGACCTGGATGAGTTGACGAGGATGCCGCGAAGGAGGGTTGACCCGGCGGCAAATCCGCCGAGGGCGCCGAATGCCTTACCGAGGGTGCCGACCAGGACATCCGGCGTCACGCCGAGCTGGGCACAGAGGCCGGAACCGGTCGGTCCTACAACGCCGAGGGCATGGGCCTCGTCGACGATGAGGACGGCGCTCCGTTGAGTAGCGGCACTGGCCAGATCGAGGAGGGGTGCACGGTCACCGTCCATGCTGAACAGAGACTCGGTAACAAGGATGCGTCGTCGGAAAATACCGGGGGTGGCCAAGGCGTCGGCGGCGCCTTGCGGATCGGCATGTTTGTAAACCACGATCCGGGCGCGACTGAGGCGGCAGCCGTCGATGAGGCTGGCGTGGTTGCGCGCATCCGACGCGATCAGATCGGTTGGGCCGGCGAGGGCAGTGAGGACGCCAATGTTGGTCTGGTAGCCGGTAGGGAAGAGGAGGGCGGCGGGTGTGTGGAGGAAGGCTGCGAGCGCGGTTTCCAGAGCGGTGTGGGCTGGCGTACCACCGGAGACCAACCGGGATGCGCCAGAGCCCACTCCAGCCAGCGCGGTTTCGCTAGACATTGCCGCGATCACGAGGGGGTGATTGGAAAGGCCGAGGTAGTCGTTGGAACAGAAGGATAGGAGGGCGTGCCCGGCGACGTCCTGGGGATGGGTGCGATCCGGCCCAAGGAACGTCCGCGTTTCCCGCAGCCGATCCCGCGACGCGAGGTCGGCTAGCTCGAAGCGTAAGTCGTCCTCCAGGGCCACGAGGTGACTATATCCGAGCGCCGGGTTGTGGAGGAGTGTGAGCTCAGGAGGGAC
>JANOJB010000248.1:0-14764 GCA_031407985.1 Pseudomonadota bacterium | reverse complement strand
TAGGAAAACTGAGTGGAGTGATTTCATGTTGTCGGTGTGGCCTAGAACTGGGTGAAGTTTCCGCTCATGGTCAGGAGCCCCAGCATACCGACGGTGGCGTTGTAGTACGAGTACGCGCTCTTTTGACCGTCCCCGAGCTCGTTGAGCTTGCCGCGGGTCAGCAGGTCGAGCACGAAGCGGTAGCCGTCGTTGACGAACGTGGCGTTGTTGGCCATGGCGCCCGACGCGGCCATTCCGATGATGGATGCCGAGTTGACCGCCACTGCCGTGACCGAGCTGCTCACGTCCTGGCCATTCGGATTGTAGATGTCGAAGATGCGCCCCATCCCGCTTCCGCCCCGGCTGGTCGCCATGAAGAACGCGCTGGTCTTGTCGACGTACGTCTTGGCCGCGGCCGTTCCGTTCCAGCAATAGTCCATGCCGATGCGCCACGGAAGCCGATGTGAATCGTACTGGTAGAGAACGTCGGTCGCTGGATTTGCGGAGCCGCTGTTGGCCGTGATCGTCGTGCAGTTGCTCCCGCACCAGGCCGCATACAGGCCGCTGGCGCTGGTGCCCGAGATGTTGCCAAGGAGGGTGTACGTGCCGTCGGCCAGGGCATTCCAGGCCGCCGCGTTGGTCGCGTCGGCCGCCGCGAACGCGCGGTAGAACGCCGGCGCGAAGTACGACGGATTGGTCGGCTGCGACGCCGTGTAGTTGCTTCCGCCCTTGATGAACGAGCCGGACATGTCGCTTGCCAGGACCTGGCGCGAAAGGGCCATGAAGTCGGCCGCGTAGGTGCCGCCCGACCACTGCCGGGACGCCATCAGCAACGCGAACGCCGCGTCCTCGTCGGCGTCGGTCGCGGAGCCCTGCCCACCCGTGCTGTTCCAGTTCATGAGGCAACTGGATCCGCTTCCAGCGGCGCACCCTGTTCCGGTCTTCCAGTACGCCCAAAGGCCGTCGAACAGCGCTTTGTCATTCATGTACACGGCGATGAGCATGCCGTAGGCGATGCCCTCGGACACCGTGTCGTTGTTCACCTCGGGACGCTGCACGCGGAATCCGCCACCGGCCGCGACCACGAAGGTGTCCTTCCAGTTCTTGTAAGCAGTCGCCAGAAGCCTGCCGTCGGCGCCCGCCGCCTTCATGCACCGGGCGTTGATGGCCGTGTTCTGCGGGAACGGTTTCATCGCCGTGCCTGATGGCAGCGCGGGAAGATCCGAGGTCCCCGCTGGGAGCGCCGCGCGCTTGTAAAAAGAAACGTCGTCAACAAACAGGTTGTAGCTGCCCGCCGGGCTCGGCTTCGGGAAACCGGGCGTGTTGTAGAAGGAGAACTGGATTCCCAGCGCGTTCGCCGGAACGAATCCGGCGGCCTGACACTTCGGAACTCCCGTACCGGCCGCCGGACACGCCATGCTGGCGCCAACAGCGGGAAGCCAGCGAGGGATGAGCGTTCCGAATGGAACGAAGAATTGCGTGTAGGTGGCCGAGCTCACCGTGACGATCTGGCCGCGGGTGTTGTAGAGGTCGATCGGTACCGACGTCGCCGTACCGCCTGCTGTCGCCGGTTGGCTTTCCTTCGCCAGCAGCTCGACGTACACCGGCTGGCTGGCCGGACCGCCGCCCGTTTTCGCGCGGAACGTGATCCCGTCATACGCACTGACGTCGTACGCCGCCTTCATTTGATTGGGCGGGCTGACCAAAGGATAGGCGGGCTTGAACGCCGCGCCGAAGCCCGTGTACATATCCTGACCCGTCGCCGAGGAGTGAAAAGCCGACATGGCGCAGGTCCCCGCGGGTTCAACCGCGATCTTGTCGGCCATCAGATCCGCCGGCTTGGCTGGGGTCTGGTTCTGCGGCTGCGCCGCGTTGTTGTATACGTACCAGAATCCGTCGCGATTCCCTTGGCGGATCATGACGCCGTAACCTTCTTCGAAGTCGGAGATCACGTCAGCGGCGACCGCGCCCGGTGGCGGGACAATCGCGCAAGCCCGCGCGCCGCCGACGCCCGCACCGCCGGTGCCAACGCCCGCTCCACCCGTACCAACGGCGGTGCCGCCCGTGCCCACCGCGGTACCACCCGTACCGACGCCCGAGCCACCGGTGCCAACGGTCGATCCGCCCGAGCCAACGGTCGATCCGCCCGAGCCGACGCTGGCTCCACCCGTGCCACCGCCACAGCTGGCGGCGCAGGTCGTGTTGTTACACAGGACCTGGCCCGACGGGCACGCGCAAACGCCGTTGTTGCAGCCCTGGCCGGTCTTGCACACGGTCGTGCAGTTTCCGCAGTGGGTCGCGTCCGTGTTGACGTTGGCGCAGCTGGTGCCGCACATCATGGTGCCCGCCCCGCAGGTCGTTCCGCAGATTCCGGCGCTGCAGACCTGGCCAGCGGTGCAGGCCATTCCGCAGCGACCGCAGTTCGCGCCGTCACTACTGATGTTGACGCACGCGCCGTTGCAGGTCGTCAGGCCTTGCCCGCATCCCGCAACAGTCGTGGGTGCTGGGGTACAGCCAGTGGCCACGATGGCAACCAACCCCGCGGCGATAAGGAACAGGGTGCGGAACGACGTTGAACGCTGCATCAGGATCTCCTGTCAGTCAGTGAAACTGGTCAAGAAAGAGAGTCTCGGGGGGACGGCCCCGGCGCAATACACGCCCCACACGCAATCGTCCATGTAGGGAAACGTCATTCTAGCCCCAGATGGGAAAGCAACCGGTCGCTAAAAGTTGGAAATCCGGACTCCCCTGGGCGGGCGCGGCAACCGTGGCCTCCCGCGTGTCCCATACTGTGGGGCCGGTCCTGTGAGCCAGGAGGGGTTACAGGCTCCAGTACTGGATGCCGCGATCCATCTTGGCCGGCGAGAACACGCTCTTGACGTCGATGAAGCAGCCGTTGTCGCGCACCATGCCCAGCAGGTTCGCCTGGCCCAGCTGGATGTATTCCTTGTGGCTGACGGCGACGATGAGGGCGTCCAGGTTCTTGTAGTCGTCCAGTTGGCTCAGCGTCACACCGTATTCGTGTTTGGCATCCGCTGGATTGCCGCGGCTGTCGTGGATCAGCGGGTCGATCCCGAACTGGCGCAGCTCGGCCAGGATGTCGGGGACCTTGCTGTTGCGCAGATCGTTGCAGTCCTCCTTGAACGTCAACCCAAGGACGCCGACGCGGGCGCCCTTCACCTGGAAGCCCTGTCTGATGAGCATCTTGACCAGCCGCTGCGCCAGGTACGGCCCGACGTTGTTGTTGATGCGGCGGCCCGCCAGGATGACCTCGGGCTGATACCCGAGCTGCTGCGCCTTCATCGTCAGGTAGTAAGGATCGACGCCGATGCAGTGGCCGCCTACCAATCCAGGACGAAACTTCAGGAAGTTCCATTTCGTGCCGGCCGCCTCCAGTACATCGGCCGTGCGGATGTCCATGCGCTCGAAGATGATTGCCAGCTCGTTCATCAGCGCGATGTTGAGATCGCGCTGCGTGTTCTCGATGACCTTCGCGGCCTCGGCGACCTTGATGGACGACGCGCGGTGCACCCCCGCTTCGATGATGGCACCGTACGCGTCGGCGACCCGGTTCAGGGTCGCTGGGTCCTCGCCCGACACGACCTTCACGATGCGCTCCAGCGTGTGTTCCTTGTCGCCGGGGTTGATGCGCTCCGGCGAGTAGCCGAGCTTGAAGTCCTTGCCTTGCGTCAGGCCCGAAATCCTGGCGAGGATCGGTCCACAGACCTCCTCCGTCACGCCCGGATACACCGTCGACTCGTACACGACGACGGCGCCCTTGCTAAGGCCCTGGGCGACCGTCTCCGACGCTTTCACGACCGGCGTCAAATCGGGCACGTTGTTGTGATCGACGGGTGTCGGAACGGCCACGACAAAGAAGGTGACGCTCTTGAGCTCGGCGATGTCGTACGTGATGGTCAGCGACGACTCCTTCAGCTCGCCCGCCGAGACTTCCTGGTTCCGATCGAACCCGCGGCGAAGCTCCTCCACCTTTTCCTTGTTGACGTCGAACCCGACCGTGCCCGGGAACTTACGCGCGAAAGCCAGCGCCACCGGCAGGCCCACATATCCGAGACCGATCACTGCAACCCGCTCTTGCCGGTCTTGCCGCTCTTGCCGGTCATGCCGGTCTTGCCGCTCTTGCATCACGTCGTTGCTCCTTATTGGCGACGGAGAGTATCGCGGTTCTTGTCGTGAGTCGCTCGGTTTGCTCGAAGCCTAGAATCGCTGGGGCGGAATCGTCACAGTCGAGATGGGCATGGGGTGCGCAGCATCCCGGGTCAAATACGCACGGATGGCGGCGGCCAGGGCGCGGGCAATCGGCTCTCGTCCCTCTGCCGAGGCCAGCCGCGCGCCTTCCTCGGGATGATCCAGAAAACCAACCTCGACCAGCGCGGCGGCCGTGCCGGCCCCCCGCAAGACGTCCAGCGTGGCGCCACCCTGTTTGACCCCGTGGCCCGAGCTGGCTGCCAGCGTTTGGGCAAGGTGGTCGGCGACCACGCGCGCCAGGACGATCGACCGTTCGGCCGCGGCGCGCACCTCGTGTGCCGCCCAGACCGCATCAGAGTCTTCTCGCTGCCCAAGCGCCGCCAGGGCGGCGTCGTCTTCCACCTCGCGCGGGCCAAGCACGAAGACATCGAACCCACGCCGCGATCCGCGCGGAACGCCCGCCGGCACCGCATTGGCGTGAAGACTCAGGAACAGCCGGGCCCCGCTTTCCTGGGCGCAACGGGCGCGTGCGCGGATCGGTACCAGGGCGTCCGATTCGCGGCACAACACGACGGCAACTTCGGGTTGAGATGTCGATCCCTCCGCCAGCAGCGCGCGTATGCGTTCAGCAAGGGCCAACGTCAGCCGCTTCTCGTAGATGCCGTGGCCGGGACCGGACGCGCCCAGATTGGTGCCGCCGTGGCCGGGATCGATCGCGACGATCAGCGGGACCGGGACCGCGCCCGAATTGGTCTGCCCGACGACCGGATTCGCGGCACCGGCGATTGGGCTTGGTGGGGAGGCCGGCTTTGCGGGCGCGCCGGATGCACGGGCCAGCACCAGCAACGATCCCAGCACCAAGGCAAAACCCAGATCCGGACGACAGCGGGACCGCATGCGAACCTTGGTCCGACACGTGCGGGGCGTCGTCGCGGTTGCGATCACGTGGCCACGATAACATCGGACATCCGGGGACGCGCTTTTTGGGGCATTTTCGGGCATATACTGCCGCTGACCGATGCCCAACCGATCGCCCTACGGGAACCTGACGGCGGCACTGGTGGTGATCGCGCTACTGGAATTGCTGGCCGATAGGCTTTTGGGGCGGCTGTTTGTGTCACCGGGCTGCCGGTCGGGGGTGGGGTGCCTGTGGCTGCGGGTGGGGCCGTTTCTTCTGCATCTGACCGGCTTGCTGACGTTGATGGTGGGGGCTGGGGGAATTGCCGGGCACATCAAGCGCGGCGAGCTGTTCCCGCGCGGTGTGCGGCTGACCGTCGCGGCGCTTTCGGCGGTCTTCTTTCTGCTGGTGGCGTTGTCGCTGGTTTTCGGCCGCATGCCCGAGCGTTATCACATCCCCCTCGAAACGGGTTTTGGATTCGTGGTCGCGTTGTTGGGACTGTCGTTTGTGGGAGCACGGACCGCGTCCACGCGCACGCGTCTTGGATTCGTATTGTTCGTGTTGCCCCCGCTGCTGCACATCGTGGCGCTGCTGGCGGCGCGAAAAGGCTGGTGGAGCCGGGGCGCCATCAGTCCCGAGCGGATCACTTTCGCGGGGGAGCTGACGCTTCTGGTGGCCGCGGCGACGGCGCCCTTGCTGTTCCTGTCCCGCTCCGTGCCGCGGGCGCGGATTGTCGCGGGCCTTGCGCTGGCGGCTGGGATCAGCGCTTTCTTCTTTGTCGCTTTTGTCGGCCGCACCGATCTGGTGCAGACCGTCGCGCTTTACAGCGTCTATCTGGAGCTTCCCCGGGCCCTGTCGTTGTTGGGTGTTCTGTACGTCGTGGCGTTGTTCGGTTTTGTCGCCACCGTCGCGGTGTTGCTGCTTTCGCCCGGCCCGTCGCGTCTGGCCGGCCTGGGGATGTGCCTGGTCGGTCTCGGCGGGTACCAGACGTCCTCGCCGGTGGCTTTGGCCGTATCGCTTTGTGGCCTGGTCGCGCTGGCGACCGGTACGCTTCGCATGGGCGGCGGCGATCTTGTTTACGATGGGTCGGGGCGTTTGTCCGCCACGGACTGGCGGGCGTTGCTGGGAACCATAGCGGCGGCAATCGCGGAGCCCCCGACCGCCGGCGCCGAGCCGGTGCTGATCGAAGTTGTATCGGGCGGCGGTGACACTGGAACCGATATCGATGCCGATACCGCCAGCGTTCGCGCCGCGCGACGCGGGCGACCGATCGCGCTTGTCATCCGTCGCATACAGGGTGTGGTTCGCCGGTTGGACGCCAGCGTGGGCGTGCCCGGCGATGAGCCGCCTGACGCGACGATTGAATCTCACGAAACCTGGATCGGACGGCGCCCCGAGGATCGGACCACGCTGCCACGGACGAAGACTGGTGATCAGACCTTCGATCGCAAGCTGGGCGTGTACGGTCGCGCGCCTATGCAGGACCGCGGTGTGCGACGCAAGGTCCTGCGCTTTGGCGACGGAAGCATCACGTTGTGGGCGGGACGAGCCGCGCGGTTCGTGGTGCCCGGAGATTCCGCCGAAGACCGTCGTGGCCACGCTGCCTGGCCGACGATTCCCACCTCGGCGCGAGCACTGGCCGACCTGGTCGACACGCTGGTCGATCTGGTGGATGCCAGCGAGTCCCCGGTTCCCGCATCGGGCGCTGAATAGAGCGCGGGTTCGGGAAGTCGTTGTTTCGGTGCTGATCACGGGAAGCCCGCCGTTGATTCGGGCTGCGGGCCCGTGTCAGCCCCATGCCGCGTACGTGGCATACGCCTGCTTCCTGTCATATGCTTTTATGCATGCGGACAACGCTCGACATCGACACCCGGCTCTTGCGTGAGGCGCGTAAGCGCGCCGTGGAAAAGGGAAAAACCCTGACCCGGGTCGTCGAGGAAGCTTTGGGCGCTTACCTGCGGCCGGCGCGGCTTGACCGACGACGGTTCAAACTGGAACTGCTCACCAAGAAAGGTCGGCTGCAACCCGGGGTCGACCTGGCGGATAGGGACTCGCTGTACGATCGCATGGAGAACCGAACGTGAAAGCGGTGGACACGAACGTTCTCGTCTACGCGCACCGGGAGGAACTCCCGCAACACAAGAAGGCCAGGGATATTCTGGTTGGCCTGGCCGAAGGTGACGATCCTTGGGGCTTGCCCGTGTTCTGCATGGGCGAATTCTTGCGCGTGATCAGCCATCCCCGGGTATTCGATCCGCCCTTCACCGTCGACGAAGCCGCCACCGCGCTGGGACGGGTGCTGGCTTCGCCGACGATCGTCATCCTCAATCCCGGCGAACGCTTCCCGATTCTGCTCGATCAAGCTGTCCGCGAGGCGGACGCACGCGGAAACCTGGTCTTCGACGCGCAGATCGTCGCGGTTTGCCGCGAAGCCGGGGTCACATCGTTCATTACCGGCGACCGCGACTTCCGCCGCTTTCCGAAATTCGTTGTCGCAGCGTTCTGAGACGAGCAAAGCCGCGTCACGTGCGGCTCAACCGTCAAAGCCACAAACGGATCAACGACAGGCTGGCGCCGACGCCCGCCGATTGATTGCGCCCGGCGCCTCTGACGGGCAGATTCGCGGAAATGGTTCCCTGAAATCGCCAGTCGGACCACACCGACCGCGCCGCCGCTAACCCCGTGGTCAGCAGCAACAGGTCGCTGCCTGGAATGGGTCCCCCGTCGTCGCGGTTTTCGCCATGCCGAACCGCGCTGGCGAAAGCCCCGATTGACGTGCCATCGCCCAGCACGCGCCCCGCGGTGACCAGAAGCGTCCACCTTGGCGCGAAGCTTTCGCGAATACCACCGACCTGGCGCGACGAACGAAGACCAACCATCGCGTTTGCCGCCGCGAAATTGTCGCCGAGGGCCTGCTCGACCGCGAGACCCAGGCTGGTCTCGAAACTGCCCTGTCCCGTGGCGCCCGCCGCCAGGGGATCACCCGCGTTTTCCGGTGGCGTTCCCGTCGGCGCGACAAGACCGGCCAGCAGCGCGATCCCGGGAATGATCCGGTGTTCGCCCGCGCTGATGAAGTCATAGCGAAGGTGCGCGGCCATGTCGCCCAGGCCGCCGCCGGTTTCGCCCAGCCCGGGCACCGTTCGACGGGTCACGACGAAAGGAAGCATCAGCGCCACCTGCGCGCGGTCGAACAACCGCGCCACGCCGAACAGATCTTGTTCGAACATCCAGTCGGATGTCCCCGCCGTGCTGCCTCGGTACGCCCCCGTCTGATCGAATGAACCGAAAACCGACCGGGCTTTCAACTGAGTTCCCACGGCCAGGTGTTCGTAGCTGCGGAGGTGGGTTGGTGCGACCAGTCCCGCCGAGGCGCAACACGCCTGACCCAAAGCGTCCGGTTCCCACGACAGGCCTAGAACGATCCCGACGACGCCGACGATCGCCGCCCTAGCGAACGTCGATCGCGAAGACGACATTGTCACTGGCTGTGTCCCGCGAGATCGTGGTGTGCAACTCCCACCGTCCGGCCATGTACAGATTGACGGGAGTCGCCAGGTAACGCCCGTCGCGATCCGACGTCACGATCGGCGCAATCGAGGTGCCGTGTCCGTGCGCCGGCATCCACGGAACCACGGTCAACGTCAGGTCATCGACCGCGCCCCCGGCACTGTCTGTCACGCGATACAACACGTCCGACTGGCCCTTCGCGGGAGGTTGCGGAAACGTCCAGATCGCGGCCTGCCAGGCGCCACTCTCGGTCGGCAGGGTGAAAAGCGCGGCGCCGGTGGGCGGCATCGTCGGGTCATAACCAGGTGCCTGGATTCCGCCGTCCGCGCAACCGGCGATCCCCAGCACCAAAAGAACGACGCCGCACGTCGCCCTCAATCGCGACATACTGCTTGCCGCATCGTGTGTCGCCGTCGCCATGGGCATTTACAGTACCCTCAGGCGCCCAGGCGCGCACGCGTCGACCACACCAAAACCAGGGATGCGAAAAAATAACGCAGCTTCACCGACGGTCGGCCCTGCTAGACGACTGGGGACGATGGTGTTTTCCCCCGCGCACCCGAACCAGATCAACTTCGGGTGGTTGATTCGACTGCGGTGGTCGATGATCACGGGTCAGCTGGTGGCGATCCTGGGCGTGCACGTCGGCCTGGGGTGGGCGCTGCCGTTGTCGCGGTTGCTGGCGATCGTGGGCCTAGAAGGCGCGCTGAATGTGGTGGCCGCGCTGATGGGGCGCCGCCGCGAGGCACGCGAATGGTGGCTGGCGGCCATCATGGCCTTCGACATCGTCATGTGTACCGGCCTGCTGTATCTGACCGGAGGGCCGGCGAATCCGTTCAGCTTCCTGTATCTGGTGCAGATCGCGCTGGCGGCGATCACGCTGCGGCCCAGTTGGACATGGGCATTGACCGCGCTGGCGCTGGCGGGTTCGGCGGTGCTGTTCCTCTGGCACCGGCCGCTGCCCGAGGGTGTGTCGCACGCGGTTTACATGGATCTTCACCTGCGTGGGATGTGGGTTGCGTTCGGCGTGGCCGCCGGTTTCATCGGGTACTTCCTGGTGCGCGTCCGCCGCGCGCTGGAAGCACGCGAGGTCGAGCTGGGGGAATCCCGCCGGTTGGCCGCGCGGCAAGAGCGTCTGGCATCGCTGGCCACGCTGGCGGCGGGCGCGGCGCACGAGTTGTCGACGCCGCTGGCCACCATCGCGGTCGTGATGAAGGAACTAGAACCGGTGGTATCAGGTCATGCAACGGCCGGCGACGACGGAGCCATCAAGGACATTCGGCTGGTCCGCGACCAGGTCGATCGCTGTCGCGCGATCCTGGAACGGATGTCGTCGGAAGCCGGAACCTCCGTCGGCGAGGCGTTCGTGGCGTCGCCGGTGCGGGTGATGGTGAACGACGCGCTGGTGGGGTTGCCGGGGCGCGTGGCGGTTCGTACACGGATCGCGCCTGGCGATGAGAGCAAGCGTTTGCGGCTGCCGGCGCGGGCTTTTTCCCAGGCCCTGCGCGGCATCATCAAGAATGCCCAGGACGCATCACCGGACGGCGGTGAGGTTCTGCTTAGTGTGTCGGCGAACGGCGACGCGCTGGAATTCGAGATCCGCGACAGCGGCCGGGGCATCCCCGACGACATCATCGATCGCGTCGGCGAGCCGTTTTTCACCACGAAACCCACCGGCCATGGAATGGGATTGGGCGTATTTTTGGCAAGGGCGGTTGTCGAAAGGCTGGGCGGACAGGTCCTGATCGATTCCACCAAGGGCGTCGGCACGATCGCGGTGCTTCAGCTGCCCGCGACGCTGATCGATGGCGCGGCGGCGGCGACATGAACAGTCCCACGCCACCCGCGGGGACGGGGCGATCGATCGTGTTCGTTGACGACGACGACGTGTTTCGCGAACGAATGGCCAGTGCACTTCGGTTGCGCGGTTTCACGGTGACGGCGGCTCCCGACGGCGCCACGGCCATCGCCGCCGCCCAATCGCAGCAACCCAACTTCGCCGTCGTCGACATGCGCATGCCGGATGCAAGCGGACAGGACGTCATCGACGCGATCGCGCCGGTTTGCCCGGACACGAAGATCGTCGTTTTGACGGGATACGGCAGCATCGCTTCGGCGGTCGAGGCCCTTCATCGCGGCGCCGATCACTACCTAAGCAAACCGATCGACGCGGACGAATTGACGGCGGCGCTGCTTCGGATCGAGGGTGAGCCCGCGGCCGAGGCCCCGGCGGAGGCCGCCACGCCTTCGCTGGCGCGTGCCGAATGGGAACACATTCAGCGCGTCCTTTCGGACGCGAACGGAAACGTGTCCCAGGCCGCGCGCCGACTGGGCATCGCGCGCCGGACGTTGCAGCTCAAGTTGAAGAAGTATCCACCGCGGCATTGATAGTGCGCGCGGCGGTATCACGCCGTCCTGGGCGTGGACCGCCCTGGATGCGATCGTTACTTCTTCTTCTGCTGCACCTGCTTGGCGGTCGTGGCAGCCTGCTTCTTGCGGTTGTCCTGGCTGGTCTTTGTCTGTTTCTGATCGTCCCGTTTGGACTTCGACTTCGGAGATTTGTCACCCATGGTGGGACTACCTTGCGCGTTTACGGAGGATTACGCAATCCGTAGGAGGACCGCCCCACCGACAACATCGACGCCGGGGATTGTCCGCCCTTTTTCCGCCAAAGCACAGCGGCATCTCCCACGGGGTTGCGGGCGGGGACCACCGGCGCGGGACTTGATTGGTACTACTGGCGGGCGCGAAGGTTCGTGATCAGCACCAGATCGCGCTCCGTGCGCGGGCCACCCGGATCGCACTTGGCCAGATCGGTGTCGTCGCCGCGCAGCACCGCGCGGGCATAGCTCCGGCAGTCGTCGTAGCCGCAGGCGCCGCAGTCGGTTTGCGCCAGCGCTTGCGCGAAGACAAGGTCCTCCAGCTTGCGTGGATCGTCGCCCGCTGCCTTGACCATCGGGCCAAGCTCGCCCTCGCGCGCGGCGATGATCGCGGGGGCGTTGACCGCCTCGGGCGAATCGTCGCGAAGCCGCGCCTCGGCCCAGCGGGCGGCCAGCGCGTTGTACTCGCTCGCTCGCTTGCGCACCTCACGCGCGATCCGTCCGCGTTCACCCGTGGGCTCGACGACGCCCTTTTTGGGTTTGAAAGGGATCACGGCGTCGCCTGGCCTGATGAACCGGAACGTCAGCGTGGAAAAGTCGTCGGTGGCCGCTTCAAACTCGCGGGTCATGCGGATGCACTTGGTTTGCTCGGCGTCACCCGTGGCCTGGTTGGGAATCGGGCACGATTCGACACAGATGTTGCAGTACATGCATTTGCCCATGTCGATGTCGAACCGGGTCATCGCCCGTACGTCGCCGACCTTCTCCAGATCGATGACGATGCAGCCGATCGGACAGTCGCGTTCGCACGCCTTGCAGGCCGTGCAGGTCGCCAGATCGACCTCCAGGAAACCACGATACCGTTCCGGCAACGTGTCGACGATGGGGCGGGGGATGCGATCGGGATACTGGATCGTCGTTGGCGGTCGGAACAGATAGGACAAGGTGATCGCCATGCCGTCCATGACGGACCGCGCGGTGCGAACGATGCGCATGAACGGATTGGCGGGACCGCGGGGACCATCTGGCGGCTCGCCATCCGGTCCGGGAGTGCCTGGGCCGTAGCCGGTCGTCATCGCTTCTCCAGGTGTCTCTCCGAAAACGGCAGCGTGAACTGACGATCACCCATGTGCAACAGGTGCGTGCGGCGGAACGTGCGAACCACATTGGCCACGAAGACGCCGCCCAGACCCACGCCGCCGACCGCGAACATCAGCCAGCGCGTCACCCGGTCCAGCCCAGGCGCGGCGGCGATGGCCCAGACCCACGCCGCCGACGCCAAGAAGACGACGAACGAGATCGGCAGCAGGAATTTCCAGCACAGATCCATCAACTGGTCGATGCGGAAGCGCGGGAGAGTCCACCTGATCCAGATAATCACGAACGTCAGCATCACGACCTTGGAGGCCATGACGGCCAGCGAAGCCATCTGCCAGGGTAGACTGGCCGCGACCGCGTCGGCCGACACGAACGGAACGTTCCAGCCCCCCAGAAACACCGTCGCGCAGATGGCCCCGACCACGTAGATGTTCGTCCATTCGCCTAGCTGAAAAATCGACCAGCGAAAGCCCGAATACTCCGTGTGGTAGCCGGCAACCAATTCGGACTCCGCTTCCGGCAGATCGAATGGTGTGCGGTTTCCTTCGGCCAGGGCCGAAATGAAATAGATAAAAAACGCGACGAACGTGAACGGCGTTCGGAACACGAACCAGTCGGTGGGCAGTCCACCCTGCTCGCGTACGATCGCTTGCGGCGACAGGGTTCCCGCCATCACGACGACCGACAACAGCGCGATCGACGCTGGCAGTTCATAGCTGACGATCTGCGCCGCCGATCGCATCCCACCCAGCAGCGACCATTTCGAATTGGACGCCCAGCCGCCCATGATGATGCCGATGACCGTCAACGTCGTCACCGCCGACAGGTACAGAAGGCCGATGTTCAGATCGGCGATGATCGCCATTTCCGACGCGGGCAACACCACCAGCGTCGCGAATACGCCCATCCACATCAGATACGGCGCGAAACGAAACAGCACCCGGTCGGCGTCGGTGGGGATCAGATCCTCCTTGATGATCAGCTTGATCCCGTCGGCCAGCCACTGCAGCCAGCCGCCGGGGCCGACACGGTTGGGGCCAAAGCGCGACTGCATGCGCCCGGCAATCTTGCGCTCCCACACGACGACCATGCCTGTGATGGGCGCCACCAGCAGCAGCAACAACAACGCGGCACCCACCATGATCGCGCCCACCAAAACACCCGCGGGGATCGGCCAACCGGCGATTCGCGGGTGGTGTTCGGAAGCAAAGCGCGTCGCAAAACCGCCCAGTGTGCCGGGGAAAAAAGCAAAGTCATAGCCGTCACCCGGTGCCGTGTGCCACACGCGATGGCCGCCGGTCGCGGCCCACACGGCGCCGTCACCGGTGTCGGTCAGCGCCACCTCGACCGCCACGTTTCGCCAGTGCACGTCGCGACCGACACGCGCCTCGGTGGCGGCGTCGATGTCCGCGACCACGCGCCCATCACCAAGCCCCCGCGCGCGCAAGACCAGTACCCGCGGCGCCGGGCCGTTCACGTCTTTTTCGACTGGCGATCCCGATTCGGATCCGCCCGAAAGCGGCGTTGCGGCGGCCATCAAGACGATGACCGCGGGTCCGCGGGGAGCCGCGCCCGTGAGTTCGACGACCAGTTTGTCGCCGCGTTCCAGCTTCGTCGGTCGGACGTCGCGCACCAGCGCCGCACCCACCGGCGCGACCGCGTCCAACCCAGGCAGTGTCTCGGCCGACGCGGGCAGTGCGGCGGTCAGAAGCACCACAATGATCGAAACGGCGGCGGCGCGCGTGGTTGTCGTCATCGATCGATCTCGGGCGCGACGATATCCAGACTGGCGATCAACGCCACCAGATCGGCCACCATCAGGCCGCGCGATTTTTCGCGAATTAACCCCATGGCGTTGAACGATCCGGTGCGAAACCGGGCCCGGTAGGCGTTCGGCGTCCCGTCACCGACCACGTAGCAGGCCATGTCCCCGCGCGCTGCCTCGACCCGCGCCAGGGCGTCGCCTTTCGGTCGCAGGCGTTTGGGCGGGATCAGGAACTCACCACGCGGGGTCGCCTGAATCTGATCCAGGGCCTCGCGCAGGATCTTCACCGACCACTTCCATTCCTCGACGCGCAGCCAGAACCGGTCCCACGCGTCGCCCGGTCTACCCCGAAGCCCGCGCCCGACCGGCGTCCGCCACCCGATCTTGGGCAGGATGTCCGCGTAACACGCGTACGGCAGATCGGATCGTACATCGAACGCCACGCCGGCGGCGCGCAGGTTGGGCCCGACCAACCCGTAGGCGACCGCCTGCTCGGCGTCGATGACCGCCAGGCCGCCCAGGCGTTTGATGAAGATCTCGTTGTACGTGATCAGGCGATTGAACTCGTCGATCACCGGCTCGAAATGGTCGAGGAATCGCAGCACCTTGTCGCGCCAAGCATCCGTCATGTCCCAACCGACGCCGCCGACGCGATGATAGTTGTAGGTCAGTCGCGCCCCGCAGAGCTCCTCCATCAAGTCGTTGATG
>JANOJB010000215.1:0-10159 GCA_031407985.1 Pseudomonadota bacterium | reverse complement strand
GACATTGCCCGAGGGGGCGGAGATGGTGATGCCGGGGGACAACGTGAACTTGGAGATCGAACTGATCACGCCCATCGCGTGTGAAGAGGGACTGCGATTCGCGATTCGTGAAGGCGGCAAAACCGTCGGTGCTGGCGTCGTCACCAAGATTCTCGAGTAGGGCCTGATTCTCTCGCGGGGCGGACTGGCCATTGCTGGTTCCGCTCTCGACTTCAAGTACTGATTACGAACACGAGGAGAAACAGCTTTGGCAGCCACGCGGGTCATCATCACATTGGAATGCACGACATGCCGAGAACGGAACTATTCCACGACCAAGAACAAGCGGGCCAACGCTGAGAAATTGGAGCTGTCGAAGTTTTGTTCGCGATGCCGAAAACACACGAATCACAAGGAAACTAAATAAATCTAGGGCAGTAGCTCTAATGGTAGAGCAGCGGACTCCAAATCCGCGGGTTGGGGGTTCGAGTCCCTCCTGCCCTGCACGGACCGGGCGAAGTCAGGCGGAACAAGGTAATGGGCGCTAACAAATTCATACATTTAACGTTCGCGGTCGGGGGCCTCCTCGCGGCCTTTCTACTGTCGCGGGCAGCGGACTGGGTCTGGAGTTACTTCTCGAAACCCAACGATCTGGTTGTGAACGCCGTTGCTGTTTCGGGCGCCGCCATCGCTGCCTATCTCGCCTATAGGAGCGAGCGGGTGTTCGCGACGGTTCATGACATCACTCGCGAACTCGAAAAAGTTACGTGGCCGACCCGCAAGGAAACGTCGGCCGCCACCGTTGTCGTACTGGTGACCGTATCGATCGCTGCCGTGATTCTGAGCGGATTCGATGCGATTTGGTCGTTTTTTACAAACTGGTTTCTGCGCTGAGGCGGATGGGACCGACAGATGGCGATGAAGTGGTACGTCGTGCACACATACTCGGGTCACGAGAACAAGGCCAAACTATCGCTGCAGGATCGCGTGCGCCAGCACACCTTGCAGGAGAAATTCGGCGACGTTCTTATACCGACCGACACCGTGGTGGAGCTGGTCAAGGGCCAGAAACGCTCCACGACGCGCAAGTTCTTCCCTGGATACATCTTCGTCCAAATGGATCTGGACCAAGAGACCTTCCACCTAGTCAAAAACACTCCAAAGATTACCGGGTTTTTGGGCGGGACCAATCCGCAACCGGTCAAGGAAACCGAGATTCAAAATCTTCACGTCGCGATGACGGAGGGTGCGTCGCGCCCCAAGCCTCGTATGTCGTTCGAGGAGACGGAGACCGTGCGTGTCATCGACGGTCCGTTTGCGAACTTCACGGGCACGGTCGTCGAGGTGAAGCCGGAGAAACAGAAGGTGCGTGTGAACGTATCCATCTTTGGACGTGCCACGCCAGTTGAATTGGACTTCTCGCAGGTCGAGAAGTCGTAGCTGCCCCCGACGCGGTTTCATAGAGGTCGATAGCAATGAAGAAGATCAGCGGATTCATCAAACTCCAGGTTCCCGCCGGCAAGGCCAACCCTTCGCCGCCTATTGGACCGGCTTTGGGCCAGCACGGCGTGAACATCATGGAGTTCTGCAAGCAGTTCAACGCGCGGACTCAGGCGCAGACCAAAGACGACATGATCATTCCGGTGGAGATCACCGTCTATTCGGATCGGTCGTTCACTTTCATCACGAAGACGCCGCCGGCCGCGATCCTGATCAAGAAGGCCGCCAGCTTGGCTACGACAAAGAAGCCGGGATCGGGTTCAAAGGAACCGAACAAGGTGAAGGTGGGAAAAATCAGCACCAAGCAACTGCGTGAGATTGCCACTACAAAACTTCCAGACTTGAACACCACCGACCTGGAAGCTGCAATGAGGACGATTGCCGGGACCGCGAAATCGCTCGGTATCGAGGTCGTCGACTAACAGGTGGGAGGCCGAAGGGCCGAACCAGGAAAGAAAATCAAAATGGCAGATGGAAAAAAATATCGGAGCGCGGCGGCGAAGGTCGACCGCACAAAGCGGTACTCGTTGGAGGACGCGTGCAAACTTCTACCGGAGACGACCGTTGCCAAGTTCGATGAGAGCGTTGACATGGCGGTGCGCCTAGGGGTTGACCCGAAACACGCTGATCAGATGGTTCGTGGTGCTGTCGTGTTGCCGCACGGGACAGGAAAGAGCCAGCGGGTCGCCGTCGTGGCCAAGGGGGATAAGGCCAACGAGGCCAGAGCGGCCGGGGCGGACTTCGTCGGAGCCGAAGAGTTGGTGGATCGGATTCAGAAAGAAGGCTGGACCGACTTTGACTCGATGGTAGCCACGCCCGACATGATGGGTTTGGTTGGTCGCCTCGGTCGGGTTCTCGGTCCCAAGGGTTTGATGCCAAACCCGAAGGTCGGAACGGTTACGAACGATGTCGCCAAGGCGGTTCGTGAATTGAAGGCTGGACGTGTCGAATTCCGCGTCGAGAAGGCGGGAATCGTGCACGCACGTATCGGCAAGGCGTCGTTTGGATCGGACAAACTGAAAGACAACGCTCTTACGATGATTGAAACCCTCCTACGGTTGAAGCCGGCCTCCGCCAAAGGGACGTACGTGAAGTCGGTAACCATCTCGACATCGATGGGCCCGGGAATCAAGGTGGATACATCGCCGCTGGTCTCCGAATACGAGACGAAATAGGGGACGATCATGCAGGCAAGCAACATAGAACGAACGCAGAAACAGGAACTGGTCGGGCTGCTCAAGGCCGATCTTTCGAGAGCCGCCAGCATCATCCTTGCTGATTTTCGCGGACTGACCGTCAAGGTCGATACCGGCCTGCGCCGCGAATTTCGGGCCAGTGGGTGCCGGTATCAGGTGGTGAAGAACACGCTCTTGGGCCTTGCGGTAAAGGGTACGCCCATGGAGGGAATCGAGTCCCTTCTGGTGGGACCCACTGCGATTGCCTATTCATTCGAGGACCCGGCGGCTCCCGCAAAGGTCGCCGCCAAGATCGCGAAGTCCGAGGAAAAGTTCGTCATCAAGGGAGGCTTCGTCGATGGCCGGGCGCTTGACGCCAAGGGAGTACAGGAACTCTCCAATCTTCCGGGCCGGGACGAGTTGCGGGCGACATTCCTTGCAACTCTCTTGGCAGTACCGCAGAACTTCGTACGTTTGCTCATTGCAGCGCCCCAGAATTTTGTCTATCTGCTGGCTGCTCGCGAGTCGGGCCTGACGGAGGGGGGAGCCCCGAGTGAGGAGTCCGTGCGACTAGAAGGTTCCTGACCCAAACGGCAGGTGCCGAATCCGCCGTGCGGATTTTGTGTGAGTTTCTGGTCTTGCTTCTTCGACGAAAAATTGATCTCAACAGGGAGTACTGAAATGGCCGATGTGTCCAAAGAACAGGTAGTTGATTTCCTTTCCAAGATGTCCGTCCTCGACCTCGCGGGTCTCACGAAGGAGTTGGAGGACAAGTGGGGCGTGAAGGCAGCGCCAGTCGCCGTTGCGGCGGCCGCTGGGGCCGGTGGAGGAGCGGCGGCAGCCCCGGTTGCCGAGCAGACCGAGTTCTCGGTGATCTTGACCGAGGCTGGCACCAACAAGATTGGCGTCATCAAGGCGGTTCGGGAGGTGACCAACCTGGGTCTGAAAGAGGCCAAGGACTTGGTGGACGGCGCACCCAAGACTGTCAAGGAAGGCGTGTCGAAGGCTGACGCGGAGGCGATGAAGAAGAAACTGACCGACGCGGGCGCGAAGGTCGACGTCAAGTAGAAGAATTCACCCATCAACATCGCACATACATTGCTTGAGACGTCGGGTGCTAGGTTCTTCCCCGCTGGGGAAGTGCCGGGGTATCCGATTATTCGGTGGCTGGTAGCCGACGGCGCGAAGTCGGTCGGGGTAGTTTCAGTGAAGGAGACTCGATGGTGCCTGTGATTCAGAACAATTTTCGGGCTCGGAAAAGCTTCGCCAAGATCGGGAAGATCATCGATATCCCGAACTTGATCGATATTCAGAAGCAGAGTTACGAAAAATTCCTCCAGAAAGACACTCCGCTCGACAAGCGAGAGGACGTTGGTCTGCAGGGGGTCTTCAAGAGCGTCTTCCCGATCAAGGACTTCTCGGAGACGTCTTCCTTGGAGTTCGTTTCGTACACCCTCGACAAGCCCAAATATGATGTAGACGAATGCCGCCAGCGCGGCATGACGTTCGCGGCGCCGATCAAGGTCGTGGTGCGTCTGGTGGTCTGGGACACGAACGAAGAAACCGGCTCCCAATCAATCCGCGACGTCAAGGAGCAGGAGGTCTTCTTCGGCGAGATTCCGCTCATGACCGAGAACGGAACCTTCATCATCAATGGCACTGAGCGGGTGGTCGTCAGCCAATTGCACCGCAGTCCGGGCGTCTTCTACGATCACGACAAGGGGAAGACCCACTCTTCGGGGAAACTGCTGTACAGCGCGCGCATTATCCCCTACCGCGGTTCTTGGTTGGATTTCGAATTCGATCCCAAGGATTTGCTCTACGTTCGGATCGATCGTCGTCGAAAACTGCATGCGACGGTCTTGTTGCGTGCGCTCGGCTATTCGACCGAGGAGCTTCTGAATTATTACTACGATACCGAGACGGTTCACTTGGAGGCGGGGAAGAAGTACGCGAAGTCGGTCGAGTACGATCTCTTGCCCGGCCAGCGCGCCAGTCGTGACATTCGTCATCCCGACTCGCGAGAGGTCCTGGTCAAGAAGAACCGCAAATTCACCAAGCTTGCCATCAAGAAATTGCAGGATTCCAAGATCGATCGCTTGGCGGTCGAGATTTCGGACCTCGTTGGTAAGGTCGCGGCGACCGATGTCATCGACGAGCAGACGGGTGAGGTGATCCTTCAGTGCAACGAGGAGCTGAGCGAGTCCAAGTTGGATGAACTCCGTGACCACGGCATTGCCAAGTTCAAGATTCTTTTCATCGACAATCTGAATGTCGGATCGTACCTCCGTGACACTCTGATCGCCGACAAGTTGCAGTCCTCGGACGAGGCGATTCTTGAGATTTATCGACGTCTGCGCCCTGGTGATCCGCCGACTCTGGAGACCGCGCAGAACCTGTTCAACAATCTTTTTTTCAATCCTGAACGTTACGATCTGTCCAAGGTCGGTCGCCTGAAGCTGAACTATAAGTTCAAGCTGGATGAGGCTCTGGATACCGTCGTTCTGACGAAACGCGACATTCTGGAGACGGTTCGGTACCTCATCGATCTCAAGAATGGGAAGGGATCGATTGACGATATCGATCACTTGGGGAATCGACGTGTCCGTGCCGTCGGCGAGTTGATGGAGAACCAGTACCGCATCGGCCTGGTTCGAATGGAGCGCGCCATCAAAGAGCGCATGAGTATGTCTCAGGAGATCGAGACGCTGATGCCGCACGATCTAATCAACGCCAAGCCGGTTTCTGCCGTCGTAAAGGAATACTTCGGATCGTCTCAGCTTTCGCAGTTCATGGATCAGACGAACCCTTTGTCAGAGGTCACGCACAAGCGGAGGCTTTCCGCGCTGGGGCCCGGCGGTCTCACCAGGGAGCGGGCAGGATTCGAAGTTCGCGACGTGCACACGACGCACTACGGTCGTATTTGCCCCATCGAGACGCCGGAAGGTCCAAATATCGGCCTTATCGCCTCGTTGTCCACCTACGCCCGGGTGAACGAGTTCGGGTTCATCGAGACACCGTACCGAAAGGTTACCGACGGCCGGGTGAACGACGAGGTCGAGTTCTATTCGGCGCTTCAGGAAGAGGGACACTACATCGCGCAGTCGAATACGCTGCTCGACAAGAAGGGCAAATTTACCGACGACTTGATCTCATGTCGTCACAACGGTGAGTTCGTGATGTCCAAGCCCGAGGAGGTCACGTTGATGGACGTGTCTCCGAACCAGTTGGTGTCCGTAGCGGCATCACTGATTCCGTTCCTGGAGAACGATGACGCCAACCGCGCGCTGATGGGTTCGAACATGCAGCGTCAGGCAGTGCCGCTAATCCGTACCCATTCGCCACTGGTAGGCACCGGCATCGAGGGCATCGTTGCGCGCGATTCGGGCGTTACCGTGGTAGCGAAGCGCGACGGTATCGTCGAATCGGTTGATGCCACCCGCATTGTTGTTCGGCCGACCAGCGAGGACGAGTCCGATCCCTTGGCCGCCAAGCCCGATATCTACAATCTGACCAAGTTTCAACGCTCGAACCAGAACACCTGCTTCAATCAGAATCCCATCATCGAGCGTGGCGACCGCGTCAAGGTGGGGGACGTGATCGCTGACGGCCCAGCGACCGAACGGGGAGAGTTGGCGTTGGGCGAGAACATCTTGGTCGCCTTCATGCCGTGGGGTGGTTACAACTTCGAGGACTCCATCCTAGTGTCCGAGAGGCTAGTCAAGAACGACTACTTCACCTCAATTCACATCGAAGAATTCGAGTGTGTCGCGCGGGACACCAAGTTGGGCAAGGAAGAAATCACCTGCGACATTCCGAATGTCGGTGAAGAGGCACTAAAAGACCTCGACGAGGCGGGGATCGTTCGCATCGGCGCCGAGGTTAAGCCAGGTGATATCCTGGTCGGTAAGATCACGCCCAAAGGTGAGACGCAGTTGTCGCCTGAGGAGAAACTGCTGCGGGCGATTTTTGGTGAGAAGGCGGGAGATGTCCGTGACAGTTCCTTGCGCGTGCCTCCGGGCGTTCAGGGAATCGTGATCAGCGCGCGCGTCTTTTCCCGAAAGGGGACCGAGAAGGACGAGCGGTCTAAGGACATTGAGGACGCGGAGAAGGAGAAGCTCCTCGCGGACCAACGCGACGAGGTGAAGATCGTCTCCGAGTCGTATCACGCCCGGATGCGGAAGATCTTGATTGGGAAGACGACCGCGGTGCGCCTTGTTGACGACAAGGGCAAGGTTCTCGTTGCCAAGGGTCAGAAGATTGACAACGCCACACTGGACGAAATTCCGGCCCGCTACTGGCCCGAGATTCAGATGGACGGGGGTGGCGGGAAGACCGAGGAGGCCGTGGAGCAGCTTCACGCCAAGCTTCAGGAAGACACTCAGGTCATCGAGGCGGTGTACCGGGACAAGATCAGCAAGTTGACCAAGGGCGACGAATTGCCCCCGGGCGTCATCAAGATGGTCAAGGTCTACGTGGCCATCAAACGCAAGCTGTCGGTGGGCGACAAGATGGCGGGTCGCCACGGCAACAAGGGCGTTGTGTCGCGGGTTCTACCCGAAGAAGACATGCCGTACTTGGCCGATGGTACGCCGGTCGATATCGTTCTGAATCCGCTCGGCGTCCCCTCTCGAATGAACGTCGGGCAAATTCTCGAAACGCACCTTGGCGGCGCCGCCCGCGCGATGGGCAAGCAGATCGAGGCGATGTTGCAGGAGAAGTGGACCGGCGACGCCCTTCGGTCGAAGCTGAAGAAGGTCTTCACCGAGGAGCATCACCAAAAGATGCTCGACGATCTGGATGATGAGGGCTTGGCCCGATTCGCCGCCACTTGCTACGAGGGCGTTCACCTGGCGACGCCGGTCTTCGACGGTGCCAAGGAGGTGGACATCAAAGCGCTGCTGGCCCTGGCCGAGCAGCCCAGCAACGGCCAATCGACGCTGTTCGACGGCAAGACTGGCGACGCATTCGATCACGACGTGACGGTTGGTGTCATGTACATGCTCAAGTTGCACCATCTCGTCGACGACAAGATCCACGCGCGGTCGATCGGTCCTTACTCACTGGTCACGCAGCAGCCGCTGGGTGGCAAGGCCCAGTTCGGCGGACAACGGTTGGGCGAGATGGAGGTGTGGGCGATGGAAGCATACGGCGCGGCCTACGGTCTGCAGGAGTTCCTGACGGTCAAGTCGGACGATGTGATTGGTAGGACTCGTATGTACGAGGCCATTGTGAAGGGCGAGCACGTGCTTGAGTCGGGTCTTCCCGAATCGTTCAACGTGTTGCTGAAAGAACTGCAGTCTTTGTGTTTGAACGTTGAGCTCATCGAAGATCCAAATGCTCCACGGAAGCAGGAATCCACGCTGGAGGTGATGGCGCGTGAAGTGGCCGCAAAAGCCAGCGCCTCCGCCAGTGCAACGGCACCCGCAGCGGAATGATGCGGGCTTTCGTGACGAGAATAATGATCAACGCCAGTAAAGAAGGACGGCTATGAGGGACATCTTCAACTTCTTCGAAAAACCGAAGGATCCACTTTCGTTTTCGGCCATACGAATCTCTCTGGCGTCGCCGGAGAAGATTCGAGAATGGTCCCATGGCGAGGTGAAGAAGCCCGAAACCATCAACTACCGAACCTTCAAGCCCGAACGCGACGGCCTTTTTTGCGCGAAGATCTTCGGGCCGGTCAAGGACTACGAGTGCAACTGCGGCAAGTACAAGCGCATGAAGCACCGGGGTGTGGTCTGCGAAAAATGCGGCGTCGAGGTCATTCAGTCCAAGGTCCGCCGGGAGCGGCTTGGCCACATCAACTTGGCGACGCCTGTCGCTCACATCTGGTTCCTAAAGTCCCTGCCCTCGCGTATCGGCAATCTGCTGGACATTTCCCTGAAGGACATGGAAAAGGTTCTGTATTGCGAGGCGTACGTCGTTGTGGATCCGAAGAACACCGGTCTGCAGCGCGGCGAACTCTTGACCGAAGAGCGCTACGCGAAAACGGTCGAGGAATTGGGAGACGAGGCTTTCGTGGCGGGTATGGGCGCCGAGGCGATTCGCGACTTGTTGAAGCACATCGAGGTGCATTCTCTCTCGGAGCAGCTGCGCATAGAGATGAAGGAAGCGACCAGCGAGGCCAAGCGGAAGAAGCTGGCCAAACGCCTGAAGGTTGTCGATGCGTTCCGAGAGTCGGGTAACAAGCCCGAGTGGATGATGTTGGAGGTGGTGCCGGTCATTCCGCCTGATCTGCGTCCCTTGGTGCCATTGGATGGTGGCCGTTTCGCGACGTCGGATCTTAACGATCTCTATCGGCGGGTGATCAATCGTAACAACCGGCTGAAACGCCTTCAGGAGCTCAATGCTCCCGAAATCATTATTCGCAACGAGAAGCGGATGTTGCAGGAGGCGGTCGACGCCCTCTTCGACAATGGCCGCCGCGGTAAGACGATCACCGGTCCCAACAAGCGACCGCTGAAGTCTCTCTCCGACATGCTCAAGGGCAAGCAGGGGCGATTCCGGCAAAACCTCCTTGGTAAGCGCGTCGATTATTCGGGCCGGTCCGTCATTGTTGTTGGCCCGGAACTGAAGTTGCATCAGTGCGGGCTGCCGAAGAAGATGGCGCTGGAGCTCTTCAAACCGTTTATCTACAACAAGCTTGAGCAGCGGGGCTTGGTGACTACCATCAAGAGCGCCAAGAAGTTGGTGGAGAAGGAGCGCCCGGAGGTTTGGGATATTCTTGAGGAAGTCATTAAGGAGCATCCGATCCTTCTAAATCGAGCGCCGACTCTGCACCGCCTTGGTATTCAAGCGTTCGAGCCCCTCCTGATCGAAGGCAAGGCGATTCAGCTTCATCCGCTTGTCTGCGCGGCGTTCAACGCGGACTTCGACGGTGACCAGATGGCGGTACACGTTCCGCTGTCGCTGGAAGCGCAAATGGAAGCCCGCGTCCTGATGATGTCGACGAACAACATCCTCAGTCCCGCCAACGGGCGACCCATCATCTTGCCCTCCCAGGACATCGTGTTGGGCCTGTACTACATGACTCGCGAGCGTATGTTCGCCAAGGGTGAGTTCCACCTGGATCCGTCCCTCAACAAGGATTCCAAGGGGAGCAAAGACGCCAAGGAGTCTAAAGAGAAGATCCGGTATGACGACATGCGAGGGGTGTTTGCGTCTGCGGACGAAGTGCGCATGGCCTACGATCACGGCCAGCTAGACCTGCAGGCCGCCGTTCGGGTGCGCATCGCGGGCGAGTTGGTCCCGAGTACCGTGGGACGAGTCTTGATGTACGAAATCGTTCCTCGGCAACTGCCCTTCAAGCTGGTCAACCGCGTAATGGGTAAGAAGCAGCTTGGCGATCTAATCGACGCGTGCTACCGCGCCTGCGGTCAGAAGGAGACTGTCCTTCTGGCGGACAAGCTGCGGCACCTTGGTTACACCTATGCAACCAAAGCCGGGATTTCAATCTGCGTGGACGACCTGCAGATTCCGGCGCGGAAGGTCGAGTTGCTCGA
>JANOJB010000152.1:0-17511 GCA_031407985.1 Pseudomonadota bacterium | reverse complement strand
CCGGCGGCGCGGGTGGTCGTGGTACCGGCGGCGCGGGCGGGCGCGGTACCGGCGGCGCGGGCACGGGCGGCGCGGGCACGGGCGGCGCGGGCACCGGCGGGCGCGGTACCGGCGGCGCGGGCACGGGTGGCACGGGCACCGGTGGCACGTTTGTCGTGACGACCGGTGGCGCGCCCGGGACGGGCGGTGCTCCCACGGGTACTGGTGGCACTGTCGTGGTCGGCACCGGTGGCGCGCCCGGCGTGGGCACCGGTGGCAGCGGCGTCGGCATCACCCCGCCCGGCGACGTCACGGGCGGTTGCGCCTGCGCGATTCAGGGGAGCGACGGGAACTCCTCTTCGGTGGGCAGCGCCGCGCTGACACTGCTGGGGCTCATGTTCTTCGGCGTCGCGCGCCCTCGTCGTCGCGCACGCCGAAACTGAAACACAGCAGACCAGGTCCGAGGTGTACGGGTGGGACGTTTTCACCCGTACGAGTCAGTTGATTTTCGGAGGTCCACCATGAAGTCAACCGGCTCGCGTATCGTGCCCGCTGCCGCGCTGGTTTCGCTTATCGCGAGCCCGTGGTTCTTTCTGGGCTGCGGGGACAACACCAACGGAGGCACCTTCGATTTCCAGGACGGATCGCTGAGTGGCGAATTGGCCGTGTACATTTCGGACGATTTTGCCGGCCATTCTGAAACGCGATACGCGCTTCGGGGGCGAAACGGCGAGGAGCGCCCGCTGGTTTTCGACGGCGATCCGCGCCTTGGCCCCGGCGCTACCGTGAAGTTATGGGGAACAGAAACCGCGGGCGGCGCAATCCGCGTGACGTCCTTCCGGATGCTGGCCCCGCCCATAGAAGGCGTCACGGCTCCGCTTCGCGCGGGAACGACCTATTCCGCCAAGCGTTTGGCCCTTGTCGTGGTCGACATCGGGGGTGGCGCCAGCCTCACCCAGGCCCAGGCCCAGGCCGAGCTGACCGGTCCTTCGACCAGCACCACCGATCCGCCGCTGCGGAATTACTACGTCGAGGCTTCCTACGGAACCCAGGATCTGGACGGCCGTGCGTTCCAGCTCAGCTATCCGATGACCGCTTGCAACACCAGCGCCATGGCGACGGCTTTGAAGCCGATGGTCAATTCGATGGGGGGCGGGACCTTCAACCACTACTTGTGGTTTTTCGGCTCGCGCCTGCCTGCCTGCGCCTGGAGCGGCCTCGGTGAAGTGGGGACGCCCGACAGACCGTCGGACGACACCTGGTACAACAATTCGGCCAGCTGCGTGGTCATGGTGCAGGAGCCAGGTCACAACTTCGGCATGCAGCATTCGTCGTCCATGGATTGTGGAACGACGGCGTTCAACGACGTGCCCGATGGCAACTGCACACACAGCGAATACGGCGACAGGTACGATCCCATGGGCGGCGGCTGCCGGCACATGAACGGCTGGCAGAAGACCTACAACGGCTGGTTGCAGGGCTGCAACGTCGTCGAGGTGAGATCCAGCGGCACCTTCACGCTGCTGCCCATCGAGCTGCCCTGCGACGGCGCCCAGTTGCTGCAAATCCCAATGCCCAAGACACGTATGTTCACGCGCTCGGGCGGCGGTGGCCAGGCGACCAACGACACGCTGTCGTACTACTACCTCGAACTGCGGTCTAGCCGCGGCATCGACAACACGCTGGTCAATTCGGTGCATGTGCGCGTGTCGGGCGATACGTTGGGGCGGACCCAGCGGGCCGTGCACACCTGGATCCTGGACATGAACCCGGGGACCACGACCTTCGACGGCATGCTGGCCGGAGGAACCTTCAGCGATCCGGCGGGCGGCGTGACCTTCACGGTCGACGAGCTCGATACCAACCGCGCCACTGTGACGGTGACGATGACCGCGAATGGTGGCGGACCGTTGTGTCTGGGAGGTGCCGCGTTTGCTGCACCGGGAGCGGGCATCGAGAGCTGCAGCGCCGGGGTGTCGATGCCGGGTGGTTCGGGTGGTGCTCCCGGAACGGGCGGCGCTTCCGGAACGGGTGGCGCCCCGGGAACGGGCGGGCGGGGGACGGGCGGTGCCATGGGGACGGGCGGTGCCATGGGGACGGGCGGAGCGACGGGAACGGGCGGGGTTACGGGGACGGGTGGAGCTACAGGGACGGGTGGAGCAGGCGGACGCGGAACCGGCGGGGCAGGCGGACGCGGAACCGGCGGGGCCGCTGGAAGCGGGGGGGCAGCGACAGGTGGCGGCACGGGCACCGGTGGTGGCTTGCCGGGCACGGGCGGCGGTGCGGCAACCGGCGGTGGATCGGGCACGGGTGGCGGCACGGGCACCGGTGGTGGCTTCCCGGGGGCGGGTGGCGGTGCGGCAACCGGCGGCGCTCAGGGGACAGGCGGCGGGGGCGTGCTCAGCACGGGCGGTTCGCCGGGTACCGGTGGCAGCTCTGTCGCCACCGGTGGCATTGGTGTTTCCGGTACCGGTGGTTCGTTGGGCCCGGCGTCCGGTACAGGCGGGAGTGCCCCTGGTGTCGATTCGGGCCCCACGATTGGTGGTTGCGCGTGCGCCATGGACGGGACCTCCTCGGGGCCGGGCGGAATGATTGCGTTCGGGGCGCTCGTCCTGCTTGGTGTCACGCGGTCACGCGGCCGGTCACGCGGACGGGGACGGGGCAATGCTGGCTCCAGGTCAGCGTGACCGGCGGTCGCGACCGGACGAATGCTGAATGGGGTTGACACGCAGCCTCTGGTGGGACCGAAATAGAATCATGCGATCATTGTTCAGGCGGTTGCTTGTCGCGCTGGTTCTGCCGGCCTTTCTGGCGGCATGTTCGGGCGGCGGCTCCAGACCCAAGGACGCCGGCGCAGACGGGATGATCGCGGACGACGCCGCGGACCAAGACGGCCAAGGTGGTCTCGACCTCCCGGTTGGCCAGGATACCTGTCAGGGAATTCGGGCCTGCCTTTGGGGTTGCTCAACTGGAAATCAGACCTGCATTCAGGGCTGCATCGACAAGGCCTCTCCGGCGGCGCAGGCGCTCTTCCTGCCGTTGGCGGCGTGCACGGTTCAGTATTGCCCGGCGGGTGACTTCACCTGCAGCTGCGACCAGCAGTGTTACGCCGAGGGCAATTGCCTGACCGAGACCGAGGCCTGCGTGGCCGGGGCGGCCGCGGATCTGGTTTGCGAAGAACTCTGTCACTGACGGAACCGGCCTTTCCCTCACGATGCAGGTCGAAGCCCGCGCAAGCGGGACTGTCGGTCGGCGCAAGTAAGGGATAAACTGGCAACTACCCGTGGACTTTCGCCCGTCGGTGGCCGCCGCCCTACTGATCGCGATTGCGGCGCCCAGCTCCCGTGCCGCCGCCTGGGTATTCCCGAAGACAGTGCCCGCCCCCTCCAGGCGAACCGCTCCACCGCCTGGGGTGGTGGCGATGCCCAAACCAGTGCTGCCCGGGTCACCAGGTCCCCAGCTATCCCCGCGGCTGAACGCAGTGCGCGCATCGTCGCCTCCGATTCTTGACGGTCTGCTGGAGGATCCCGCCTGGGCCCCAGTTCCGGGCAGTACGGCCTTCACCCAACAAGTTCCCTACGACGGGGCGCCCCCGACGGAACCGACCAGTGTGCGGGCGATCTACGACGATGAAGCGGTGTACCTCGGCTTCGAGTGCACCCAGACCAAGACGCCGATCGTGGGATTTCTCACGCGTCGGGACGAGGATTCGGAGAGCGAATGGGTGTCGGTCTTCATCGACAGCCGGCGTGATGCGCGCACGGCGTATTTTTTTGCCGTGAACGTTAAGGGTGTCATCGCCGACGGGATCATGCATGACGGGACGAAGATGAACTACGAGTGGGATGAAAACTGGGAGGCGCGGGCCGCGCTGACACCGACGGGCTGGTCGGCGGAGATGCGCATTCCCCTGCGCGTGTTGCGGTTCACACCCGATCTTCCCGTGCAAAGTTGGGGACTTTCGGTTTCGCGGTTTTTCGCCCTGGCCCAGGAAAAGGTCGACTGGCCGCACATCCCGCGCGACGTGGCCGCGCCGATTCCGTTCTTCGGGCGTCTCGACGATTTGCGCGATCTCCGACGTGGCGGCGCCGTCGAGTTGCGGCCTTTCGCCATCGAACAGGTCCGGCACCGCACTCCGGACGCCGCGGTGATCGCCAACGGATTCGACGGTGGTATTCCCTCGGCGGGCCTGGATCTGAAGCTGCACCTGACCCAGACCCTGACCCTGGACGCGGCCATCAATCCCCAGTTTGGGGAGATCGATCCGGACCAGCTGATTCAGAACCTGAACAACTACGAGATTCAGCTTCCCGAGAAGCGACCCCTGTTTCTAGAGGGCGCGGATCTGTTCGCCACACCTCTGGGGATCTTCTATTCGCGCCGGATCGGCAGCTCTCCCTTGACTCCGGCGTTGCGCAGCGGCACCGGGGGCGTTCAGCCCGCCGACGGCAGGCTGGTCGACGTTCCCGGTGCCGCGACAATCTACGCCGCGACCAAAATTGCCGGTCGCGTGTGGGATTCGTGGACGGTCGGCCTTCTGTCCGCGTTGGCCTCGCGCAACGAGTACGAGGTCCAACTGCCCAGTCTCCTGCGTGAACGCCGGACCGTCGAACCGCTGACGGCGTTCAATGTTCTTCGTCTGCGTGGCGAGGTCGGGGACCGGGCCCAGATCGGCGTGATTGGCACCGCGACCACCCGCTTTGAGCAAACGGGAGGCGATCGAGTTTGCCCGACGGGTGAAATGGCGGTGGCGGGTACCCGCTGCTTCCGCGACTCCGCCGTGGCTGGACTGGACGCCATCTGGCGATCACCGACGGCCGCCTACGTCGCTTCCGGCCAACTGGTGGGCAGTGCCGTCAACTCGGGGTTGCCCGAGGTTCAACTGGACGGAACGTCGATCGGCTCGGGCGCGCGAGGGACCGGCGGCTGGCTGCGCGTGGCAAAGGAGGGTGGTCGACACTTTTTGACGGAGTTCGTCTATACCGGCATCGGCCGGAAGCTGACCTACAACGATCTGGGCTTCATGCCCCGTCAAAACCTGCACGAGACCAAGGCGGGGTTCGAACTGCGCTCCCTCGATCCAGGTGCCCTGACACTGGAGCGGCATCTGAGGCTCGATCTGTCGCTGCGCCGGAACCTGGATGGTCTCGATCTTGGCACCACGGCTGAACTGGGATTCAGGGTACGGTTGCAGGGTTTCTGGAATGTCTCCGTCGCGACCATGTTGGCCCCGTCTCGTTTCGACGATCGCGAAACCGGGGACGGCTCGGCGCTGCAGCGGGTCTTCTATGCCGGCGGCAAGGCCGAAGTCAGCAGTGATCCACGTCGTGTCTTTGGCGGCGGGTTGAAAGGCGAGGTGCGCTTCTTTGACGCGGGCATGGGAGCGGATCTGGAGATGCCTCTCGTGTTGCGGGCGCTCCCGCAATTGCAGATCGAACTGAAACCGCAGTTTGGGTACAACAGCGGCGAACAGCGTGTGGCCTGGAATTCGCTGCTCAGCGGGGATCCGGCCCGTTATGTGTTCGGCCGTCAACTGGCGCGGACGCTGGGCGCGGTCTTCAAGGTGTCGTACGCCTTTACCCCACGGTTGTCCCTGCAAACGTACGCGCAGCTCTTCCTGGCCGCCGAGCATTACACGGATTTTCGCGAGGCTCCCAGACTGCCCGGTTCACGGATTCCAATCGCCGCCCTCCTGCCGCTGACCGTCGCGCCGCCCACCGACGCCGACTTGCAACAGGCGGCGCTGAACGTCAACGTGGTGTTGCGTTGGGAGTACCGGCTGGGTTCGACGTTGTTTGTTGTCTACAGTCGTTCCCAGCTCCCGGGCATCGTCGATCTGATGGGAACGACCGCCACATTGCGCCCGTCCGCGATCCGCAACGTCGCCGCAGTGGACACGCTGCTGGTCAAGCTGTCCTACTGGTGGGGAAGCTGAGGTGCGGCGCGGTCCGGTCCGGTCACTGACCCCCGCCGCGGCGACCAAGTGCCGGGGCATGAATCACGAGCGCGCGAGCCATCGGAAGGACTCAATAAGTTACTGACGTGTGCGGTGCTGTACGTGGCGGCTCATGTTGAGAGTTGTGTATGTCGATGATGCAGTCGTGAAGTCATTGTTGTTTGCCCTTCCTGGCCCTCCTGCCCCTCCCTGTGGCCCCTCCTTGACCGTAGCAGTCCTTCTGTTTTGTGTGCCCGTGGGCTAAAATCAACCTCTTCACGGATCTTGAGATTTTCGATCTTGGCTTTTCTATTTCATTTTTTGCCTGATTTTCTGCCTGGCTTTTTGCCCGGCTTCTCGTCGCCTCAACCCAACGGTCACGCTGGCGGCGCGAGCGGAGTTCAAACATGACGGTTCGTTCGATGTTGCGCGCGGTTTCGATCTTTCCCTTCGTGGTGGCGGCGTTGATGGCGGGTGCAGAGACGGCGCATGCGCAGTCGCTGCGCCCCCACGTTCTGTTCATTTTCGATACCTCGGGCTCGATGCGGGAGAATGCCTCGGGTAACAACGTCGGCGAGGGCACCAACATCTGCACGGCTGGTACGACAAGCCGGCTGTACAGCTTGAAGAGCGCTCTGCGGGGGGCCCTGGCGCAGGCGGGGACCGACGAAGCGAACTTCGGACTCATGTCGTTCGCGCAGACCGTGTCGAACACCTTCGGGGGGGGCACGTGTTCGTTGGGGCACTACGCCTCGTCGCCGAACCGGACAATGATCATGACACCCAACCGGGGTTCGACGGACTACCAGACTGGATGCCTGATGTCGTCGAATTCCGTCGAGACGACGTTCGGGCCCTGGTTCAATGCGGGTGCCGCCGAGGTCTTGCGAGTCGGCGTGACAACCGCGGCGCCGGGGGTCACGCCGGCCGCCGCAAACTACGATCCCCCCGATGCGAACATCCCCGGCATATACCGGTGGATCGACAACGTCGAATTGCCGACCGCCAACGGCCCCGTGACCGATCCAGAACTTCACGCCGCGGGCTACACGCCGCTCGGCCGATCGCTTTTTTACGCAAAGATGTACTTCGATGGGGTGGTCAAGCCAAACGATCCGAGGGCGAGTTGCCGACAGAACGTCGTCGTCTTGGTGACGGACGGCGAGGAAACCTGCGACCAGACCACCGCGCCGTCGACGACGATGTTCAATCTGACCACGTGCACGGGCGGGCCGGCGTTCAATCCTTTCCACCCCGTGGTTCAGGCCTGCCAGTTGTTTCGCCAGTCCAACGTCAAGATGTACATGATCACCGACAGCAGTCTCCCCGCGGCCGAACTGGTGACCGCCGACCGCATTGCGGCAGCCGGGGGCACCACGGCGGCGATTCGTGTCTCTTTGGCCGACGCGAATCTGGCCAAAGCAGCATTGGTCGGCATCATCGCGGAGACCGTGCCGCCGACTGAAATCTGCAATGGACTCGACGAGAACTGCAACGGGCAGATCGACGAGGGCGTGAAGAACATGTGCCCGCTGGACCTGACCGCTACGCTGAAACACTGCGCGGTCGAAATCGCGAACTGCCTTGACGACGACTGCGACGGGTTGATCGACGAAGGCTTCCCCCTGAACGGGTGCGGTCAAAGCGCCGCCTGTCCCATCCCACCCGAGATCTGCGACGGCCTGGACAACGACTGCGACGGCGACATCGACGAGGGATTCAACGTAGGCGCCGCGTGCAACAACGGGCTGATGGGGGCGTGTCGCCGCATCGGAATCTACGAATGTTCAGCCGACAAATTGAGCGTCACGTGCAACCTGACCGGCGCACCTATCGCGACCGAGATCTGCAATGGGATCGACGACGACTGCAACGGCATGACGGACGACGGCCTGGGGCCGGATCAGGGCATCGGTGTCGACTGCGGCATCCAAGGTCAGGGGTGCAACAAGGGGATCACACGATGCATCGGCGGCAAGGTTGTCTGCGAGGGGGCAGCGCAACCCACGATGGAGTCCTGCAACGGCCGCGATGACGACTGCAACGGGTTGATCGACGACGGGGTATTTCCAACGGTCGGTGACAGCTGCCTGTGTCCGCCTCTGACCCAGGCGCAGGTCGGGGTTGGAACCTGCCGGGCTGGTCGCCTGGTCTGCAAGGGCCTGAGTGGTATCCAGTGCGATGGTTGCGTCCTGCCGCAGCCCGAGATCTGCAACGGCAGAGATGACGACTGCGACGGGATGGCCGATCACATGGCGATGTGCCCCAGCGGTTTCGGTTGCCGCGAAGGCGCCTGTGGCCTGATGTGCCGGGGTGGCGAGTTCCCGTGCCCGCCGGGTTACGACTGCGTGCAGAGCTACTGTGTCCCCAACCGCTGCAGGAACGTGCAGTGCTCCACCGACATGAAGTGCGACAACGATACGGGGAGCTGTGTCCCGCTTTGTTACAAGGTCACGTGCCTGTCTGGCCAGACCTGCATGGGTGGGGCCTGTCACGATTGCAGCAACAGTCCGTTGTTGGCTTGCCCGGCTGGGCAGATCTGTCTGGAACGCCAGTGCGTAGTCGACAAGTGTGCCAGCGTGACCTGTAACGCCGACCAGTATTGTTCAAAGGGCAACTGTTTCGATCTCGAATGCGGCGCGGGCTGTGGACCCAAGCAGATCTGCATCGCGGGGACGTGCCGCCCGTTCGGGTGTGACACGGTGTCGTGTGCCCAGTTCGTCGAGTACTGCGACTACGCCACTGGCACATGCCGACCCAATATGTGCGCGGCCAAGACGTGTCCCTTCTGCGCGCAGGCCACGGGCGAATGCACACCGGATCCATGCGCCAACGTGGGCTGTCCGACCGAGTGTTATTCGTGCGAAGTGACGCCGATGGGCGAGCCTTACTGCAAGCCCTCCACCAGCTGTGGGCGCGTGCGAACGCTGGCCGGAGGCAAAGGTGGTGGCTGCGCGTGTGACGTTGGCGACGGGCGTTCCTCCGCGCCGGGCCTCGGTGCCTTGGCGTTGTTCGGGCTGATGATGTTCGTTGGTCGCCGACGGCGTCGGGGATGAACTGGTAACCGACCGTCATCGGTCCAAACGGCCAGGAAGCAGGCGGTCCCGTCCATGCTAGATTCGCCGACGAATTCGATCATGGCGCAACACGGCCGCTATACCGTCGTACGCAAGCTCGCCAACGGCGGGATGGCGGAGATATTTTTGGCGTCCCAGCAGGGGCACGAGGGTTTCCAGAAGCCGGTCGTGCTGAAGCGGATCCTGGGCACCATTTACTCGGATCCCCAGTTTCGCAACATGCTGATCGACGAGGCTCACATCTCGATGAGCCTCACCCACAGCAACATCGTGCAGGTGTTGGATCTCGGTCTTGCGGGCGGGCGCTATTTTCTGGTGCTGGAGCTGATCGACGGCTGGGATTTGGGTCACGTTCTTCAGCGCGGCAAGGCGGCGGGATTTCCGCTGCCTCCCGAATTGGGATTGTTCGTCGTGACCGAGATCTGCCGGGCGCTGGCGTACGCACATTCCAAACGTGGGCTGGACGGCCAACCGCTGGGGATCGTTCATCGCGACGTCAGTCCGAACAACGTCTTGATCAGCGAACACGGCGAGGTGAAGCTGGCGGACTTCGGAATCGCCAAGGCGATGAACAAACGCGAGCACACCGGGACGGGCGTCGTGAAAGGCAAGGTTGCCTTCATGTCGCCCGAGCAGGGCCTGGGCAAGTCGATCGACGCGCGCTCCGATGTGTTCTCGCTGGGGACCCTGCTGTACGTGGTCAGCGTGGGGGTGAGACCCTTCGAGGCTCCCACCGATCTGGAAACGCTGTTGCGCGTTCAGCGCGCCGAGTTCAGGGCCCCGAATCGGGTTCGGCCCGACCTCGGCCCCGAGCTTGCCAGCGTTATCGGGCGCGCGATGAAGTTCTCCGCGGACGAGCGTTACCAAACCGCCGACGAGATGCTGCTGGATCTCGAACGGTTGCTGCGTTCGCTTTACGGTGGTGTGGGGCAGACCGAGCTCAAGCAGTATCTGGCTGAACTGGGCCGGCGCGACGGTATACCCCCCATCGGCAGGGCGGCTCCGTTGATGGACGATCAGGCGTCGCGCAGCGGCGTCGAACTGCTGGAAGGCAACGCGGTCGTCCTGGCCGACGCGCATGACGATCTGGCCGCGGAGAGGACTGATCTGGCCGAATTCGTGGCTGTGGAGGGAGAGAACGCGCCGCGCTTCACCAGCCGCACAGTGGATCTGGGTCGCATGGGTTCACCCGAGTTGATGCAGGGTCGCGAGGGGACGCCGGCCCGCCATAGTAGGCGCGTGGTCGAGCGCGTGGACATGTTGGGACGTGAGCCGACGCCGCCGCGATCGACGAGGCGGCTGGTCGAGGAACTTTCGTTGCTGGATGGCGCCGGCGACGATGTGCCTCCGGTGCGTTTTCGAAAGAAGAAGAGTCGGGCGGCGTCGACCTTCTTCGTTCTTCTGATTCTGGGTGGTGGGGGATTCGCCGCTGCCCACTATCTGGGCTTGACGGACAAGCTGATGGCTTCTCTGGAATCCGTGGTTCCGGGCACAGGCTCCAAGCAGGCGGCGGTTCCTCCTGCTGCCCTTCCCCTTGCCCCTGCCCCGGCGGCCGCTCCGGCGCCGGCAGCCGTTCAAGTGGCTCCGCCCCCGCATTCCGCGCCGGTGCCCAGAAAAGCGGCCGCCGCGACCGCCGCGCAGGTTCCCCCCGCCGCCGACTCCCCTGGTGGCGACGAGCCCGGGACGCCTGAATCCGCGGGCGGCCCCTCGGGTGCTCCGGGCGCCGCCGCCGAGCCGGCCGCCGACCCGGCCAAGCCAGCGTCTGATCAACCGACGGCCGCGTCCGCGCGTCCCGCGAAAGCGCCGCCGCCGAAATCACGGCCGGGAGGATCGCGGGATGTCTTCAAGGACAGCGCGCGCCGCGTTCGCAGTCTTTCCCAGGGCCTTGACCAGCTGCCGCCCGGGACGATCCAGCTTCCCCCTCCGTCGGCCGAATCACCACCGGCTCCGTAAGCCCATAAAATTCATAATAACAGCCACTTGCCTGTGGCTTTGTGGATTTGGCCGGTTGCCGTGTCTAAGGGGATGCAGCGGATAAGACGACCCTAGGCGACGAAAAGGAGATCCCGTCATGGCCATATCGATACTGAACAAGGTGTTCGCGAGATTGCAGACCCCGCAAGCGATCCGCGCGGCCGCCGCCGGATCGAGACCGAGAGGGACTTTGGCCATGGCCTTGGCCCTGGCACTGCCGCTTGGGGCCGGGGCGTGTGGACGCGAGGATGATGCGGGCGCATTCCGTGAGGGCGTCCCCTATCACGAGGACGTCGCCATCGTGGTGCCCGGGGCTTCCACCCAGCAGGGCGCGCTGACCGCGGGAGGCGTCACCGAGGTTCAAGGCAAGCTGCTGGGCGAACAGGCGGAGACCTACAAGCTGACCCGCAACATCACGGCGATGGTCAACGGCGGCACGGTCGCGGTGCTGGCACTGGTCCGAACCATCACGGATTTTCCACCGTCGTCGGTCGATACGGACGTCGCGGTGTGGGGCCCACACACCAATCCGCTGTCCCCCAACACCTGGCGCCTGACCGTGAACCGGCTGGCCAAGGGACAGTTCGCTTACGTCTTCGCGGCGAAACCAAAAACCGCCGACGACGGCGCCTACCTGACCATCCTCTCGGGCCATCACAGCGTCGCGAATCCGGGCATGCGGCGGCGCGCTAGATTGCCGGCCTACGGCAGCGGTGATTTCGACATCGACTGGGATGCCGCGAGGATGCTGCCCGAGCACGACGACAACGTCGGCAAGGCCCACTTCGTGTACAGCAGGCCGTCGCCGGGATCCGACGTCAACATCGCGGTGACGTTCACCCAGGTGAAGGACGACGAGACGGGTATGCTGATCGACGCGCAGTACGGCTACATCGAGACCCCCGGCATGGGCGGCAGCTTTCAGTTCACCCTGAGCAAGGACGCCATCGTCACCACGGCGGCGCTGGAGACCCTGACGGTTCGCAGCCGGTGGCAGGAGACGGGCGCGGGTCGGTCGGACGTGAAGGTCAAGGATGGCGACGTGGCCGCTGCCATCGGGACGAGCGAGGCAGACGCCAGCGAGTGCTGGGACTCCAACTTCATGAGCGTGTTTCAGACCAACAGCTACATGGATGAGGCCAAGAAGTGGGGTGACGTTGGTGCCTGCGACGCTGCCTTTCCAACCCCGGACTACGCGGTGTTCTAGGTTGCGACAGCAAGGCCTGCCTGCCCGGACTCAAGTCGGACCGGCGGCGTTTGCGCGGTTGATTCAAGATCGACGGGGTTTGTCCAGGAAAACGATGACACGAAACCTGAGAGTGATAGCGGGCGGGCGCGCTGCCGGTGCAACAACACCGGTGGGCGCGTCCGGTGGTCGTCAGGCGGGTTCGTCCGGTGGGCGTCAGGCGGGTTCGCCCGGTGGTCGTCAGGGTGCCGTGGGTTCGGATTCCGACGGGCTGCGGGATCTCTACGGTAAATACGGAGCCAGCGTGTACGGTCGCTGCGTCTACTTGCTGAAGGACACGGCGAAAGCAGAGGATGCCATGCAGGACGTGTTCGCCAAGGCGTTCGTCAACATGTCGGGGTTTCGCGCCGAGGCATCCCCGTTGACCTGGTTGACGAAGATCGCGACCAACCATTGTTTGAACCTGATTCGTTCCGACCGCGCGGCCTGGCACAAGACTTTCGAGACCGAGGAGCTGGCGAGGGTAGCCCGCGCGCGCCACGACGGACCTGCGTCCGGACCACGCCTGTTCGAGGATCGGGAGGCGGTTCGCCAGCTTCTGCAGAAGGTCGACATCGAGACGCAAGCCGCGGCGATCCATTACTACGTCGACGAGATGACCCTGGAGGAAGTAGCAGCGACCCTGGGTCGATCGGTTCCGACCGTACGCAAGAGACTGGAAACCTTCGCCGCGCAAGGCGGCGTGGAGCAAGTGCCATGAACGACATCACGGACAGCACCAGGGACAACACCACGTCCATCAACGACGACACCCTCGGATCCGTCGCGAAACGCGGCGTCTATCTGCGTTCGCACGCGAACCTGGGTGAGCTAAAACTGCGCCGCCTTCTGGCGGGCGAGTCGCTGGGCGCCGAACATGACGCGGCGGCTGCGCACATCGCGAGCTGCGCGGAATGTGCCAGACGCCTGGAACTCTTGTCAGACGAACAACCGGCGTTCGAGGATCGGATTTCGTTCGATCGCTTCGCCGCGGGCGTGGAACGCGCGGCGCGGGTTCCAGGGCCCGCGGTCGCGGGGCACTGGTGGGCACGGCCCGCCAGCACGCGGTCGTTCATGACTGTGTTCTCCGTGGGCGCGCTGGCGGCGGGATTCGTGTTGGTGCTTGGGGTGCGTCCCTTGTTCGAAAGCGCGCGCGTGCGTCGCGCCGCGAACGTCGAGGCGGTCGCCGCGAACCGCATCAAGGGTGGCGCTCGGGCCACCGTAACGTTCCGCGTCGCGCCGCCGGACAACGGTCCACAACGGACCGCCGCGACGGAGGCACCCGAGCCGTTGGCCCCCGGCGAGCGCATTCGCGTCGGCGTGCAACCGGGGCAGCGTCGCTTTCTGTTCGCGATCGCGATCGACGACAAGGGGACGGTCACGCCTCTGTATCCGGAGGTGGGGACCAGCATGCCGTTGCCGGTTGGAGGCAGGATGCAGTATCTGCCCGACAGCCTGGAGCTGACGGGCGCCGGAACAGAGCGCCTGGTCGTATTAATGAGCGACGTGCCGATCGAGTCGGAGGCCATTCGCCGCGCGTCGGCCGCCGCGTTCTCGCGGGCCGGGGGCAATCTGGCCCGGCTACCGAACCTGGCGCTTCCAGGCGAGCAGGTTCACCGAACGTTCCTCAAGCCGTAGCTGGGCGCGCCATGCGTTCGCAAGACCGACATCGCCGCTTGATCGCCGCTACGCTGGCGGTGGTCTGCGTTGGTGGTTTCGGGTTCACGTCCGCGAGCGCGCAGAGCCAAGGGCTACGGCGGTTTGCAATCCTGGCGGGCAACGATCGCGGCGGTCCCGATACGCGGCCGTTGCTGTATGCCAAGGACGACGCACGCAAGGTCTGGGAGATCCTGACGCGCCTAGGGAGCGTGCGGCCCGAGGACGCCACGCTGTTGTTGGACGGGGACGCGCGTGGTTTTCTGAATGCGCTTGGGACCATCGAACGCCGCGCCCACGAAGCCGGACGGCGCGGCGAGAAGACGGCGCTCATCGTTTATTACTCCGGGCACGCGCGCGACGGAGCGTTGCGGCTGGGCGATTCGCAATTGCCGCTGGCGTCGTTGAAGGCGCGGCTGGGTCAGGCGCCGTTCGACGTGCGCATTGGGATCTTCGATTCGTGCCAGTCGGGCGCGTTGACCCGAACCAAGGGGGCCCGCAAGGCGCCCGCGTTCGATATCGACACGCGTGGCGCGCGCGAGGCACGGGGAACGGTCATCCTGACGTCCAGCGCGTCCGACGAGGATTCGCAGGAATCGGATCAGATAGGCGGCAGTTTTTTCTCGCACCACCTGGTTTCCGGCCTGCTGGGCGGCGTCGACAAGTCAGGCGACGGTCGCGTCACACTGTCCGAAGCGTATGCCTATGCTTATGATCGAACTGTCGCCGATACCGCCGACAGCGCGGCGGGCGCGCAACACCCCACGTTCAGCTACGACCTGGCGGGCAACGGTGATCTGGTCCTGACCGACATCGTGATTCGCCGCGAGGGCCTGTTGTTTCCCGCTGATGCTCCGGCGGGCACGTACTTCCTGGTCGACGGCAAGGGCTACATATCCGCCGAGATCCTGAAGACCGGTGGTGTTGAAAGGCGTGTCGCGCTGGCGCCGGGACGCTACCGGGTGAAACGCCGCTTGCCGGATCGGTTGCGCGTGGGCGAGGTCGACATTCCCCGCGGCCAGCTGGTCGCCCTGGTCGAGCCGCTGTTGCGCGACACAGCCTTCTCCGACGATCCGGTCAAGGGGGCCAGTCGCGAACCGATCTTGACCGCCCGCTGGAGCGTGGGCCTGGGCGGCGGTTACCAGTCGATCTTCGCCGCGCCGTCGGCGGGCCTGTTTCCCGCGGCGGCCATGCTGGGCCTGGACTTTGGCCTGCGTGATTTCTTCCGTCGCGACTGGATCTGGGGATTCGATTTTGCGGCGGGCGGTACGAACGCCGAGGTCGCGGTGTCGCCGGCTGTCGTGTTGCCGTACCGGTTCAGCGAGCTTTCGGTCGCGACGTCGCTGATCTCCGAATGGCGGCGGCCGGCGCTGGGACCTGTCGTTCCGTTCGTGGGCGCGCGCACGGCACTGTTGCTGATGTCGCGCAAGTTCGACGACCAGGCCCTTCCGGATCAGTTCTTCGCGACCCTTTCGCCCGGCCTGGTGGGCGGCGTGCGTGTCCGGTTGGGCGACAGCTGGGCGCTGGTGCTGCGTGGCCGGTTGCACTACCTGCTGTACAACGTCGACCAGACCAACCGGTCGCTGGGGTTCTGGGAGGCGGCGTCGTTCGTCAGCTACGATTTCGGAGGTTCACCATGATCGGGTTCACAACGAAGGAATGGGCAACGTGGCTGTCACGAGGTGCGCGGCCGGTGCCGCGCCGCGGTGTGGCGGCGCTGGTATCGGTGCTGACTGTCGTGTTCGTGTTGGCACCAGCTGGCTGCGGCAACTATTCGAACGAGGATCTGGAGTTCATGAGCGCCGTCCCCCAGCGCGAGGATGTGACGATCGAGGTTCCGCGCCGGGGTAACCTGGTGACCGCCGGCACCGCCGAGGCCTGGAAGACGACCCTGGACGTGACCCGTGGTTTCAACCGGACGGCCGATGCTTTTCTGTCCTTGATCGAAAAGGTTCGTTCGCACTATCCGACCAGCCGAAACGCGAACGAGCGCATCTGGGGCCCGTTTCCGGCGGAGAAGAATCCCGGATGGCAGATCGAGTTCCACATGCTGAAGCGCCTGGATGTGGCCGTGCCGCGTTTCGAATACCGGCTGATCATGATTCCACCGACCGGCGTCGTGCTGCCGTCCGGTCAGCCGGTGACTCAAATCATCGGCGGCTCGTTCGACGCCGCCGGTGGCGTGCGGGTTGGCGCGGGTCATCTGACGGTCACGCTGGACGAGGCGCGCCTGGCGGGGATCGCTTTTCCGGGCCTCGACAAGCTGCGGGAGTTGACCATCGACTATCAAACCCGGACGTGGCCCCGGCATGTCGAGATGACGATTCTGAATCTGGCGGACGCGCCCGCTGACGCTCCCTCGGCTGATCCGATCAGCGCGACCTACGTTTACGAGCGCGCCGAAAACGGAGACGGCGCGATGACGTTCACCTTCGCGGCGAACGTGGTACCGGAGACAGGCGTGCTTGAAACCCTGATGGTGGAAAGCCGGTGGCTGGGCACGGGACCCGGGCGGTCGGACACGACAGTGACAGGAGGCGATACCCCGGGCGGCACCGCGACGTCATTGGAGTGTTGGAACGAAACCTTCATGTCCACGTACCTGTTCCAAAGCTGGGCTCCGGGCATGGCCACGGGCCAGCCGGACAGCTGCATTCCACGCCTTTGATTGACGCGGGTGTCTGTCACCTTGATAAGGTCGATGTATAAGCCTGATTCATCAATGATTTAATCATGGATGATAAACTTGATGAACCCATAATCTGGGTTATCAATATCGACGGTGAATACGTCCCACCATCGGTCACGCAGACTTCCTGCTCCTCCATCTGGGTTTGATGACCATCTTTCGCGTCGGGAGGCTGCCCACGCGCTGGGCTTCGGCAGCGAATTCAAGGTTCGCCAGCTTGAGAAAGAGGGGCACCTGCACCCGGTGCGGGGCGCGATGGGTCAGGCCTGGTACCCCAGGGCGGAGGTGCTGGCCCTGATTCCTGGAAGCGCCGGGGCGGACTCCGTGTCGACGGACGTTCGAAGCGCACGACCCGCGGCGGCCGGCCGCTGGACCGACGCAGCCCTGATAGCTCACTTGAGGGAACCCGCGACCTCGGGCGGTGACACGGCGCCGCGGCCACGAACGGTCGTTGATCTGGTCGCCGATACGGGGGTCAGCATCGCTCGCGCGGAAAGGGTTTATCGATTCTGGTTGGCCCACGACCTTCATTCGGTTGCGCAAGGTCTGCGCCAAGCCCGCGGCCAGGGCGCCGGCGACTCCAGCCGTCGGGTCACGGGGGCACCACCGTCATCGCCCACGTCGACTTCGGCTGGGACGGATTCCAGGCCGGGACCCACGTCGGGCGGCACGATGGGCGCCCCGTTGGGCGCCAACGCCGGGCCCGGCGAGCGCCGCGGGGGCGATCGCATGGAGCGCGACACGTTGATCCGCCAGCTTCGGCACGCTGATCCCTCCATTCGCGCCCGGGCATTTCAAACGCTGAAGACCCGGCACAAACCTGGCTGACCCGACCTGACCCGACCCTGACTTGGCCTGACTCGGCCTGATTTGGCCGACAGGGGCTGAGCCCAGTCTAGCCGCCGCGACGGACCCCCGACACGTGCTTTTGCGGTCGGGGATTTGCGCTATGATGGCCGCCTTAATTGCGGTTAAC
>JANOJB010000077.1:0-3033 GCA_031407985.1 Pseudomonadota bacterium | reverse complement strand
CCTGCAATCTGACCACCGGAGGCGCGACCTGCGCGCGAACGGCGTTGCAGGGGTTCGTGCCCAAGGCGTGGCGCCGGCCGGTGACCACCGCCGAGATCGACGCATTGATGACGGCGGTGACCCTGGCCACCACCAACGGGGACACCGTAGAGGTCGGTTTGAAGTTGGCGCTGCGGGCGGTCCTGTTGTCGCCCCACTTCGTCTTTCGCATCGAGCTGGACACGCCGGCCACGTCGCTGACGCCGCATCCGGTGGCTCCCTATGAGATGGCGTCCCGGTTGTCGTACTTCTTGTGGAGCACAATGCCGGACGACATGTTGTTCGCCGAGGCGGCCGCCAATCGCCTGGGGACGACCGACCAGCTGAAAGCCCAGGTCGACCGCATGTTGGCCAGTCCGAAGGCGCAGGCGCTGATCGACAACTTCGGCGGACAGTGGCTGTACACACGCATGATCGCCGAGGTCGTGCCGGACAGCACGCTGTTCCCGACCTTCGATGCGCCCCTACGTACGGCCATGAAGGCGGAAGCGGATCTTTTGCTTCGGGACATCGTGCTTGGTGGCTTGCCCGCCGACAAGTTGCTGACCGCGGATTTCGCGTACGTCAACGATCGGTTGGCGCGTCATTACGGCCTACCCGCGACCGGATCGGCGACTTCCACGAAGGTCAGTCTGGTTGGGAACAGCCAGCGGGGCGGCTTCCTGTCGCAGGCCGGCATGCTGACGGTGACGTCGCACCAGACGCGCACGTCGCCCGTGTTGCGCGGCAAGTGGGTTTTGAACGAGCTTCTGTGCCAGGAGATACCGGCCCCGCCACCCGACATTCCGGTGATCGACGAAGCCCCGACGGCGACGGGTACTCTGCGGCAGCGCCTGGAGCAACACGCGCTCAAACCAGAATGCGCCGTTTGTCATGTACGCATGGATCCGATCGGATTCGGCCTGGAAAACTACGATCCGGTCGGTGTCTACCGCGCGATGGACGCGGGCGCGGTCATCAACAGTACGGGCAAACTTCCCGACGGCAGGCAGTTCAGCGGGCCCAAGGAGTTGTCCGCCTTGATCGCCAGCGATCCGGCGTTCGCCGCGTGCGTGACGCAAAAACTGTACACGTTCGCCCTTGGCCGCGCGCCGGATCTGAAAACCGCCACACACATGGACGGGCCGACGGTGCGATCTCTGGCCGACGGCTTCCGAAGTGGCGGTTACAACTTCAAGGATCTGATCGCGCGTCTGGTCACAAGTCCCACGTTCGTCAACCGCCGGGGTGAGCCATGAGACTTCGCGGACATCGGATGAATCAGTCGCCCGCACTATCGCGACGAGCGTTTCTGGGGGGCGGCGCGGTTGCCGTGTCGCTGCCGTTCCTGGAATCGATGCTGCCGCGGGAGGCGCGCGCCCAGACCGCAGCGACGCCCAAGAGGCTGATTTACTATTACGTGCCGAACGGTATCAACATGGCCGGGTTCCGTCCCGCGGCGGCGGGGGCCGGGTACGCCACGCCGTCGATGCTGGTGCCCCTCGAACCGCTGAAGGCGGACTTCTCGGTCATTACGGGCCTGGAAAACGCCCCCGGCAAGCCCGACGATCAAGGCGATCACGCGTCCGGCACGGCCAGCTTCATCACGGGTGTGCATGCGTTCAAGTCAGAGACCGAGATCATGTTGGGCATTTCGGCCGACCAGGTCGCTGCCAACCAGATCGGTACGATGACGCGCATCAAGTCGTTGCAACTGGGAATGCAGGCGGGAAGTACGGCGGGGAATTGCGACAGCGGGTACAGCTGCGCCTACGCGCGCAATATTTCCTGGAGTGGTCCCACGACGCCGCTGCCCAAACTGACGGATCCCGCGAAGATCTTCGACGAGATCTTCAAGGGCACCAGCGTCACCGATTCGGACGCCGCGGCGGCCAAGCGGCGTGCGTACAACAAGAGCGTGCTGGATCTGGTGACCGCGGATGCCACCAGGTTGACGGCGAAGTTAGGCCGAACCGACGCCAACAAGCTGCAAGAATATCTGACGGGCGTGCGCGAGCTGGAACGTCAGATCGCCGGCACATCGACCACGACCGCCACGTGCGCGCCGGGCGTGCGGCCGGTCGCATCCACGGATTTTTCGACCAAGGTCAAACAGATGGCGGATTTGATGGTGCTGGCGTTTCAGTGCGATGCCACGCGTATCATCACGTTCATGCTGGGCAACGCGCTTAGCAATCAGACCTACCCGGCGCTGGGAATCACGCGCGGGCACCACGACATCTCACACCACGCCAACGACGTGGCGAACATCGACATGCTGCAGACGATCGGTCTGTGGGAGATGGAGCAGTTCGCGTACCTGTTGACCAAGATGAAGGGCATCACCGAGGGCACGTCGAACATGCTGTACAACTCGGCGGTGTTTCTTTCCAGCGACATATCGGACGGCAACCGGCACAACCACGACGATTTGCCCGTGCTGCTGGCGGGACATGGCGGCGGGGCGTTGCACCCCGGCAAACACGTTGTCTACGCGAAGACGGCCAAACAGAAAATTTCCAATCTGTTGTTGTCGACGCTGGCGACGGTCGGCGTGACCGGGATGATGTTGGGCGACGGCACGGGGCCGTTGCCTGAAGTTTGATCCACGTGCCCGAAGCACGGTCAGGCGGTTTCGGAATCGGGTAGGTTGCGATCGTTCTGGACGTTAGGGGCAGCCGGGCCATTGACGGCAACCATCAGGATGATCAGCGCCGCGCCCAGGTGAGCCGCCAGTACCAGGCCGCCGGCGGGTGAGACGGGCAACGATCCAGCTAGCGCGAACAGGGTTGATCGTGGGATGGACAGGACGATCACGGCGATCATCAGCACGACCCGCGATCGCGATTCGCTGGATCGCGCGACCAGCGCGGTGGGCAACAGCAGCCAGGTGGCCGTGTGGCTCCAGGAAAGGGGTCCAAGCAACACCGCCAACACGCTCCAGACCGCGAACGCCCGGGCAGGGGATTCGCGGACGATCTTTTGCCGCGCGGTCACGACCAGACCAACCGCCGC
>JANOJB010000197.1:0-9294 GCA_031407985.1 Pseudomonadota bacterium | reverse complement strand
GGGCCAAAAGGGGATCGTCAAGCGCGCGCGCCAGCGACAGCGGCAGATAGAACACGTCGTCGACGGCGTCCAGCCGGCCGGCGGCGACCAGGCGGCGGCCCAGGCCTAACAGGGCGCGACGGAGACCGGCCTGAAGGCGCGCGAAGAGGGCGTCGTCGTCCTCGCCGACGGCGATCGCCGCACGCGCCGCCGCCAGGAACGCCGCGAAGCGCGCGTGTTCGGTCGGAGGCAAGCGGTTTCGCACGGTGGCGGCGACTTCGTCGGCATCGACCGGAAACACCGATGGGGTCGCGCCCAGCAGTAGCAACCGCTCGGGCCTTTCGCGCAGCGTGGGCTCCGCGACGTCCCAGCGCGGGCTCTCATCTCCGAACATGTGCAGATACCCGTCGATCGCGGCCTGCCGTTCGTCGGCGCCTGTCGACGCCGCGATGGCCATGGCGGCCACGCGCCGCCGGTCAGCCACCGACGGAACACCAGCAAGCAGCGCTGCGACATCGGGGGTGTCATCGGGAAACCGATCGGGAAAGAGATCCGCGAGAAATCGAGACAGAATCTTGCGGGCCGCGACGCACGCCGGTCCGACAATTCCAAACAGTGGCTGGTAGGCCGCAACATACAGATCCAGCGCCGCCGCGAGCGACGGTTCGGCGCCCAGCGCTTCAAGCCTTGGTTCGACCTGCGCGCGCAGGTGATCGAAAGCCACGCGCGCGTCGGTGGCGCTGGTGGCGTCGGTGGCCGGGGTCGGCGTCGGCGTCGGATGCCTGATGGCTTTCCAGAACAGGTAACCGTGGATGACCCGCTGCCGGATTCCAATCACGCAACGGGCGTCGACCAGCGCGACCAGGCCTGCCTGCGCCGGCGACAGAGGCCCCGGGTTGTGCGCCGCGTCCCAGGTCCAGCCACCACCGGTGGCGGTGCTGAATTCATCCACTAGGGTCGCAAACGCGGCCTGGGTGTCGCTGGTTCCGTGTGGTGCCGGTGGTTGCCGATCGGGTGCCCGGTCGTAGGCGCGCAGTTGAAGGAAGGTGACGTCGTCGTTGGTTGCGACCCATTCGATCTCGATGGGTCCGAACCGCGCGGCGGCGGCTTGCGCGGCGGCTTCCACGCGTTTGCGCGTCTTTGCCGTCGGTTCACCGAAGCGGACATCGATACGAACGGGTTCAGCCCCGGTCGTGGTTGCCGACGCGGGCGCGAAGGCGGCGGTTCCCGCCGAATCACCGTCGACGAACGGATGGATCAGTACCGATGCCCGCGTGGCGGCCGGCCCCGGTCGCGCGCCGGCCGTCGCGTGTTGCGCGGCATACACCCACGCGGCGGGCGTCAGGAACGATGCCAGCACGCGCCGTACGGCATCCGACACTTCCGCGCGGGGCACGCGCAGGATCGAAGCGTAGACTCCCGCGCCAAGGGCTCCCGCGCGGTCTTCCGTGGCTGCCGAAGACCGGACCGCGAATCGGATCGGGGCCACGGCCACAACGGCGCCCACAACGGATGCATCCAACGCGGCCGTCAGTACGTCCTCGAAACCGGGCGGGAACTTGGCGGTTGCCAGTTCGTTGCGGGCGGCGTCCAGCGCGGCCAGATCAACCGCTGACCCCAGGCGTTGGGGCGGCACCGGTCCCCGCGAGACAATCGCGCGGAACACCGCCGCGCCGATCGCGAATCCGGGCGGTGTCGGCAATCCCAGCGCTGCCAGGCGCGCCAGCGATCGCGCCTTGCCGCCGATCTCGACGTCATCGCAGGTCAGCGGCAGGACCAGCGACCCTGCCGTGTCTGATGTCGTGCTACGTTCGGTGGACATGCGTGGACCGCTTCTTTCCGGATCTCTGGGCAGCGCCAGTTCGCTTGAAGCTATCACGCGCCTGCTTGGGGCCGCCGCGGGTCCGGCGGTCGTGATCGGACCGTTGTGGATGGGCGAGACCCTGGCGGCGCGGATCCCCGTGCTGTTGTTGACCGAGCCCGAGGAGCGGGCGCGCGCACGCCGTGTCGTCCGGCGTGCCGTGACCGCGGGACATCGTCTGGCCGTCGCGCTGGCGGGCGTGGATCTGCCGCTGCTGACGGGCACCGTGGGGGCACTGCTGGTCGAGAGTGCGTCGACGTTGGATGGCGAGGCCATGACACGGTGGCTGGCCGCACTGGTCCCGTCCCTGCGTCCGGGGGGGCGCCTGATCGCCGCGGATGCCACCGACGATCCCGCCGTGGAGGCGCGGCTGGCGGGCCTGTTCCTGAGCGCCGCGCTGACCGAGATCGTTCAGGAACGTCCGCGCGCCGGCGTGGTGTTGACGGTGGGCACCGCGCCCCCCGCCGCGGTGGTCGCGGCGCGTTTCGGGCTTGGACTGTCGGCCTGAAAACACACCAAGAAATCGCATCCCCTGTCGACCGGATGTTATTTTCGGGCGGCATGCTGTTCGACAAGCCCGTCGGTCGGCGCGCGCTTCGCCTGATAGGGGCCGTGGCCGTGTGGGCGCTGACGGTGTCGGGGCCGGCCTGCACGCGCCCGAAACCCTGCCAGGATCCGACCCGGGAAGGGATCTGTTTCTGTCCCGTCGGTATGTCGTGCCACCACGAGTGCGGGCCGGGGATGGGGCACTGCACGCTGGGCTGCTCTCAGGCCAATCCCAGTTGTTCGGTCTCTTGTGCCGACGACTGCACAGCGCTGTGTTCGGGGGCGGGCCGTTGCGCGACCACCTGCGGCGCGCACTGCAACGTCGCGTGCGAATGGGTGAAAGAGCGTTGCACGGCGACCGTGGGGCGGGACAGCCGCGTCAACTGTGAAGGGGCCGCGGACTGCGACATCACGTGCACTGGTTCGTGTCAGGTTTCATGCCCGAATGGACGTTGCCGCTTGCGATGCCCGCCCGAAGGCGATGCCGGTCCCGCCGAGAGTGTCTGCGAATTGACCTGCGGCGGCGCCGGGGTGGCCGAGCAACCCACGCTGTGCCCGGACCGATCGCGGGTCTGCGGCCAGCCGTGTTGATCGCACGACGACGACATCTGCTGGCGATCCTGGCGTCGGTGGGGTTTCATGCCGCCGCCGGCGTTCTTGTTGTCGGTTCGTCGTTGTGGGGGGTCTGGTCGCGGCCACCCATCGATGTCGAGATCACGGGGATGCGCCTGGAGGACTTGCAGGATCTGCCGCTGGGACTTCCCGCGGCGGGAGAGCAGCGGCCGGACGCGGTGGTGGCGCCGCCGCCCCGGGCGCCGCAGCGCCCGCGAACGCCGCAGCCCGTCGACAAGACGGACCCCCAAGAGGTCGCAGCCAAGGCCGAACGCAAGCGTGGTCCGCACAGCGCGGAGGCGGATCCCGACGGGGGCGCCGCGCCGCCGCGGCCCACCAGCGTGCGTTCGTACGCGCCGGAAGGATCGCGCGTGACGGCGTTGCTGCGGGTCGATCGTCTGCGTGATACGCCGTACGCGGCGGCCGTCGACGCGCTGTTGCTGCACCTGCCCGATCGGCGCGATCTGCTGGAGGGGACGGGGGTGGATCTGTACCGCGACATCGATGCGTTGCTGATCGCGACGCCGAATCCCATGGACGCGACGGTGACGTTCCTGGCGGCGCGACATCGCCTGTCCGACGGCGCGTTGCGGGCGGCACTGGAACGGGGGGCGCGCGCCACCGGGAGAAAACTGACGTGGCGGACCGAGCGCGGCAGACCGTTCGCCGAACGCCGGTCGGGCAAGCCTGCCCCGGCGGGCGGGAGCGCTGGTGCGTCTGGGGCATCGGGAGCCGTCAACGCGAGCGCGGCGGCCGATGCGCCCGGCAATCGAGACCAGCGGTTGATTCTGCTGCCGGCACCCAAACTGGTGGTTGTCACGCCAGCCGCATACCGGAGTCTGATTTTGCGTGGTCGTCCCCCCGTTGCATCGGGCGCCCCCGGTGGCAGAAGCGCGCAAGGCGGCAGTGACGGGCGCGCGAACCCGGATGGTGGAGCGCGCGGGTCCGACGCAGGCGCCGATGGTGGGGGCCAACCTGCCGCGATGGACGACGGCACCGGCTGGGCGCTGTTGGTGCGCCGGATCGATGCCGAGGACAGCGTCCTGCCGCCCAACGCGGTGGCGATGGTTTCGGCGGTGGACCTGTTTTCCGCGCGCACCCTGCGGCCGGCGCTGGACGTGGTGCCGGGGACGCGCGGCGCCGTCGATGATGGACCGGCGCTCGGAGCTGCCGGCGCGACCGTGATGGGCCTGCCGGTTCCGCGGATGCTGACCGCGACGTTGGGCGTGACGCCGCAACCGTTCGCCGAGATCGACGCCGAGTTTTCGGGCGAACCCGACGCTGCCCGCTGGGAGCAGGAATGGCCTGCGCTGCGCCGCAAGCTGCTGACCAATCCGCTGGTGGTCCTGAGCGGCTTCGGCGGTCTGGTCGGCCGTTTGACGCTGGCGCGCCAGGGCGTGGTCGTTCATCTGCACGTCGACGCGACCGAACTGGAAGCCACGCGGATTCTGGGGATTCTGGCCGCGCAGATGCCGCCGCTCGGGCGGTGACACTCGTGCGGGCAACGCGGTTACCGACGCCGAGAAACGGACGCCGGTAGCCACCGTCGCGAAGACCAGGATCACGAAGCGGATCTCCCCGCACAGCCTTCGACACGGCTTCGCGACGCACCTGCTCAGGCAGCCTTCCCGGCAGTCTTACAAATTGTAGATTCAAATACCAATCTGTAATAGCCTGGCACCTTCATGATCCGAACGCGCGACGCGGAGCCTTTGGTGAAACGACTGGCGCGTCAGTACCCGATCGTCACCATCACCGGGCCCCGCCAGTCGGGGAAGACGACTCTTTGCCGGAAGGTGTTCCCCGGCAAACCCTACCTGTCTCTGGAGACTCCCGACGTTCGCCGGCGCGCGGTGGCCGACCCGCGCGGCTTCCTGGATGACATTCCCGACGGCGCCATCTTGGACGAAATCCAGCGCGCGCCGGAAATTCTGTCGTATCTGCAGACCCGCGTGGACGCCGACTCCCGTGCCGGGCGCTACATTCTGACCGGCAGCGCCCAGTTCGAAATGATGGAGGGAGTTTCTCAGTCTCTGGCGGGCCGGACGGCGCTCGTGCGCCTCTTGCCCTTCTCGTACAAGGAGGCCTACCCCCGGTCCCGCCCCACGGTCGAGGACCTCCTCTACACCGGGTTCTTCCCGCGCCTCTTCGACAAGAAACTGGATCCAACCGCCGCGCTCTCGTTCTACACGGCGACCTACCTGGAGCGAGACGTTCGCTCGCTGGTGAACGTGAGGGATCTGGGTAAGTTCGATCTGTTTCTTCGCCTGTGTGCGGCTCGCACGGCCCAGATCGTCAACTTCTCGTCACTGGGTAACGAAGCCGGCGTCAATCACAACACCATCGCCCAGTGGATATCCGTGCTCGAGACAAGTTTTCTCGTCTACCGCCTGAGACCGCACTTCCGGAATTTCGGCAAGCGCCTGGTCAAGACGGCCAAGCTTCACTTCCTCGACTGTGGTCTGGCCGCGTCCTTGGTCGAAATCACAAAAGCCCAACATCTCAAGACACACCCGGGACGGGGCGCCCTGTTTGAAACCTTCGTCACCGGAGAGCTGCTGAAGGGACGTTACAACAGGGGCGTTCCGGCGCCGCTGTATTTCTGGCGAGACAATACCGGGAACGAGGTTGACCTCTTGTTCGATTTTGGGGATGTCCTATTTCCCATTGAGGTGAAGTCCGGGAAGACCGTGACCGACGACTTCTTCAAGGGCCTGGATTTTTTTCGGCGGGTCAACCCCTCTTGTCGCAAGGCGGCCGTCGTCTACGGCGGCGACGACACCTACCGCGAGGGCGATACCTGGATCGTTTCCTTCCGAGACGTGCATCGCCTGGCCGCGCTGGATCGGGATCTGAAGTTCTGACGCCAATGCGCCCGCCCTAGCCCGTCGCCCGATCAGAGACGCGTGAGCGCCTTGCGCGGGTTTCGTGGGTCGTCGAAAACACCGATGACTGCGCTGATCCAGGTAGCTGCTCACGCCCTCGCGCCAACTTGAAAGCGGTCTACGTCGGCCCGGGTGGAAAATCGTCGGTGCCGCCGGGGCGCGCGTACCAGTACAACGTCGCGTCCAGCGTCATCGACGTGTCGGTCCAGTGCCAGGCCTCCATGTCGAAACGCAGCGATCGTTCGAAGGGAATGGGATCCAGGACATGGAAGCGATTCATCGAGAACTGTCCCGAAAATCCAGGCCCGGTCGCGCGTGTCTGCGCGTGGTACGGATGAGCGAACAGCTCGGTCGACGACCACGCGTAGCCGAAATAGTCCTCGGTGCCCGTACCGAAGATGCCGGGGAACGTCTCGCCGTCGACGTAGATTTTTTCATCGCCTTCACCCCACCAGGCGGCGCCGGGCGGATTGTCGACATCAAGGACCGTACCGACCAGGTGGCCGCGACCGGTCAGGGTGGCGATGTGCCAGTCCTGAAACGGGCGCGTCCGCAAGGTCTCGGGTGGGCGCCAGCGGGCGTGGAACAGCAACGTGTCGCGTCCGAACGGCTGCGGATCGACGGTGACGCCGCCGCTGATGTCCACGGAGCCGGCCGCGCCGTGCGTACGTGAGATCGTCACGACGGCGCGTTTGCGAAACGGCATCGGAAATCGGCACAGCAGATGCCCGTCGGTCGTGACCGTCATCGGCAGCGACGCATACGGGTTCCACCCCGGGCCGGTACCGAAGAAATCGACCAGCGGCGCGCGCACGGTCTGCTGATCGTCAAACGAGATCGACAGCAACGTCGATCGCAGGCGGGCAGGATCGCGCTCGGTCGTGGACAGACGAAGGACGCTGATCTTTCCGCCGCCTTTCGGGGCGGGGATCGTGATGGTCGCGGCGTGATCGGCGGCGACGGACGTTTGTGGAATCGCGACGGTGGTGCGCCCAGGTGCCGGGCGATCCGGCGCACCGCCGCGCAGCTCGGCGGCGACGCGCGTGATCGTGGGTCGCGCCCGGTCCAGTTCCGCAGGCGCGTACGGACGCACCTTCGGCGCTTCGGACGCGGGGTAGCGGCGGGTCCCCATCTGATAGTAGACCTTGTCGACGGGTCGCCCGGAAAACGGATCGATGGATACGATGCTGTCCAGTGTGACCAAGCACCGCTTTCGATAGGGAAACGGGAAATACAACGAGTGGCCATTCGCGGTGATTTGGCCAAGCGGCACGACAAACGGGCGGACCTGCCCCGCCAGCAACTTTCCCATGTCCGCTTCCAGCGCGGGCAGCGGAGCGTCGTCGATGAATATGCGCAACGTGCCGGCGGGCGTCGCGGTCCAGATGCGCACGACGGCGCCCGGACCTTCCGCGTCCAGCAGGACGTAGCGCTTGCCACCGCCGGGAAAGTCGTCGACGCGCACCAAGTTCGGGAGCGCGTTGGTCACGAAGTCGTCGTTGGCGAACCACGATTCTTGGTGGTTTGGCGTGTGCGCGCGGCGATCAGTGCTGGACTGCTGCTTGCCGACGAACTTGGCGGCCGGCAAACGCGCAAGATGATCCAGGCGCGACATTTCGTTCAGCAGCGACAGCACACTGATCTCGCCCGGCTCGGGCGTCCGTTCGGGTTGCGTGGGCTGGGCATCGGGGGGATCGGGAGGAAACGCTTCGGGAAGCGGCGGCGGTGGATTCGGGGCGGCCGCCGCATGCGGCGAGCTGGCTGGAACGAATGTTCGCCACGGACGTTCCGCCAGGTAAAGGCCAAGGGCCAGGGCCGCCGCGGCCAGCGCCGCGCCCGCAATGGATCCGCGCCGCATGGGCGCATCCTGCGTCCGCACCAACCGGGCGGTCAATTGCCGCCCGATCCACGGTGGCCTAGACTGCGAAACATGAAGAGCATGGGTTTCTTGATGAAGAGTTTGTTGATGGGTGGAACTCTTCTGCTGGTCTCGCCGGCCTTCGCGGCCGCGCCGAAAGCGGCGGCGCCGAAGCCCGTGAAGGTGACGCTGAATCAGATCAGCGCCGATGGTGTAGGGGCGAAGGTTGGGAGCGTGACCATCCGCCAGACTAAGGACGGCGTGGAATTGACTGTCGACGTGGCCGGACTTACGCCGGGCGAGCACGGTTTTCATCTGCACGAACGCCCGAGCTGCGATCCGGCCGACAAGGAAGGCAAGATGACGGCCGGGCAGTCGGCGGGGCCGCATTGGGATCCCGATTCGACGAAGGCGCACAAGGGACCGGCCGGCGGCGGACACAAGGGCGACCTGCCCAAACTGACGGTGCCGGAAAACGGCAAGGTGAAGACCAAGCTGCCGGTCGTGGGTTTGACCATCGCGGACGTCGCCGGAAAATCCTTGATGATCCATGCCGGCGGCGACAACTACAGCGACGCGCCGAAGCCGCTGGGCGGTGGCGGTGACCGAATTGTTTGCGGAGCGATTCCGGGCGGCGCGGCTGCGGCCGCAACCCCTGCGCCCAAACCCGCGCCTTAGGTCGCGTCGTGACCTTAGTCGGGTGCGTCAAAAAAGAATCGGCCCGCCGATTGTCATGGCGACTCTTACGATAATCGGACATTCGATCACGTCCTAGGCCGACCCCTTCCCCCAAACCTCCGAGGCCCATCCTGATGACTTCGAATGGTAATCCAAGGTACCGCTTGGTTTCTGGTGTTGGATGGACGGCAACGCTGCTGTCTTGTTTTGCGTACGGTTGCATTCCCCAGCAGCCTGGGGAGACGGGGTCGGGGGACCCGGGTCGCGACGCGGCGGCCGCCGGCACGGGCGGCGCGCAGACTGGGGTCACGGGCGGCCGAGGCGGCAGCGGGGGCACACAGATCGCCACCACGGGCGGCCAGGTTGGTAGTACCGGTGGTCAGGTCGGTAGCACCGGCGGGCGAGTCGGAGGTACCGGCGGTACCGGAGGACAGGCTGGAGCCGGCAGCGGCCAGACCGGCGGGGCGGGCGGTCGGGTAGGTACCGGGGGCGCGGGTGGGCGTGGCGGCGCCGGGGGCACGGTACCGGGTGGTACCGGCGGTCGAGGCGGTGCCGCGGGCCAGACGGGCAGCGGCGGTGGCACCGTCGGCACGGGTGGTGCGACGGGTCCGGGATCGTGCACCAACAACGTGAAGGACGGCACCGAGACGGGCGTCGACTGTGGCGGTACGTGCGCGGCGTGCGTGAACTACAAGATCAACCCGCCCAACAAGATGAACAACGCGCAGAGCGGCTGTCAGGGCGGCCCGGGATACATGTGTACGCGTTCGATGTTGCTGAGCCCCGAGATGAAACAGGCCGCGATGGACGACTGGAGCATGTCGGATCCGCCGTTCGTTTACGGGACCGTGGGACACGATGCCGACACCGGCGGA
>JANOJB010000192.1:0-22601 GCA_031407985.1 Pseudomonadota bacterium | reverse complement strand
CAGATCGCCGCCGCCGAACGGATAGACGACGCGCGTCGGAAGATCGGCCGGGACGACCTGTTCCAGAAACGGCCGCGCACGCGCCAGCCAGCGCTTGGTCCATTGTTCGTGCAACGACGCCAGCGCCTTGCAGTGAGTCTCGACAACCTGGGGATTGAACCGCGCGGGGATCTCCGATCCGGGCGAGCAGGCGGCGACACGCGCCAACGCCCGAACCTGGGGCAGTAGATCCAGTGCGGCGGTATCCGGCGGCGGTACCTGGGCCGTCGGTGCGGGTACGACCGGAGCCACGGGGGCCGGCGCTCCCGGTGGGGTGTTTGCTTCCACTGAAGCGGGCGCTTCCGCGGGGGCAGCCCCATCGGGCGGCACGATGGGGGGAATGCGCCAGGCGGCCACCAGCATCGCCGTCAGAGCGAAAGCTCTACCGAGTACCATGTTCGGACTATACTCCGGCGCGCGTGGCCACGGACCACGGCAGCGTCGGTTGCCCTTCGATGACAGCCGTCGACCGCGAATGTCAGGTCAGCCGGCTTCGATCTCCCGTTTCCGCTTCATCGACCGCGCTACCAACTCAGACACATTCAACACCTGGACCTTCTCTGCCGCGTTCCGGTCGTTGACGCCGTCGGTCAGCATGATGGTACAAAACGGACACGCGGTGGCGACGGTGTCCGCGCCGCTGTCCAGGATCTCGTCGACGCGGTTGTGATTGACGCGCGTTCCGGTCTTCTCCTCCATCCACATGCGCCCGCCGCCGGCGCCGCAACAGAAGCCGTTCTCGCGGTTGCGGGGCAGTTCGGTGCGCGCGCTGGTCGTGGGCACGGCGTCCAACACGTCGCGGGGTGCATCGTATTCGCCGTTCCAACGTCCGAGGTAACACGGATCGTGCAGCGTGATGGACTTGCCTTGGGTCTTGGCCGGATCCATCTGAATCTTGCCGGCGGCGACCAACTCGCGGATCAGCTGCGTGTGGTGGCGAACCTCGAAGTTGCCGCCCAACTGGGGATACTCGTTCTTGATCGTATGCAGGCAGTGGGGGCACGCGGTGATCACCTTCTTCACCTTCTTGGCGTTCAGGTTCTCGACGTTTTGCTGCGCCTGCATTTGGTACAGCATCTCGTTCCCTGATCGCCGTGCCGGATCCCCCGTGCAACCTTCCTCCAGGCCCAAAACCGCGAAATCGACGCCGCCTTCTTTCAAGATGTCGACCAGCGCAAGCGTCTGTTTCTTGATCCGATCGTCGTAGGCGCCCGCGCAGCCGACCCACAGCAGGTACTCGGCGTCGGGTTTGTCGTCCAGCGTGGGCACGCCCTTGCCGTCGGCCCAGTCCATGCGTTTGTCCGCGGCGATACCCCAGGGGTTGCCGTTGCGTTCCAGGTTGGTGAACGTGCGCGCCAGATCGGGGGGGACCTTCTCCTGCACCAACACCAGGTTCTGGCGCATCTGGATGATCTTTTCGGGGTGTTCGATGAAGACGGGGCACACCTCCTGGCAGGCGCCGCAGGTCGTGCACGCCCACAGCACCTCCTCGGAGGTTCGGGCGCCGATCAGTGGGATGATCTCCTTGGCTTTGTCGGCCGCGGCGGATCCGTGCTGAAAACGCTCCAGCAGGTGGTCCAGCAGTCCGCGATCCGGCAGGCGCGTCTTCATGTCGTCGCGCACGTCGTGAATGACCTGCATGGGAGACAACGGCTTGCCCGTGTTGTACGCGGGACACACATTCGTGCAGCGCGCGCATTCCGTGCAGGCAAATCCGTCCAGCAACGACTTCCAGGTCAGGTCCTTGAAGTCCGAAACGACGCCCGTCTGCGTGATGTCGTCCGCCTCCAGATTCAACTTGGGCAGGATCCCGCGCTGACCCAGATTGCGAAAATAGATATTGGGCAGCGCCGCCATGATGTGGCTGTGTTTCGAATAGAGCAGATAGTTCAGGAATCCCAGGACCACGGCGACGTGAATCCACCACAAGGCCTCGGCCAAAAAACCGGCGGTTTCCGCGGACACACCGGTGAATGCGGCGGCCAGGAGGCCCGAAATCGGGTATCCCGGCTCGACCGCACCGGCGACCACGCCGCGAAAAGCGTGTGTCCCCAGATGGGTCACCATCAAGGTCGCGATGGCGCCCAGGATGGCGCCCGCGTCGCGGCTCATGGGAATCAGGCGCGGCTGCAGCACCACGCGGCGAAATACGGCGAATCCGATTAGCAGCAGGACCATCAGGTTCGCGACGTCCATCACCGCCCACAGCGCGGGCGCCAGGGTGTCGCCAAGCAATAGGGCCAGTGAAAATGAGGGAACCAGTCCCTGCACCAAGGTTTCCCCGGTGCCGATCGTGATGACGATGAACCCCCAGAAAATCAGGAAGTGGTACTTGCTGCCGATGGCGGTCACCAACCGCTGCCAGCGCGCGGCTGGGATCGTGGCCTTTTCCACAACCTTCTTCTGTCCAAAGAAGAACGTCAGGACCGACAACAGCCGATCGCCGGTGCGCCCCCCAAGATCCACGGCACGGCCAGCCAGGATCTGCCGGGTGAAACGCCGCAGCGTCCAGGCGAACAGTCCCAGGGATCCGGCCAACAGCGCGACGAACACGACACGCTTCATCAGGGCAGCGTAACGCAGCGGCGCGACGGTCGCGAGAAAGACAGGGTACGACAAAGGCACGGCCCGTCGCCGTTCCCGCTTGGCGCGACGCCCGGCAAGCGGTAGGAACAGCCCATGCCCTTCGACAAGGAACTGGCCGCCATGCTGGCCTGCCCGAAATGCCAGCGTGCCGTTCACCTGAAACCGGATGAATCGGGTTTCATTTGCGAGTCCTGCCGGCTGCTGTACCCGATTGAAGACGGGATCCCGAACTTCCTGATCGACGAAGCCCGCCCGCTGGACGCGCCGGCGCGGGGGTAGCCCGGCCTTCATTTTCTTGCGACCTTCGTGGATGGGTCTAACATCCGTGGGCATGAGTGATCCTGCTGACCGACGGGGCATGGGGCGCGTGCCGACGACCTTCGCGGTTTCGGAAGCGGACGGCGCGCACGTGCATCTGTGCCAGGCCGAGGACATCGCGATCGGCGGCATTACGATCAAACACGCCAAGGGCCTGTCGCATCCGCCACGCACCGAGGTCGCGTTGCGCTTCGCGCTGCCCGGATCGCGCGAGGAGATCGTGGCACGCGGCGAGATCGTCTCGGACAGCAAGGCGGGGCGGTTTCGCAGGACCGGTGTCCGTTTTATCGCGGTCCGCCCCGAGCACCAGCAGCTGATCGCCGCGTATTGCCGGCGCACCTAGCGCTTGCTCGTTACGACTCGCCGACCAGGATTTGCCGGCGCAGAAGATCCCGGCGTGGTTGCGCGGCCGTCACCAGACGCACCAGACCCCAGGCCGCGATCAGCTCGCCCTCCAGTCCCAGTCCGGGCAAGTTTTCGCGGCTGACCATGAACAGGTTCTTGATTCCCAGCGCACCGTGGGGAATACCGCTGGGATCGAAGGCACGCATCTGTTCGGCGCTGTAAACGGCCGGCATGGGCTGCGCCGGCACGGCAAGCAGTTTCGCCCGGGTGCCCGGGATCTCGGGCGGCAAGCCGTCGTGCGGGGACGCGAGCGCGATCAGGTGTTCGTCGAAGAACGGGATCAGGCGACCCAGCCGCTCGCGCACGCGGCCGCGCAATCCGCCCAGATGACCCGGGCCCGCCTCGACCGCGGGCGCCGGGACCAGGCAGTCGACCCACAGTGGCACGCGATCCGGCTCTCGCGGATTGACCTGGCCCACGGTCACGGCCAGGGCGTTCTCCTCGATCAACGCCCGCCCCGGATCGGCGATCACGAACACGCGTGACGAGATCCCCTCGGGCAGCGCTTCGGGCCGCACCAGCATGGACAACGTGTAGCGGTAACAGACCGGGCGCAACGCCAGCGCGGCGTCGCGGGATTTGCGCCCACCCGTTCCCCCCAACAAGGGCAGCGCGGCGGCGGCCGGTCCCGCCCAGACCAGCGTGTGGCACCCAATGGTTTCGTCGCGCGGACGTACCCGCAGACCGGTCGCCCGCCCACGTTTCTGAATGATTTCGACAGGCAGCACCTTCTCGCGCCGCTCGCCCGAGAAGGTTTCGATCTTTTCCAGAAACAGGCTCCACAACGCCGCCTGTCCGCCTTCCAGCCGATGCAGTCCGCGGCGCGCCTGATCGAAAGCCCGCGACAGCGTCACAGTTCCGATATCGCCCGGTCCAAACCCGGCCCCCAGAACCGCCGGTGCCGCGGCGACGGCCCTGAAGGGATGGTGCGCGGGTAGTGCGCCGAACGGGTCGATCCCCGCCCGCGGCAGCATCGATTCGATGCGACCCACTTCCCGTCGCTCCCAGAATCCGTCAGGCGGCAACGTCAGCTCGGTGGCAAGCAGGGGGTCCACAAGCGCGCTGATCTGCGCCATGCGCGCGACGGCTGCCTCGATGCGCTCGACGTCCGCCGGCCATTCCCTCAGCAGCTCTTGCCGGAACGCCGTTTCGTCGGCTGTGACGTCGAAGCGGTGTTTGGGCAACGCGACCTGGAAACCGGGTGAGATGGGCGGCGCCCGACGACGCATGACCTGCAAAAGGCTCAGTTCCTGGAGGACGCGCGCCACCGGCGGCGTATCCAGCGACGGCAGCAACGCGGGTCCCCGGGACAGGGTCAGACCTCCGGCCTCCAACGTAGGCCGCTCGCCATCGTGGCCCAGCAACAACACGCGCAATCCCCTGCGCCCCAGCAAGGCCGCCGCGACGACACCGGCGAATTCGGCACCACAGACAATGACGTCGTAGAAATTCGTATCCATCGGCGATCTTCGCGTTCGTCTGTCCAGCCTCGACGGTTGCTCCGCCAACTAGGCGGGCGCTACCCGAACCAGGCGTCCCTCGATCTTGACCTTGCCCTCGGAAATCGCCCGAACCACGGCCGGGAACAACTTGTGCTCCTCCGCCAGGATGCGCAGGCGCACGCGCTCGTCGTCGTCGTTGTCCAGAATCGGCACCGGCACCTGGGCGATGATGGGTCCGGCGTCCACGTTCGGCTCCACGAAATGAACCGTACAACCCGTGATCTTCGCGCCAAAACGAAACGCCTGGGCCTGGGCGTTCACGCCGGGAAATGCCGGCAACAGCGAGGGATGAATGTTGATGACCCGCCCCGGGAAAGCCGCCAGGAATCCCGGCGTCAGGATGCGCATGAATCCGGCCAGCACGACCAGTTCGACATTGTGACCTTCCAGCGCCGCGACCAACGCCTGGTCGAAAGCCTCGCGCGAAGGGAAGTCCCGATGGCCCAGCACGAACGTCGGTAGCCCCGCGGCCCCAGCCCGACCCAGCGCCCCGCAATCGGCGACGTTGACTCCCACGACCACGATGCGCGCCCGCCCCAGCTCCCCGCGGGCACCGGCGTCGATCAACGCCTGCAGGTTGGATCCGCTCCCCGAGGCCAGGATCCCGACGTTCATGGCCCGCCGAGAAATTCCACCGGCCCGTCGGGCGCATCGGCCGCCGCGACGGTGCCGATGTCAAACACCTGTTCACCCTCGGCCTCCAGCAAGCGCCGCGTTTCGGCGGCGTTCGCCGCGGACACGCAGACGATCATGCCGATGCCCAGATTGAACGTCCGGCGCATCTCATCGGGTGCCACGCGCCCCGCCTCGGCCAGGAAGCTCATGACCGGGGGTACGGGCCAGCTTCCCAGGCGAATCTGCAATTTCAGGTGCGCGCCCGGGGGCAGCATGCGGGTCGGATTGTCGACCAGGCCACCACCCGTGATATGCGCGGCGCCGCGCAACAAACCGGCCGCGGCCACCTTTCGAATCGAACGCACATAGATACGCGTCGGCGCCAGCAGGACCTCTCCCAACGGGGCGTTCATGCCCGGGGCGGGACGGGCCAAATCCGCCTTCAGGTGATCCAGAAATACGCGGCGTACCAGCGAATACCCGTTGGAATGAAATCCCGACGACGCCAGACCCAACAACACGTCGCCCGCCTCTATGGCGCTGCCGTCAACGCGGCGGCTCTTCTCGACGACCCCGACGCAGAACCCGGCCAAATCGTACTCGCCCGCGGCATAGAACCCGGGAAGTTCGGCGGTCTCACCGCCCAGCAATGCGCAGCCCGCCTGCTGGCAACCATCGGCGATCCCGGCGATTACGCGCTCGGCCACGCCTACGTCCAGTTTTCCCGACGCGAAGTAGTCCAAAAAAAACAGGGGTTCGGCGCCCGAGACGACCAGATCGTTCACGTTCATCGCCACCAGATCGATGCCGATGGTGTCGTGCTTCCCGGTCAGGAACGCCAGCTTCAATTTCGTGCCGACACCGTCCGTGCACGAAACCAGCAATGGCTCCCGGTACCCGGTGGGCAGCGCGCATAGACCCGCGAACCCGCCCAGATCGGTCATCACCTCGGGGCGCATGGTCCGACGAACGTGGCCCTTGATGCGTTCGACCAAACTGTCACCGGCGTCGATGTCGACGCCCGCGTCCCGGTAGGTCATTCCTGGTGAATCGGTTTCAGCCATACGAACGTCATTGCTCCTTCTTGTCATCGTCATCATCGTCGCCCGCTGCGTTGGCCAGCGGAGGTGCACCAAAACGATCGACGAATCGACTCATCAATCGGTCGAATTCCAGGTCAGGGGAGGCCGAAGCCCCGAAACGGACCAGACGGGCACCCAGGGCGGCCGCCCGGTCCAGCGCTGGGACGCCACGTCCGTGGACGTAGTGGCGCAACGTCTCGTCGGGACGGCAACGGGCGTACCAGACCATCGCGCTTTTGCCCTGGGGATAGGGACGCAGCTCCTCGGAACGCGCCTGCAGCATTCCCGGCACGTCCGGCGCGGCGGCCGACGCGTCATTCAGGGGAAGCCAACCACCGAAGTTCACGGCCGCGCAGTCTAGCAAATGGATGCGGCCGGAGGGACGCGGCCGCGTGGTATCCTGCCCGCGCCAAAATGGCCTGGTACAAGCGAGAACGTGACGACGACAGCAGCGCCTCCGAGAAGCGCAGCGTCCCGGCCGGGGTCTTCACCAAATGTCCGGGCTGCCGGGAAGCCCTGCTGACGGCCGAGATCGAACAGAACGAATTCGTGTGCCGTTCCTGCGGCCATCATTTCCCGATGCCCACCGCCAGGCGCATCGCGTTGGTGATGGACGAGGGAAGTTTCGTCGAATCCGACACGACCATCGAAAGCATCGATCCCCTGGGCTTCAAGGACACCAAGCGATATGTGGACCGCATCCGCGCCGCCCGGAAGTCGGGCGGGGCGTCCGACGCGATTCGGGTCGGCGCCGGAACCATCGGCGGGATCCCCGTCGAGGCGGGGTTCTTCGTGTTCGAGTTCATGGGCGGATCGATGGGCTCCGTCGTCGGAGAGAAGATCACCCGCCTGTTCGAACGCGCCCTGGAGCGCCGCGTCCCCGCTCTGGTGTTCTCGGCTTCGGGCGGCGCGCGCATGCAAGAGGGCGTGTTGTCGCTGATGCAGATGGCGAAAACGTCGGCGGCGCTGGGACGCCTGCGCGATGCAGGTATTCCCTATCTGTCCATTTTGCTGCACCCGACGACGGGTGGCGTGGCCGCCAGTTTCGCGATGTTGGGCGACGTGATCATCGCCGAGCCCAAGGCGCAGATCGGATTCGCGGGCGCGCGGGTCATCCAGAATACGATCAGGCAGCGCCTGCCACCCGGATTTCAACGCGCCGAATTTCTGCACGACCACGGATTCCTTGACAAGATCGTCGCGCGCCACGATCTGAAAGACACGCTGGCCCGCTTGCTGAGGCTGCTGGGTCCGCGGTCGATCTGACCGGCGCCCCGCGCGCCCGCCCCATGCGCTACGTCGACCTTCTGGCGCGTCTTGATGGCACCCGTGCCGCGGGAGTGGTGCTGGGTCTTGACCGCACGCGCTTTGTGCTGGCGCGCCTGGGAGATCCGCAACGGCATGGGGTCTCGGTTCAGATCGCCGGTACGAACGGCAAGGGTTCGACCGCCGCGATGACCGAGGCGATCCTACGCGCCGCCGGGATCCGCACCGGCCTCTACACGTCGCCGCATCTGAACCGATTCACTGAGCGCATCCGCATCGACGGTGCCGAGATCGATGGCGATCGGTTGGCCCGGCTGGCTGACGCGATGCTGGCGGGCGATCCAGCGATAGACGCGGGGTTGACGTACTTCGAGCTGGCGACCGTTTTGGCTTTCATGGCGTTCGCGGAAGCCGGCGTCGAGGCCGTTGTTCTGGAAACCGGCCTTGGTGGCCGACTGGACGCTACGACCGTGTGTGAACCGGTCGCAACCGCAATCACCAGCATCGCGATGGATCACGCTGAGCTGCTGGGACCAACGCTGGGGCACATCGCGCGCGAGAAGGCGGGTATCGCGAAACCCGGTGTGCCTCTGATGCTGCCACTGCTGACCCCCGAGGCCGACAGCGCGATTGTCACCGAGGCGACGCGCATCGGGGCGCCCGTGTGGCGACTTGGTCGCGATTTTGCGCTGCCACCCGTACGCCCCGCCCTGGGTGGGGCTCATCAACTTTCGAACGCGGCGCTGGCGATCGCGCTTGCCCGCGCGATCGCACACAAACGGGGTCGCACGCTCGATTCACGCGCGGTCGAAACCGGACTTTGCGACGTCGTCTGGCCGGGACGCATGGAAACAATCCTGAACGACGTGCTCCTGGATTGCGCCCACAACGCCGAAGGGGCCTTGGCCCTCGTTGAAGCATTGGATCGACTTCCGGTGCGTCGCCGCGCGCTGGTCTTCTCGGTGGTCGCGGGAAAACCCGCGGCGACCATGCTCTCGATCTTGGCGCCGCGCTTCGAATCCATCTTCCTGACCCGTTCGTCCAACCAGCGATCACTGACGCCCGCGGAACTCACCGCGCTGTTGCCCCACGCGACAGGAGACGGCGTGCGCATGGTTGCGAATCCCCGCGACGCGCTGGAAGCGGCCCGTGCGGCCGTCGCGCCCGACGGTCTGGTCGTGGCGGCGGGATCGACGTTCCTGGTGGGCGACCTGCGCGCGGATTTGCTTGGCGAAGCGCGCGATCCCTTGCCCACATCCGACCCGGTTTCACCTCATTTCCCGTAGGTTTAACGCCATTCTCAAGAAGACGTTGGAAATGCCCTTGTCGGCTGGTGCTACGATCATTTCGTGAGACGTCCGTCGATTCTCGTCACGCTGTGCGCGGGTGCGATGGTTGCGACGTCCACGCCCGGGGCGGAGGCGAAGGAGACTGACCGCCGACCGGTTGCCGGCGCGACGACCGCGACCACGCCGGCCGTCGGGACGAAGTTCGCCTGGCGATCAGGTCGCGTGCCCCAGCTCCTGTGGACGGGATTTCGCCTGAATCCCGACGGTGGCGAGGTGCTGTTGCAGGTCTCCGCGGACGTCGAACTGGAACCGCGCCCATCGAAGGATGGCGTTGTGTTCGTGCTCAAGAAATGTCGCGCGATCCGGCGCATCGATCAGTTGCCGCTGGAAACGCGCTTCTTCGCTTCGCCCGTCACGCGCGTGTCCGTCAGGCAGAGGGCGGCGGATCTCGAGATCGCGATCGCCCTGCGACAACCCTCGACGGCCGTACCGCGCAAAGAAGCCGGCCCCGGTGGCAGTTGGTTCTGGGTCCTCAGCTTTCCGGCCGCCGCCGACACGACCACAACCGCCGTGGCCGAACCGTAGTCGGCGCTCAAGCTTGGCGACCTTCTTGACGAATCACGTCAGGAGATGCGCGCGCGTTCACCCTCCGTTTGGCCATTGCGATACGCGATCCCTTTCGCGCTGTTTGTCGTGGCCTCCGGGGGCTGCGGTGGCAACTCCGCGCCGCAGGTCGACCCGCGTCCGTTGAACGAAGCGGGAATTCCCGACCGGGCGGTCTGGGAGGCGGGGCCCAGCGACGCGCCTGACGCGACGGACGGTTCCGAAGACGCGGATCTCTTGACGGATGCGTCGGCTGTGGACGGCACGGGCGGCGACGCCGGCCCGGACGTTGCCGGGGGCAACGACGCGGTTTCCGGTTCCGATCAAGCGGACGCCGCTCCCATCCCGACGACGATGACGTTGGACATCACCCAACCCACGGAGGGATCCATCGAGGTCGCCACGCGGCGATTCGCCCCGGCCTGCACCGTGATTGTCACGACCGACGCCAATCGAAGCGACGACGTCAAACAGGTCGACGCCGATTTGTGGTCCACGGGCGCCGCGTCCGCGAGAATCTCTACCACCCGCCTGGTTCAACTGAACAAAACAGGCGGCGTTGTAGGCGCCGGCACCGACGCCGGCACCGACGCCGGCACCGTCCCGGACCCCGACGCGGCCACCGGGGTCGCGCCCAGCACGACCGTCTACACCTTCGGCGACACGCCGATTGATCTTTCAGCCCTGACGACCGGCACCTACGAACTGCGTGTCGTGGCCACGACGCTGGCTGGTGTCACCGCGCAGGTCGCGCGAACCTTTCGGGCGGACGCCGGCCCGATCATCAAGGTGCTATCTCCCACAGCGGAACAGGCGGCGCGCGGATCGATCTTCGTCAGCGTGCAGGTCATTGATCCGTTTTCGACCACCGCCCCCACGGTCAGTATCAGCGTGGCCAGTCTGCCGGTGTTACCCCTGACCGTCACGGGCAACCTGTACCAGGCTACCGTCGCTGAAACCATCGCGATGCCGCCCCTGTCGGGGACGCAGCTTCTGGATGTCGCGGCAACCAACGCGGCCGGCGTGGCGGCGCGCCCGGTCGTGGTGCGCTTCGTGTTCGACGACGCGGGCCCGACATTCGCCAACGCCAAACCGGCGACCGGCACCCTGATCGGCGGCATCGTCAACATCGAGACCGACGTGACGGATCCCGCTGGCGTCGACGCCAACACGGTCATCGCGGTGGTCGCGCACGGTGGCACCTCGCTGGAGGTGAAACTGGACAAGGACCCCAACGACTCAAAACACTACGCACACCTGTTCGATACGCGCCGCCTGAGCAACAGCGTGCTGTATCCGACGATCTCGTTCCGCGCGTCGGATCTGCCGGGCAACCAAGCCAACATCGGATACACCGTCGCGGTGGACAACACACCGCCGTTGGCCGATCTGGATCCGCCCGCGGATCTGAGGATTCGTCGCAACGTGAACGGAAGCTGGCGTTGCAGTTGGGAGTTCGATCCGCTGGGCACGGACGCGGTCAACGACGGAGATCTGGTGCTGCAGCTGTTCGACATACGCGCCCGCGTCGAGGACGAGGGGAACACACCGGCCGCCGGAGGCGCGGATGTCACGCCGATGGCGGGCCTGGATCCCGCCCATGTGGAGCTGCTGGTCCTGGACAACACCAATCGTGCGCTGGTGGTCGATTCCGACAACGACGGGCTCTGCGATGCGGTCAATCCCCAACTGGTACCCACCACCACGCCCATGTCGTCGCAGGATGCCCTGATGATCAACCTGGCGTCGGTTCCACCGACCGGCGCGGCGGACTTCACGGCCGATCCAAACGTTCCGATGGGCGGTTTCCCCGATTGCGGCATAGGAAACGACACCCTCCTGCCGCCGCTGCTGTGTAAGACCAGCAGCCTCACGATTGCCATCCCTGCCCGGCAGACGCTGAGCCCGGCGATCTGGGCCATCCCCAACGTCGTGCCGGGAACGGTCCAGTGCGTCGGGAACCAGTTCGACAGTCTGGGCAACAACATCAAGGATGGGCCCGCGTGTCTGGCGGTGCGTGCGATCGATCGGCTGGGGAACACCCAGGTGTCGCGCCCGCTGCACGTCTGCATCGACCACGACGGCGACGGCGCGGAATGTCCGTTCGCCAACGTTTCAAGCGTCCAGGGCGGCAACCCGGTGGTGGTCACAACCGCCGCCCCACATGGACTGACCAATGGGAACCGCGTCCTGCTGGGATCGGTTCCCATCCTGTTCGACGCCAACGGCCTGTGGACGATCACGGTCATCAACCCCAGCGCGTTTTCCTTGAATCTGTCCAACACGCCTGCGTCGTGGATCCCGGGCGGACGGTACATGCGTTGGACGTCGACCTCGGACTGCACAGGGCGGCAGACGTCAATCAATCCGGTGGTCGTGGATGACACCACGGCTTGCCGCCCGTGGCGGCGGTATGCGCGCGGCGAGCACCTGGATGCGAACTAGCTCTGGCGACCAAGTTGGCGCGTATCACCCCGGTCACCAGGCGTTCGTCGCCAGCCCACGCGCGGGACGCACGCGGGTCGTGCGCCGCGGCTGGCCGTACCAGGACGTTTGCACCGCGGACGCCTTCTGGGTCTGGAAGCTGAAGAAGAGGATTTTCAGGTAGTGGTTGCGGCCGATTCGTTCCTTGCCGAATAGCCCACCCAGGATCTCCCATCGCAGATCGCCCGGTCGTCGAACCGCGGCGTCGAACAGCGGCGGCACGAACAGGCGCCAGGTTCCGTCGGGCGTGCCCGCGGGCGCGTCGGCGGCGAACCCCTTGCGGTAGTAGAAGATGGGGAAGATGTACGTCGCGGCGTGCGTCGGCCGCGTCCAGCGCGCGAACAGGGGGAACAGCACCGTCGTCCGGCGGTCTTTGCCCTTGAAATCCCACAACAGGGGGAAGGCGACCGTGGTCGAGGTGGTGAGGGAGCTGCGCCGATAGATCAGCGGGGCCAGCCAGATGCTTTCACCCGTCGTGTGATCGGCGTGGCGCAGGAACAGGGGGAACAACACGGTTGTGCGTTTTTGCCGGTAGTCGTTGACGTCGAAGAACAACGGCAACAGCAACGTCGTCGCGGACGCCACGTCCGTGCGCCGCCAGAACAGGGCGAACCAGGTCGACAGGGATTTCTCTGGTGACGACCGCGAGAAGTGAAGAAAAGGCAGGAAGAGGCGGGTCCGCGTTTCGGTAACCAGATTCAGGCGATTCAGGTACACGGGGAACAAGACACGCGTCCTGCTTTCGACCGCGTCGCTGACGTACAACAACAACGCGTACCAGGTGCGCTCTGTGACGGACCTTGACACGCCGCCCACCGGCGTCAGGATGGTGAAGTGCTTCGGTCCATGCGACGCGTAGAAGAACGGCAGCAGCGCCTCGCTTCCGGTCTTCTGTTCGCTGTCACGCGTGTACCAGGCCACCGGAAGCAAAGCGCGCGTGCGCAACGTACCCTGGGTCGACCAGTAGAACGGAAATGCCAGCGTCCACGCGGTCGCGGTGGCAGCGTTCTCGGAATGCCAATAGAACGGCGCCAGGACCCGGTGACTCCGCTGGCCCTCGCGGCCCGACCACCAGAACGGGAACAGAACCGTCGCTTCACGATCGGGCGATTGACGGCGCACGAAGGGGCCAACCCATGTGGTCACATCGTTGGTTTTGAAGTTGTGGTGGTGGAAGGTCAGCAGCGGCGGGATGCAAAGCAGGGTTCGCGTCGCGTTTTTTGCCCAAAAATAGAAGGGCACCAACCCCGTGTTGTGGACCTCGGAACCCTGGCGGCTGTACCAGGGGCCGATAATCGTCGTGGTGCGCTCGCGCCAGCGCGAATGCCAGAACAGCGGGATAAGGGTGTCCACCACGTAGCCATCCGCCTTGCGCTGCCGAAAGTAGCTCGGAAAAACGTAGGTGTCGGTCTCGTGTGCGTCCTGATAGCGCCCGAAGAAAGGAAAAAACACGCGCGCCGAACGACCCGGCCCGTCGATCGCGAACACCGGCCCCCACTGGCGGGTGCGTTCGCCCGTGTTGGCCTGCGAGACGTTGGCATACAGGAAGGGAATGCCGGCGGCCGTGACGTTGGGGCCCTGGTACCACAGATACGGCCCCAGAAATCCCGCCGCCCGCCGCGGACCGGTGACCGATGCTCCGATCGGCGTCAGCAACAAACGGGTGTTCGCATCCTTGCGGTAGTGGACCAACGGAAACAAGGTGAAGCTGGTCTCATCGGTGCCGCCGGGCCGTGCACCGCGCCGGTAGTAGAGCAGGGGGAAGAACGCATCGGTGGTCTCGCCCCCGTGGCGACGGTGAAGATAGTTCGCCACCACGGTCGTGTTCTGATCCTGCTTGTCGTCCGCGAAATGCCAGAAAAGCGGGAACAGCACGAAGTGACGTCGCGGTCCGCCGCCACCGGCCCAGACGATCGGCAACAACGGTCCCACCCCCGCGCGCCAGCCCTCCGGTGACCGGCCAAAAAATCCCAGCGGCGTGACGGTCGTGGCGGTCCGCGTTCGTTCGTCCGCGAACCGCCAGAACAGCGGAAACTGAATCTGATACGACGACGTTCCGTGGTGACCGAAAAAGACCAAAGGCAGCATGCCCGTGTCGCGTCCCGACTGATCGCCGCTGGTAAAGAAGAGCGGCAAGAACGCGGTGGTGCTGCCCTTGGCGCTGGTGAATCGCCAGAACAACGGAAACACGATGCCGTGACCGGCGTCGCCCCGCTGTCCGAAGAAGGCCAGCGGGAACAACCCAGCGCCCCAGCCGCCATCCGCCATCTGACGCCGGTAGAACCACACGGGGAAAATTCCCGCGAACGTTGTGCTGTCGCGCGGTCCCGACCGGTGCAAGAAGAACGGTAGCACCGCCGTCGCGCGCCCGTCGGTCACCCGATCGTGGAATCGCCAGAACAGGGGAAACAGGACCTTGGTCGAACCGCCGGGATCGTCCCGCAGGTACAGCAGCAACGAAATCAGGCGCGTGGTGGCGTCGGTATCCTTGTTGTGGTGACGGATGTAGAGCGGCGTCACGACGTCGATCGCGCGATAGGGATCGCGGCGAAAAAACAATCCCGGCAGCAGTGCCAGGGTACGGGACTTGGTTCGCTCGTCTCGGCTGTAACCACCTATCGGGCTCAACCACGTGAACTTCGCGCCCCGGTCGGTTTCCTTCCAGAAGAACAACGGCAACAACATCTGGAAGCGCCACGGTGTGACCGACTTCTTGTCACGCTCCGCGCGGGCATCCGAATCGCTGTTCGCGGCGTCGCCGCGGTTGCCTCCGCTCCACCAGAAGGGGAAGACCGTGGTGAACCAGCCGGTTCCCTGGCGGACGTGCACGATCGGTAAGATCGGCACCACCACGGTCGTCCGGGCATCCCGTCCCCGGAAATCCCAAACAAACGGAAAGAAGATCGACGTGCCGCTGGTCCGTCCCCGAAAACTCCACAAGAAGGGGAACAGAACGTCGGAGGATCGATTCCGGCCCTCGTCGCGGCCAAACCAGTACAACCAGGCGATCGATCCGCTGGATTCCTGACCCTGGTGACGGGTGTATCCCAGGAGTGAGTAGGTCGACGAACCGGTCTTCCATGAATGACGATAGAAAAACGGAATCGCCAACGTGCGCGCGTCGTCGCCGGTTCGCCAGTAGAAGTTCAACGGCAACGCGAAGGTAAAGCTGGACGCCGGCGAACGCTTGGATACGTAGAACGGAAGAACCATATCGAACGCGCCCTGGGGATTGCGACTCCACCAACCCAGAAACGCGACCGATCCAAACGCCGTTCCCTTGTCGGGATCCGCGATCTTGAACGATCCCAGCAGCGGCGCGGCCCAACCGAACTTGGTCGACACGTAGAACAGCGGCCAGACCCCGAACGAACTGGCTCCCGGCTGGCGACTCCACGACACCGGCAGCCCAGGCACGATGACCGTCAACGTGCTCCGCGCGGTATCGTCCTCGAAACGCCAGTAGAACGGCGCGACGATGCGCGTCCGCGTGGTCGGACTGAAGTAGTTCCAGTACAAGGGCGCGACGACGGTGAACCCGGTCGCGCCGCGCTTTGACCAGTACAAGCCGAGAATCTCGCGGAACGTTCCCTCCTGATAGTAGAGGTAGAAGATGTTAGTCCGGCGCTCGATGCGGCGGCAGGCGCCGTCTTCGCAGATGGTGTTGTCGGGACAATCTGAGTCGCCGACGCAAACGGCCTGACCGGTCGTTGTCCGTGGCGCGCCCGCTGTCTTCGTAGCGGGCATCGGAACGGGTTCGGCCTGCGCCAGGTCCAGCAGGGCAGGAGCCACGGAACGCGCGTCGGACGTTCGGACCGGGTCCAGGTTCAGGCGAAGACCGGGCGCGGCCCAGGCCACGCCACCGACGGCCAGCACGCAGGCAAATGCCGCGGCAATGCAGCTGGGAAAAAGCGCGGAGCGCGAACGGCGGGACATGCGGGGCGGGGTGCCTACTGCTGCGGGGGCAGCATCTTCCATTCGCCGTTTTCGCGGATGAAGGCGACCTCTCCCGTGTCGGAATCGTCGCCCTTCTGCCGCTGGACCTTCAGCGTGGCGGTCTCGCCCTTGGTCGACGATCCCTTTAACTGAAACTTGGTGCCCTCGACTTCCTTCTGCATCTTCTTCATGGCCTCGCCGGCCTGGCCGATCTGGCTGGCCAGCAGTCCCTGATACATCAGCGCGTAGCAGTCGATCACCCGATCCGTCGCGCCTTCGGTCAGCGCCTTGCGCCAGCGTTCGAACGTCTTCTCGGGCGTGGAAAATTCGGCACGGGCGGGCGGAAGCGTAAACGAGATCGAACGAATCTTGTCGCGCGGCACCTTCTGCGTCTGTCCCGCCGCCTCGACGGTGTAGACGCCGTCGAAGTAGTGGATGATCTTCGCGTTCAGTTTTGTCTTGTCGATAAGTTCGATCACCTCGGCGCGAACCGGGGCCGAAAATGTCAGCGTCACGGTCCCCAGTAGGGCCGCCGCAATCAGGTGAGTCTTCAGGTTGGGCATGATTGTTGGTTCCTTGGACCGCGTAGGGCCGCTAATCGATGCCCGGCGCCGCGAATTTCTTCGTGAGTTCCCGGACCTCGCCCAACACGCGCTCCGCGACCTCGTCGGTCGGCTGGCTGACCACGCGATCGATCCAGTTCGCGACCTGGCGCGCCTCGGCTTCCTTCATGCCCCGGCTGGTGATCGCCGGCGTTCCCAGTCGGATCCCCGAGGGGTCGAACGGCTTTCGCGTGTCGAAGGGAACCGAATTGTAGTTCAACTCGATGCCCGCCTTGTCCAGCGCCTTGGCGGCGATCTTCCCGGACACGTTCTTGTTCGACAGATCGATCAAGATCAGATGGTTGTCGGTACCGCCCGACACGACCTGGAAACCCTTGGCCACCAGTTCGTCCGCCATGGCGCGCGCGTTGGCGACAATCTGTCGTGCGTAATCCTTGAATGACGGATGGGCGGCCTCCTTCAACGCCACCGCCAGCGCGGCGGTGTTGTGCACGTGCGGCCCGCCCTGCAGCCCTGGAAACACGGCGCGGTCGATGGCTTGCGCGAATTCGGTCTTGCACAGAATCATGCCCCCCCGTGGCCCGCGCAGGGTCTTGTGGGTGGTGGTCGTGACGACGTCGGCCACGGCGACCGGCGACGGGTGCGCGCCCCCCACAACCAGGCCGGCGATGTGCGCGATGTCCGCCACGAACCGCGCGCCGATGTCCTTCGCAATCGATGCCATGGCCTCGAAATCCCACAGCCGCGGATAGGCGGTCCCGCCGGCCCACAGCATCTGCGGCCGTTCCTTCAGTGCCAGGTCGCGAACCTCGTCGTAGTCGATGCGCCCGGTGTCCCTGCGAACCCCGTAGCTGGTGGACACGAAATACTTCCCCGTGATCGACACGTTCCACCCGTGGGTCAAATGCCCGCCCATCGGCAACGCCAGCCCCATGACCTTTTCGCCCGGCTTCAAGAACGCCAGGTACACGGCCAGATTCGCGGGCGATCCCGAGTACGGCTGAACGTTCGCGTGCTGGGCACCGAACAGAGCCTTGGCGCGATCGATGGTCATCTGCTCCAGGGGATCGGCGAATTGCTGGCCTTCGTAGTAGCGCTTGCCCGGATAGCCCTCGCTATATTTGTTGGTGAATACCGACGACGAGGCTTCCAGAACCGCCTTCGAAACGTAGTTTTCCGAGGGGATCAGACGAATCTTTTCGGCCTGCCGCTGTTCCTCGGCACGACACAGTTCGTAGGTTTCCGGGTCGACCGCTTTCAGGACTTCACCGATCATGGGGGTGCAAACTAGTCGGCGGGACTCCCCGAGTCAACGCGCTGATCGACCCATCATCAAGCTGGTATATAGGGACCGTTCCAATCACCCCAAACGCGCCCCAAACGCGCCCCAAACATGTCGCAATACATTCCCGACCGCGCCGCTTTCAAGGAACTAGCCCGACAGGGACGACTGGCGTTCGTCTACCGCGAAGTGGTGGCGGATGCGGACACGCCGGTTTCCGCGTACGCGAAGCTGGGTCGTGGACCCTATTCGTTCCTGCTGGAAAGCGTTGTCGGCGGTGAAAAATGGGCCGCGTACAGCTTCGTCGGTGTCCAGCCCCGGGCCGTCATACGGGCACGGGGAAACGACATCGAAATTTTGCGCCCAGAGCAAGGGCAGGGACCCGATCAACAAATTGGATTTGCCGTCGCCGAGCACGTGACGACCGACAACCCGGTCGCCTTCGTGGACAAGTACCTCGCGAATCTTTCGCCCGCCGTGCCGCCCGGACTGCCCAGGTTCTTCGGCGGCGCGGTCGGCTGGATCGGATACGACGCCGTACGTGGGTTCGAAACGTTGCCCAGCACCAAGCCGGACGTCCTGGGGATCCCGGAGATCTGCCTGGCCATCACCGACACCGTCGTTATCTTCGACAACCTGCACGGTACGCAGAAGGTCGTGGCGGCGGCCGACGTGGGCGGCGACGTGGACGTAAATGCCGCCTACGACGACGCCTGTAGGCGCATCGACGTTGTTCTCGATCGGCTTGCCCGACCAGCCCCGCCGTTGAAAACGTTGAGTCCCGCGCCCGTGATTCCCCCCGCACCTGGAACAACGGTGTCCCGGGAATCCTTCGAAACGAACATCCGCAAGATCCAGGAGTACATCCTGGCGGGGGACGCGTTTCAGGTCGTTTACTCGCAGCGTTTCGAGCTGCCGCGCGGCGATCTGGATCCCTTCGATGTGTACCGGGCTCTGCGCGTGACCAACCCTTCGCCATACATGTTCCATCTCGAGTTTCCCGAGGCGATCATCACCGGCGCTTCACCCGAAGTGCTGGTGCGTCTGGACCGGGGCGAGATTGAACTGCGTCCGATCGCGGGGACCAAGCCACGTGGCGCCACGCCCGAAGAGGACGCCGTGCGGGAAGCCGAGCTCACCAACGATCCCAAGGAACGGGCCGAGCACGTGATGCTGATCGATCTGGGGCGCAACGATGTCGGGCGCGTGGCGACCGCAGGATCGGTTCGGATCACGGAACAAATGGTGGTCGAACGCTACTCGCACGTGATGCACATCGTGTCGAACATCCGCGGCACGCTGGCGCCCGGGCTGAAGCCGGGAGACGTGATCCGCGCGACCTTTCCGGCGGGCACGCTCAGCGGCGCGCCCAAGATCCGCGCCATGGAGATCATCGAGGAAATGGAGCCGTCGCGGCGCGGAATTTATGGAGGTGCCGTCGGGTACGTGTCGTACACGGGCAACATGGATCTGGCCATCGCGATCCGGACGCTGGTCACGATGGGTGACAAGATTTACGTCCAGGCGGGCGCCGGCATCGTGGCGGGCAGCATTCCCGCCGCTGAATTCGAGGAATCGGTGAGCAAGGCACGCGCGGTGATCAGTGCGATCGAGATTGCCCGGCGGGGCGCCGGTCCGGGCACGGGCGGAAGGTAAGTCATGCTGTTGGTCATCGATAACTACGATTCGTTCACCTACAACCTGGTCCAGTACCTGGCGGAACTGGGCCAGCAGGTGCGCGTGGTGCGAAACGACGAGATCGCCACCGCGGACATCGCGACGCTTGCCCCCACGCATATCGTGGTCTCACCCGGGCCCTGCACGCCCAACCAGGCGGGCATTAGCCTGGACGTCATCAAAACCTACGCGGGACGGATCCCGATCCTGGGCGTCTGCCTGGGGCACCAGTCCATCGGGCAGGCCTTTGGCGGCAAGGTGATTCGCGCGCGTCAGGTCATGCACGGCAAGACGTCGATGATTTCCCACGACGGCAAGGGGGTCTTCGCGGATCTCGTGAATCCATTCGAGGCCACGCGTTACCACTCGTTGGTGGTCGAGCGATCCAGTTTGCCGGAGTGCCTGGAAATCACCGCGACCACATCCGATGGCGCGGGGGACACGGAGATCATGGGGCTGAGACACAAGATGCTTGGGGTCGAAGGCGTGCAGTTTCACCCCGAGTCTTTCCTGACGACCGTGGGCAAACAACTGCTGCGAAACTTCTTGACCCGGGGAGGCCGGCCATGACCACCGACCGCAAACGCTCCAGCACCGGTCCCTTGGACTTCGGACTCGACCGCCCGCGTTTCGGCATCAAGGAAGCGATCGCGCGCGTCTGCGATCGTCAGGATCTGTCAGCCGACGAGATGGCCATCGTCGTCGGCGAAATCATGGACGCGGGCGCCACACCCGCGCAGATCGGCGGTTTGCTGACCGCGCTTCGATCAAAGGGCGAATCGGTGGGCGAGGTGGTCGGCGCCGCCCGGGCCATGCGCGCGCGCATGCTGCCGGTGTTATTCGACGCCCCGATCATGGTCGACACATGTGGTACGGGGGGCGATGGTTCGGGATCGGTGAACGTCTCGACGCTGGCGGCCATTGTCGTTGCTGCCTGCGGCGTGATTGTTCCCAAACACGGGAACCGCGCGCTGTCGTCCAGGTCGGGATCTCACGACGTGATCGAAGCTTTGGGTCTGGATCCGGCGCCGCCGCCAGAACTGGCCGAGCGCTGTCTGCGCGAGGTGGGACTGGCGTTCCTGTTCGCGCCCATCTATCACGCGGCGACGCGACACGCGGCGGGCGCACGGAAGGAACTGGGGATTCGCACGGTGTTCAACATGTTGGGGCCGCTGACGAACCCGGCGGGCGCACGGTTCGCGGTCAACGGAATTTTCGCGCGCGATCGCTGTGAACTGCTGGCGCGTGCGCATCAGATCCTGGGCGCCGAACGGGTCATGGTGGTTCACGGGGAGGGCGGTCTGGACGAATTCGCGCCGTCGGGACCGACGTTCGTTGCTGAACTGCGCGACGGGGCGATCCGGACCTACGAAATCACGCCCAGCGATTTTGGATTGCCGCCGACGGATCCCGCGGGCTTGCGCGGCGGCGATCCGCAAACGAACGCCCGTATCCTGACCGAGGCCCTTCACGCCGCGTCCGGACCTGTCCGCAACGTTGCGCTGATGACGGCGGCCGCGGCGCTGTTGGTCGTCGGTCAGGTGCCCGACCTGGCCGCGGGTGCCGTTCGTGCCGGCGCCGCCATCGACGACGGCCGGGCGCTGGCCCTGCTGGATCGCCTGCGTACGGTGGCGCCGTTTCATCCGCCGCTGTGACGATCGCGCGTTGCGGTACGCCCTGACCATGTCTTTCTTGATCAAGATCTGCGGCATCACGACCGCCGCCGACGCGGCCATGGTCGCGCATGCGGGGGCCGACGCGATTGGCGTCAATTTTTGGCCGGGCTCGAAACGCTTCGTGGGTGACGCCGCGGCCGATGTGCTGGCGGCCGTGCCGCCCGGGGTCTTGAAGTTCGGTGTCTTCGTGAATGCGACCGCCGTCGAGGTGTTGGAGACCGTCGAGCGGTTTGGTCTGGACCGGGCGCAGTTGCACGGCGACGAACGTCCCAGTGACTTCGCGGCTCTGCCGCCGGTGTTGTTGGTCCGGGCAATCCGCGTGCGCGATCAAAGCTCGCTTGCCGAAGCCGCCTTGTGGAACGCCGACCTGTTCCTGTACGACGCCTTCGTCGATGGATACGGGGGTGGGGGAACCACGCCTCCCTGGACGGAAATCGCAGCGGCAGGATCTGCGTCTCCGTTCCTGTTGGCGGGCGGCCTTCACGCCGGCAACGTGGCCGCGGCCATTGCCGCCACGCGTCCGGCGGGTGTGGACGTCGCCAGCGGCGTTGAATCGGCCCCGGGAGTGAAGGACGCCACCCGGGTCGCGGCCTTCATTGCGGCTGCACGCGCGGGTACCCAGGCGCTGCTGCCGCGGTCCGACTAGCCGATGTGATGTAAGGAACGGGGCGACACCGACGAACTACCCCAACTGGCCGGCGGGAAGTGTTCAGTTCACCGCCCGCTCAGCCGATGATCGGCGTCAAGGCTAATGCTGAGGATGGTGAATTGAAGACCGTTCGAACAGGCATTGCGGCGACCATCGCGGTGGCAGTGCCCGGCGCAGCACGCGCGAACGAGGCAGTTGGATCTGCCCGCGTACTCCCCGGTCTCCTCGACGTTGATTCTCTAGCGCGTCGACGGCGTCGAGGCGGACTGCGAAGTGTCCTCCGGTGCGTCCTGACCGTCGGAGTCGGGTTGATGGGGTTTCTGACGGCGGAAGCGGCTCATGCCCTCAGCTGCACGTGGACCCGGAGCGCGGGCAGCGCCAACTTCAACGCGTCGACCACTTACTGGTCATGCGCTGTCATTCCCGATTCGGATGACGACGTGATCTTCAGCAGCTCGGGAACATCCACTTGCACGATTACCTCCAGCGTCACGGTCAATTCATTGACCATGAACTCGGGCGCGGGAACGGTCACGCAAAATTCGGGCGACAGCCTTACAACCCTGGGAAACTTCACCATCAACTCCGGCACCTTCAACGGCGGCGATACCAAGACAGTCATCGGCGGT
>JANOJB010000007.1:0-57707 GCA_031407985.1 Pseudomonadota bacterium | reverse complement strand
CGTCTTCTGGCGCGTCTTCTGGCGCGTCTTCTGGCGCGTCTTCTGGCGCGTCTTCTGGCGCGTCTTCTGGCGCGTCTTCTGGCGCGTCTTCTGGCGCGTCTTCTGGCGCGTCTTCTGGCGCGTCTTCTGGCGCGTCTTCCGGCGCGTCTTCCGGCGTGTCTTCCGGCGCGTCTCCTGTGGCAACTCCTGTCTTCCGTGGACCGCTGCCCGGGTTGGGCATCGTCTCGGTGGATCTCCAACGCTGGGATAAGGGGCCGCGTGGTGAGCTGTTGGGCGTCTACATCTGGTCCGACGTCCGGCCCTTGCGGGGGGCGGCGGGGTTGCTGGACTGGCGGCTGTGCGGAAAGGTCTCTTCTCTTATTCAGTCGGGCCGCCTGACCGGCGCGGAGGGGGAGCAGTTGTTGCTGCCGACGGGGGGGCGCCTGGCCTGGAACCTGGCGATGGTGATGGGCCTCGGAACGCGCTTGGGATTCTCCGCCGATCGCTACCGGGTCGCGGTGGATCGGACGTTGACGGCGGTGCGGGGCCTGGGCCTGCGCGACATCGCGTTGGCGCCACCGGGGCGTGACATCAACGCGTTGCCGTCCCGGCAGGCGGTCGATCTTCTGATCGACGAGGTTCGCGGGGCCTCGCACGCCGGTTGGGTCAGCCGTTTGACGGTCGTCGAGGCCGCCGCAGGCCACAAGGAGCTTGCCGATCTGATTCCGACTGCGCCGCCGCCTGGCGGTCACCCGGGCCGCTCAGGGCGTTAAACTTGCGTCCCCGCCGCATTGCGGGACCATCACCACATGGCCCCGACGCTGGATGTCGCCGTGCAGCAGTTTCTGGACCACATCAAGGTGGAACGTGAGCTGACGCCCGCCACCGTGGCGGCCTATGCCTCCGATTTGGCTGTGTTCGCGCGCTTCGCGTCCGCGCGTGGTGTTCGGGTCGTGACCGCTGTGCGCCCGCTTGACGTCTTGGATCACCTGGCCAAGCTGACCGACGACGGCCTGACGTCGCGATCGCAAGCGCGACGGTTGGTGACATTGCGACAGTTTTTCAGGTTCCTGAAGGTCGAACAAATCTGCGCGACCAACCCGACCGAGGACATCGACCTGCCACGCTTTGGACGCAAGCTGCCCGACTTTTTGTCGGTCGACGAGGTCGACGCCCTGCTGGCAGCGCCGGATCGGCGCACGCATCGTGGGTTGCGCGACGCCGCCATGCTGGAAACCCTGTATGCAAGTGGATTGCGCGTGTCAGAACTGGTCCGCCTGCGGGTGCGCGACGTCAATTTCGACGCCGGGTACCTGGTGGCGTTCGGCAAGGGACGCAAGGAGCGCCTTGTCCCCGTCGGCGAGGTGGCCATCGCTGGTCTGCGCACCTATGTGGAAACCGGCCGATCGGTGTTCACCGGCGGCCGGGCGATGGAAACGTTGTTTCTGACCTATCGAGGCAAGGCGATGACGCGCCAGGGATTCTGGAAGTTGCTGGGTCGTTACGCGGTCGCGGCCGGAATTCGCAAACGGATGTCGCCACACAAGCTGCGCCATTCATTCGCCACCCATTTGGTCGAACGCGGTGCCGACCTACGCGCGGTGCAGGCCATGCTGGGGCACGCCGACATCGTCACCACCGAAATCTATACCCACATGAGCCGCGGACACCTGCGCAGCGTCTACGATCGTTTCCACCCACGCGCGTAGGCTGGGTTTCGGCGCCAACGGACAGTCAAGCGCTCTCGGCTGGCATGTCCACGGTCGGGCCGGCTGCCTGGGGTCTGGCCGGCTGATCGATCGTGTGTGTCTCCGTCGTTGACGGTTGGCTAGGTGGGCGGATATACGGGGCGGGGAAGGATCATGGACGTTTCGAACGAGCAGGTGAGGCGCGCGCTGCTGTCGGTCGTCGCCTTCATACTGTCGGTGACTTTTCACGAGTTTGGGCATGCCTTCGTGGCCGACAAACTGGGGGACGGGCTGCCGCGGGCGCAGGGGCGGGTGACGCTGTCGCCGTTGCGGCATATCGACCCGTTGGGGACCATCGTTGTACCGCTGCTGGCCACTTTTGCGTCGGGAATCCCGTTCATCGCGTGGGGCAAACCGGTGCAGACGAACCCAGGCGCGATGACGCGGCGTTTTTCGCTGAACCTGAACAACCTGCTGGTCTCGCTGGCCGGACCGGCCATGAACCTGCTGCTGGCGGTCTTTGTTTCGTTGGCACTGATCGGCATGGCGAAGACGGGCGTGGTCAGCCGCGATCTGGCGGTGATCATCATTCAGTTCATGGTGGCGTTGAACATCAGTCTGATGTTCTTCAACTTGCTGCCGGTGCCGCCTCTGGATGGGGGGGCGATCCTGGCGATGGTCCTGCCGGCCGGGATGCGCGGCATTCTTCCGGTCCTTCAGCGTTACGGCATGCTGGTGATCATTCTGCTGTTCGCGACCGGTGTGGGATCGGCGCTGATGGCGCCGGCGAATCGGCTTGCGGTGCTGTGGGGGCGTTACTTGATGGGGTTCGTGCCGGCATGATCGACGAAGGCGGGAATCCGTCGTACCGCGTTGCGCTCCCCGAATTCGAGGGTCCGCTGGACCTGCTCCTGCACCTTTGCAAGACCAACGAGATCGACATCGTCAACATTTCGATTTCCTTCATCACCCAGAAGTACCTGGAGTACCTGGATGTGATGCAGTCGCTGTCGGTGGACGTCGCGGCGGACTACCTGGTCATGGCGGCCACGCTGGCCTACCTGAAATCGCGCGAGCTGGTTCCCACGCCCGAACCCTTGGAGGTCGACAGCGAAACCGGTGAAGAGGTCGGCGATCCGCGCGAGGAGCTGATCCGGCGGTTGCTCGAGTACCGGAAGTACAAGGACGCCGCCGAACAGCTGGGCGGCCGACCGATCGAAGGGAAGAACATCTTTGGCCGCGGCATGCCGGTCAAAGGGGAGGGCGACGGCGAATTGATCCCGTTCGCTGAGCATTCAGTCTGGAAGTTGATCGAAGCGTTCGGGAAGTTGTTGGAGAAGGCCGGGCCGAGGATTGTCCACGAGGTCGCCTTCGATCGCGTGTCGATCAGCGCGCGCATCAACCAGATCATCGATCGGCTGGAGCAAGGTGGCGGGGCGTTTCGATTCGACGCCCTTTTTTCCGCCGACACCCCGGAACCCGAGCTGCGCAGTCAACTGGTGGTGACCTTGCTGGCCATCTTGGAATTGGCCCGGTTGCATGTCGTGCGGGTTTTGGCATCCGACGATCAGCAAACCCTGTTCATCGCGCAGGTCGAGGGCACGGCACTGGAGGAGGCTCGACACGCGCGGATCACCTCGGGCGATGAGCCGGAGCTGGCGCCGCCGGACGACATGTCGGCCGAATCGGCCAGCGAACCACCCACTGAAACAACAAGCGCATCAACGGACGAGGCGCTTGCCGCTGTGACGGACCAGACGCCCGCCGCATCGACGGACGAGACGCTTGCCGCTGTGACGGAGACGCCCGCCGCATCGACGGACGAGGCGCTTGCCGCTGTGACGGACCAGACGCCCGCCGCATCGACGGACGAGACGCTTGCCGCTGTGACGGACGAGGCGCCCGCCGCCGTGACGGACGAGACGCCAGCTGCTGTGACGGACGAGACGCCCGTCGTTGCGGAAAGCGGCGACGTCACTGTCGGCGACGATTTAGGTGCCGGTGACGACGTTGGTGCCAAGGAGTCCCATGAAGAAGCGTAAGGAAAAACAGGCCAAGTCTGAACCGGTTCCGGCGATGGAAGCCTCCACCGCGGATGCAGAGACCGCATCAGCGGAGGCAACCGAAGTGACCGAGGCGACCGAGACGACTGAAACGGGCGAAGCGACCGAGGCGACCGAAACGTCCGGTCCAACCGAGGTCTCCGTCACGACGGAAGCATCGGAAGCGTGGCCACCGCATGGCTTCACGGATGCCTTCGTTGACCCCGACGGTGTTCCCGGGGGTCTTCCCGAGACTGTCGTGGGCGACGACGACATCACGAACCGGGTCGAACTGGTGGATGCCGAATTGTCGACGGACGACGCTGTTTCGGATGAAGCGCCGCCGGTTGTTGAAGGCCCGCGCCTGGAGAGCATTCTGGAGAGCATGTTGTTCGCCGCCGATCGGCCGCTGGGTCTGACGGATTTGAAACGTCTGCTCGGCGATCGCGATGGCAGACGCCTGAGCGCGGCCCTGGAAGCACTTCGTGAGCGACGCGCGGACAGCGGTGTTCAACTGGTGTCTGTCGCGGGTGCTTGGCAGCTGCGGACCCATCCCAACAACGGTGCGTAGGTGTCGAAGCTGGTGGCTGGGCGCCCGCCCCGGTTGTCCCGGGCCATGATGGAAACCCTGTCGATCATCGCCTATCGGCAACCGATCACCCGGCCCGAGATCGACGAGATCCGGGGCGTCGACTGTGGCCCGGTGCTGCGCACGCTGCTGGATCGGGCGTTGATTCGTGTGTTGGGCAAGCGGGAAGAGGTCGGTCGGCCGATGTTGTACGGGACGACGCCCGAGTTCCTGAAGACCTTCAGTTTGCGCGATCTGACCGAGTTGCCGACCCTGCGCGAGTTTCACGAACTGGGGGCCGACGATCGCGCCAAGGTCGACGCGCAGGCGGCCGAGACGCTGGCCGGCGACGGTCCGCTGAATGTGGGCGATCTGGTGGGTGCCGGGCAGTTGCCCGACGTGGATCCCGAGGAGGAGGACAGGTTGATCGACGCTCTTGACCAGGCGACGCACGCTGCGGGACACGCCACGCGTTCCGCGACCGAGCCGAATGTCGAGCCGAACGTGGATGTGCCCGATGGTGAAACGGCGCCTGCGCCAACCGAAGCGGGCGGGTCCTAGCCGTGCGTCTTCAAAAATACCTGTCGCAGTCGGGAATCGCCTCCCGGCGGCGCGCCGAGGAGTTGATCGCTTCGGGGGTAGTGACGGTGAACGGATTGGTGGTCAAGGTTCCGGGCACCGTGGTCAAGGAGCGCGATCGCGTCGAGGTCGAGGGCACGCGCGCGCTGAGGGTTGATTCAATCTACCGGGTGTTGCTGAAACCCCGCGAGTGTTTGTCGACGCTGGGCGTGATGGGCGACCGCCAGACGCTACGCCGCTACGTTGGCAATCCCGAGCCGGGGCTGGCCGTGGTGGCGCCTCTCGACTATCCGGCCGAGGGTGTCGTCCTGCTGACCACCGACGGTGAACTGGCCGCCGCTGTCTCCAAGCGCGGACAGAAGGTCCCCATGACCTATCACTTGAAATTGCAGGGACAGGTCGGCGAGGCGGACATCGACCGCCTGACGCGTGGCTGGCACTGGGAGAATGTGGACGTGCGTCCGTTATCGGTATCGGCGTTGGCGACCACCGGGAAGAACACCTGGATCGAAATGGTGGTGGCGGAATCGAGGCCCCGGGCCCTGAAGGCCGCGGGCGACATCATTCGTCATTCGGTGCTCAAAATATCGCGTGTGCGGCTGGGGAGCATCTCGTTCGAGGGGCTAAAGATGGGCGAGTGGCGCGACCTTTCAAAGGGCGAGCTGGCGGATCTGCGACAGAAGGCGGGCCTGGGGAAAGCGGACAATTCGGACGGCATCACGCCCGCTGTCACAAGACCGATCGCTCCCCGACCGTCCGGCGGTAGATCGGCAGGTGGCAGATCACCCGAGGCAAGACCGGACCGAGCGAGACCGACAGGTGGGCGACCATCCGGCCCGAGGCCGCCGGGCGCGCGACCATCCGGCCCGAGACCGACAGGCGACAGACCATCCGGGCCGGGACCGACGGGTGGCAGACCATCCGGTCCGGGACCGACGAGTGGCAGACCATCCGGTCCGAGGCCGCCGGGCCACACGGCGAAGCCGGGGAGGTCCAGGATCGGGTGGGCCACCGGTGGTCGGCGCAAGTAATCACGACCTGATTGCCGGGTTGCGTCTGGAATACGCGCAAACATGGATTGAACTGACTTTCGCGCGGCGCGCAACTATCCTGTCCGTAGGACGGAAATGCGTCGCCCTGGGATTCTCGTTCAGTTTTGCATGACCCTGGCGGCGTTGGCCGGGGTCATGGCCGTTACGACGTTCGCATGGGCGAAGCGAAACGGGATCGGCGCGTCGGGATGCGATGGCTGCCACAGCGGGGGCACGCGCCCGACGGTTACGTTGACCGCGAACCCGGCCAGCCCTTCCGTCGGTCAAGCGACGACGCTGACACTGACCGTGTCCCAGGCCAGCGGGCCGGTCGCGGGATTCTTCCTGACGACCGAGGGTCCCAACAACGGCACCTTTCGCGCGCTCGAAACCGGGACGCTGGCCAACACGTTCGGTGTCACGCACACAGCCCCCCGCACCGGGTCAGGCGGCGTGACGACGTTCAAGGCCGAGTGGACCGCAACCACCATGACGGGTGTGCAATTCTCGGCCTTCGTGCTGTCCGCGAACGGCGATGGTGCCGCCCGGGGGGACGCGGGCGGCGATGCCTATCTGGCGCTTGTCAGCGGTTGCACCGGCACCACGTATTACCTGGATCAAGACGGCGACGGATACGGCACGTCGGATCCCGCGTACCCGGTCCGGAAGGAATGCGTAAAACCGATGGCGTACGCGGCCATGTCCGGTGACTGCAACGATTTCAGCTCGACGGTCCACCCCGGCGCGCCGGAGCTTTGCGACGCGAAGGACAACAACTGCGACGGCAAGATCGACGAATCCGTCGTCAGCCAGATGTACTGCGAGGACAAGGACGGCGATGGCCACGGCATCCTGGGCGGAATGACCAAGATGGACTGCAAGCCCAGCGTTGGGTTCGGCGACTGTGCCGGCGACTGCTCCGATACCAACATGTCCGTGTACCCGGGGGCGATGGAGGTCTGCGACGGCAGCGACAACAACTGCAACGGCAACACCGACGAGGGTGTGCGCAAAACCTGTGGGGTCGGCTGGTGCCGTCGCTACGCCGAGGGCTGCACGTCCGTCTGCACCCCCGGTATTCCCGCCGTCGAGACCTGCAACTATTTCGACGACGACTGCGACGGCTTTGACGACAACGGAACCGACGCCGCGCTGTGCGGGGGTCCGGATCTGGTGTGCGTGCTCGGCAAGTGCATTCCGGGAACGCCCGTGGTCGGCGGTAGCAGTGGCGGAACAGGCGGAGGCGTTGCGGTCGGTACTGGTGGAAGAGTCGGCGGTGGGACGGGAGGAGGCGTGGGGGCCGGCACCGGCGGCAGCGTGGGTGGCGGCAGCGTGGGCAACGGGGGCACGGGAGCCGGAACGGCGGCCGGTGGCGGAAGCGGCGGCGGCGGATGCGCGTTGGGCGCCGGTTCGGCGTCTTCGTGGGTTGCGGTCATCGGAGCGCTCGCCTGGATTACGATTTTGACTGGCCGGCGCAGGCGCCCGCGACCGCGCTAGGCGCCCCCTTTCCGGGCGCCGGTGGTCGCGCTAGAACGTCCGCGTGTCAAAGCTCGCGCGCGCTATTCTTTCGGTTTCCGATAAGACGGGTTTGCCTGAATTCGCGCGTGCCCTGGGGCGCGCGGGGGTGGAACTGTTGGCCAGTGGCGGAACCGCCAAATCGTTGGCGGCCGCCGGTGTTTCGGTTCGCGAGGTCAGCGATTTCACGGGCGCGCCCGAGATTCTCGATGGGCGGGTCAAGACGTTGCACCCACGCATTCACGGCGGGTTGCTGGGCCGGCCGACGGACAAACACCGCGAAGAGATGCGGCAGGCTGGCCTGTCAGCGATCGATCTGGCGGTCGTGAATCTGTATCCGTTCCGCGAGACCGTTGCCCGCGGCGCCGCCTTCGATGAGATCATCGAGAACATCGACATCGGTGGGCCCGCGATGATCCGATCGGCGGCGAAGAATCACGAACGTGTCGCGGTCGTTGTCGATCCCGCGGACTACGCGCGCGTCGCGGCCCAGATCGAAGCCGAGGGTGAGATCTCGGCCCAACTGCGTTTCGAACTGGCCTGCAAGGCGTTCGCGCATACCGCTGCCTACGACGGCGCCATCGCGTCGTACCTGTCGCGCCTGTCCGCGCCGGACGTCGCACCGGCGGATTTCGCGGGCAGCCAGCACTGGTCGGCGCACCTGGCGCGCACGCTGCGCTACGGTGAAAACCCGCACCAGAAGGCGGCGTTCTACGCCACCGATGGCGTCACGGGATTGTCGCTGCCGGCGGCCGACGTGTTGCAGGGCAAGGAGCTGTCGTACAACAACATCCTGGATCTGGACGCGGCCATGCGGCTGGGCGCCGAGTTCTCGGTCCCGGCGGTGGCGATCATCAAACACACGAATCCGTGTGGGTGCGCGGTTTCCGACGCCGGCGTGCTGGCGGCCTATCGCCTGGCGCGCGAAACCGATCCGGTTTCCGCGTTCGGCGGGATCGTCGCCGTGAACCGCGAGGTCGACGCGCAGCTGGGGCGCGAGATGAGCGAAACGTTTCTTGAATGCGTGATCGCGCCCAGTTTTTCGCCCGAGGCATTGGCTGTGTTGGCAGGCAAGAAGAACCTGCGCTTGCTGGCGTACGATTTCGTCGCTGCCGCCGCGCGCGAACGGTCAGGCGCTGGTGTGCCGGAATTGCGCAGCGTTTCGGGGGGATTTCTGGTTCAAACCCGCGACATGGAAACGTCGTCCGCGGCCAGCGCGAAGGTGGCCACAAAACGCGCGCCTTCGGCAGCCGAACTTGCCGACCTGGATTTTTCGTGGCGCGTCACCAAACACGTCAAATCGAACGCGATCGTGTTTTGCGGTGGCGGCCGGACGTTGGGGATCGGGGCCGGGCAGATGTCGCGGGTCGATTCGGTGCGCATCGCGGTGCAGAAGGCGCGCGCGTCGCTGGCGGGATCCGTGCTGGCGTCGGATGCGTTCTTTCCTTTTCGTGACGGCGTCGACGAGGCGGCGAAGGCGGGCGTATCGGCGATCGTGCAGCCGGGCGGGTCGCTGCGCGACGACGAGGTGATCGCCGCCGCCGACGAACACGGCATCGCGATGATCCTGACCGGCGAGCGGCATTTCAAACACTAGCTGCAACGGGCGCAGAGACAGTTAGGGTCGGGAGATCTCCGTCGCGGTACGTGCCTCCAAACAGGAGGAACGACGATGACGCGGTCACAGTCGGTTTGTCGGCTTGGGTGCCTGGCCTTCTTGGGGGCGTGTGCCCCGGGCCTTACCGTCGAGGGTGCTGGTGCCGGGGGTGCAACACGGGTGGGCGCCGGCGGCGCGACCGTCATCGGAACTGGCGGCGCGTCGGTCATCGGAACCGGTGGTTCGATGAGCGCGGGAACCGCCGGTGCGACCAGCACCGGAACGGGCGGCGTGCCGGTGACCGGCTCAGGCGGCATGTCGAGTGCCGGGACTGGCGGCGCGGCGGGTACCGGTATCGGCGGTGCGACGGTGATGGGAACCGGCGGCACGCCAAATCCGGGCATTGGCGGAAGTGGCATCGTGACGGGGGCGGGTGGCGCCGGTTCGGGACAGACCTGTGCCGATCCAACCCCGAAGGGATCGTTGGATGTTCCCAACGTTGGAACCGCGCCGACAGCCATTACCCAGGCCGATCTGGCGGGCGCGACGCCGGCGACCCACTACTACGCATCCGTGCCGGGCAATCTGCCCCCAGCGGGCACCACTGATCCGGCGAGGCAGGTCGGATTGTTCATCGTGTTCCACGAGCACGGCAGCAACCCCGGCGTCGAGATCCCCAGCGTCACCAAGTCACTGGCGAACCTGAAGCATGCCGGTGACTACGTCGTGCTGGGTTTGCCGATCGATCCGGCCGCGGTCGCCGCCGGCTTGCATCCGTACACGACCGACGATCACGCGCGGGCCAAGCTGCTGCTCGCGTATGCGCTGAAGACATGGCCCATCAATCCGCGTCGCGTCTACCTGTGGGGGCGCGGCGAGGGCGCGACGATGTCCCATCAGTGGGCGACGGAAAACAAAACCGCGGTTGCTGCGATGATTACGTATTCGTGGGGCTGGGACAATCGGACCTGGCCGTCAAACGCCGCCAACGATCAACCCGACCTGTACCTGGTCATCGGCCTGTCCGACTACCCCGACAGCCACGTCCCATTGGTTCGTCGGGTTTACGGTTATGCCAAGACCGCTGGGTTCAAGGTGATCTACCGCGAGGTTCCGGGCCTTCAGGGTCCGACGGCCAACGCCGTGACCAACGACGATGCCGTCGCCTGGGCGATCAACGCACGCCACAAGACGCTGGCGTTGTCCGCGCCGGAATCCGCGTTGTTGGCTCCGTATCAGGATGCCGGCGCGGCGCAGGGGATATGCCCCGATGGGGCTCTGTTCGCCGGGATCGAGCTGGTCGGAGGCTTGGCTGCCGGAAAGGTGATGCCTGGGGTTTTGAAGGCCGGCGCTGATGCGTCGCGGTTGCTGGCCACGCAGATCGCCGGCCGCGCGAATTTCGGCGACGGCGCGGCCACCGAGCTGGGAGCCAAATTGAAAGACGCCTCGGCGGCAATCCGAAAGGCAGCGCTGGTCTCTTTGGGCGTCACGTCGAACTGGCGCAATCCGCCGTCCCAGAAGGCGCTGATCGATTTCGTCGGCAACACCGTGGGCGACGCTACCGAGCGCGGATTGGCGATCGACGCGATCGGAGTGGCCGTCAAGTATCAAATCGGCGGAGGCGTGGCCACGGGCGGTTACCAGGATCCTCCGCTGTTCGCGGCGCTGGTCTTGCTGCTAAGCGACGGCGACGCCACGCTGCGCACCAAGGCGTTCAACATCCTGAAGCCCGCGATCCCGACAAGCACGTACAACCCAGCCACCAGCCCCGCGTCGCAAACGGCCGCGGTCACGGCCTGGCAGGACTGGGTGAAGACGTTGAAGGGGTAGGGCACGGAGTACACACCGGTGTGAACGATCGCAACTCACTACCGACCTTCCCGGGCCTTACCTTCTTCTATGCCAGCAGGTTCGGCAGTTCCTCCGCGGACGTGATCGTGACCCTGAGGTCGCCGAATTTCCGTTCGCGTGTTGCCTCGCCGGGAACCACCAAGATGTTGCGTCCACGCGGATGTGTCGCCCGAAACGCATGGAGGCCCTTGCTCTCGAACCCCGCCGTCGACCACTTGCACTCAAGCGCGTGCACCGCGTCCCGCTGGGCCGGCACCACGAAATCCACCTCGCGTTGCTGCTTGTCCCGCCAAAAATGAACACGCCGGCCCTTGCTGAGTATGTGGGCCTGCAGGGTCTCCAGAACCAGGTGCTCCCAAAGTTGGCCGCAATCGGGTGGTCGTAGTTCGTTCCATCCACGGCTCCAGGCCACGAACCCGGTGTCGAACCCGTAAATCTTGGGTTGATGGGTCAACTCCTGCTTTCCGCCCGCGTGGTAGGGGCGCAGGATCGTGGCGACCTGAGTGACCTCGACAACCTCCAGATAGGTCATGACGGTGGGCCGAGAAAGGCCCGTCGCGGCAGCCAGTTTCGAGATCTCCGTGAGCCCGCCGCTTTGCCGCAGCAATAGCGTGACAAGCGCCAGAAACGCGGTCCGCTTCGATACGGCGAACAATTCCTGCACGTCGCGGGCGAAATACGAATCGAGCCACTCCGAATAGAGGTCGGGAGCGGGGGCATCCTCCAAGAGCGCCGCGGGCAAACCGCCGTGAAGCAGGCGTCGCCTGAGATCGGTGATTCCAAAGGTGGACAGTTCGCTGGCCAGCACGGGCAACAGGTGAACCAATCGCTTGCGCCCGGTGAGGCTGTCGCGAAACTTGCCGGTGGCAGCCAACGTCGACGAACCGGTCGCGAGAATACGCAATCGGGGAAATTCGTCGGCGGCGATCTTCAGCACCCTGCTGGGATCGGGCAGTTGGTGGATCTCGTCCAGCACCAGCGTCCCGTGGTTGATTGACCGCAGAAATCGCTCGGGATCGATCAGTCTTTCGGCCGTGGACGGCAGATCGCAGTTCAGGTAAAGCGCACCGGGAATGCTTTTCGCCAGGGTGGTCTTGCCGACGCGGCGAACGCCCGCCAACCACACGATGGGCGCCTTCTTCCAGGCCTCATCTATCCGCTTCCGCCAGTAGGGACGCTCCAATTCCGACACGAATCACGTTTTACACATAGTAAAACCATATGTAAAATATGTTTTCGTTGGCTAAACGCTGAGGCCGCGTAGCCCGAAGGCTGGTGCTGCGCCGAGCATGTGGCGATCGTTCGTCCACACCTCGGTAAAGCCGGCTTCGCTGGCCGCGCACAGGTGGATTGCGTCACCTGCCCGAATGGGTGTCTCGGCCGGAATGCGAGCGAGCCGTCCCGCCACGCGCGCCATGAAGTCATCCGAAACGGGGACCATCGTCCAGATGCTCGCGGCAAGGTCCTTGACGAAGTCGATCTGCAGCACGGAAGCCTGTTTCTGATTGAGCGCGCCCTCGCGGAGGTGCCTAAGGATCGTCGCGGCGACCTCTGCTCGCGCCAGACTGGATGAGTGCGCCCCTCCGGACGTACTCAACAAGGCGCGAACGCGGGTGCTATCCGGTTCGTTCACGTAGCACTTTGCGATATAGGCGCTGTCGAAATAGGCGCTCACCTGCGATCTTCTTCCTGAATCCTTCCACTGTCGGTCTTCACCCGCGGGAACTTCGCGTAGCGCCGATTGAAGTTCGGAATCCGCACGCTAAGGGTGACGGCCGTGACCGCGCGCAACTCGGCCACAGCAACGCCTCGACGACGCACGATGATCACCTCCCCAGACTGAGCGGCGTCGACGATCTTTCCTGTCTCCTCGTGCAGCTTGCGAATGGTCACGTTTCTCATGTGTCCAATGTGACACATGAGACGACGGAGTTCAAAGGTGTTCATACCCCCTGAAGGCCGCAATCCCAACCATTACCCTACAGCCTGGGCACCAGCCCGCATCGTAAACGTCAGCTGTTACGGGTTGGTAGGGCACCGTACAGCGGGGCTGACTCGGGTTTTGATCACGTCTCCGCCAGCGCCGATTTTCTGAATCGCCGGCGACCCCAGAGAAGCCGGGGTCTGCCAGCGAAATACCGAGGTCCGACGCCCGACCTAAAAAAAAGCCACCTCATCGGCTGCGATTCTGCGGTAGGGAAGGGCCGATGTCGTCGTCGGTTCGCGACACCCGGATGTTGAAACTTCTGCTGATCGGTGGCGGGGGGCGCGAACACGCGCTTGCGTGGAAGTTGGCCCAGAGTCCGCGCTGCGGCGAGATCGTGGTCGCGCCCGGCAATCCCGGGATAGCTCGCCTGCCGAAGGTTCGCGTCGTCCCCGTCGACGTTGCCAATAGCGACGCGGTCGTGGCCTTGGCACGGGCCGAAGCGGTCGATCTGGTCGTGTGTGGTCCCGAAGGACCGCTGTCCGCCGGCCTGGGCGATGCCGTGCGCGCGGCGGGCATTTCGTTTTTCGGCCCCTCGGGTGCGGCGGCGGAGATCGAAGGCAGCAAGGCGTTCGCCAAGCGCATGATGGCCGGGGCGGGTGTTCCCACGGCGGCGTTCGGCGTATTCGACGACGTCGCCGCCGCCGAAACGTTCATCGACGCGCAGCCAGGCCCCGTGGTCGTGAAGGCCGACGGCTTGTGCGCGGGCAAGGGCGTCGTCGTCGCGGCGACCAAGGACGAAGCGAAGGCCGCCGTCCGGCGCATGATCGGCGACGGCGAATTCGGCGCCGCGGGCGCGCGCGTCGTTCTGGAGGAACGGTTGTTCGGCCGCGAGGTCTCGATGATGGCGCTGTGCGACGGCCGGCGCCTGGCCTTGCTGCCCACCGCCGAGGATCACAAGGCCGTCTTCGACAGTGACAAAGGCCCGAACACGGGCGGCATGGGGACGTATTCCCCGTCGCCGCTGGTCGACGACGACCTGGCCCGCGAAATCGTCTCCCGGATATTCGTTCCCACGGTTGCGGCCATGAGCAAGATGGGACGGCCGTTTCAAGGCGTCCTTTACGGCGGACTGATGCTGACGCCCGATCGCGGGCCGATGCTGATCGAATGGAACTGCCGCTTCGGTGATCCCGAGACGCAGGTCGTGATGGTGCGCGTGAAGGACGATTTGTTGCCCTGGTTGCAAGGCGCGGCTGACGGACACCTGCCCGAAGGTTTCTTGCAGGCCACATCCGACGCGGCGGTTTGCGTCGTCCTGGCCGCCGCGAACTATCCCGGCACGCCGCGCGCGGGCGACGTGATCGCGGGGTTGCCTTCCGACGGAACCGAGACCAACGACGGTGTGCTGGTGTTTCATGGCGGCACCCGCCGGGAGGCCGACAACCTGGTGACCTCCGGCGGCAGGGTCCTGGGGATCACCGCAAAAGGCCGCGATTTAACCGCCGCCCGTGCCCGTGCCTATGGCGCGATCGGTACCAGCCCGGGCCGGATACACTTCGCCGACATGCATTTTCGCAAGGACATAGGCGCGCGAGGAGAACAAGGAGAACCATGAGCATTGACGTCGCGATCATGATGGGGTCGAAATCGGATCTGGAAACCATGCGGCCCGCCGCCAAGGTGGTGACCGCCCTGGGTTTGGTGGTTGAGGTGCGCGTGTTGTCGGCGCATCGGACACCGGCCGAAACGGCGGCGTTCGTGCGCGATGCCGACGCACGCGGCTGCAAGGTGTTCATTTGCGCGGCGGGCGGCGCCGCGCACCTGGCCGGCGCGGTGGCGGCGCACACCACGCGTCCCGTGATTGGTGTCCCCATCGCCGCGGGAACGCTGGGGGGGTTCGACGCGCTGTTGTCGACGGTGATGATGCCGCCGGGCATGCCGGTCGCGACCGTCGCGGTCGGCGGCGCCGAGAACGCCGGACTGCTGGCGGCGCAGATCATCGCGCTGGTCGATCCCGCGCTACGCGCGAAAGTCGACGGCGAACGCGCGGCCCGCCGCGACAAGGTGTTGCAGTCCGACGCCGAGGTCCAGGCCGAATGGAAGCGTGGCTGAGACGGGATCGCCATGGCTCACGCCTTTCCCGAGGAAATCGCCTTCGCCGCCGAAGCCCTTCGGCGCGGCGAGGTGGTGGCGTACCCGACCGAGACATTTTACGGATTGGGCGTGAACGCGCTCGATGAACTGGCCCTGGTGCGCCTGCGGCAGTTGAAGGGCCGCGACGCGGACAAGCCGATTTCCGTGTTGGTGACCGGCCCCGAGATGCTGGACCGGCTATGCAAGGACGTTCCGCCCCTGGCGCGCCGCCTGATGGCCGCGTATTGGCCGGGACCCTTGACGCTGGCGTTGCCCGCCCGGGCGGATCTTCCGCGGCCGTTGGTGTCCGACGGTTACGTGGCGGTCCGCGAGTCGCCGCATCCGACGGCCGAGGCGCTGGTGGCGGCGTTCGGAAGCCCGGTGACGGCGACCAGCGCGAACCTTGCGGGCGAGCCCGCGGCCACCACCCCGGAGGCTGTCGAGCAAATGTTCGAGGGGCGTTGCCGGGTGATTCACGGCGGCGTGACGATCGGTGGGGCTCCCAGCACGTTGGCGCGCGTGCGTGGTGGCCGGTTGGAAATTTTGCGCCAGGGTGTTCTTCGCATCGAGGTGGACTGACATGGCCGACATCGCACCGTTTCGAGGATTGCGTTACGACCTTTCGCGTGTCGCCGACCCGGCGTCGCTGTTGGCGCCGCCGTACGACGTGGTGTCGGACTCCGAACGGGCGGCGCTGGAGGCACGCGATCCGCACAACGTCATTCGCCTGGAGTTGCCGCGTGGTGATGGCGACGCGAAATACGCGCACGCCCGCCAGTTGTTGGACGCATGGATGTCGGAGGGCATCCTGCGGTTGGACGATCGCCCGGCGATCTACGTCTACGAGCAGCAATTCCGTTTCCCCGCCTCCGGTGGGAAGTCGTACGCGCGGCGCGGTTTCTTCTGTCGTCTACGACTGGAGCCCTTCGCGGCGCGGGTCGTCCTGCCGCACGAAAATACGCTGTCCGCCCCGAAAGAGGATCGCCGCAAGTTGATGCACGCGACGATGACGCACCTGTCGCCGGTGTTCGGCCTTTACCGCGATCCCGCCGCCGCGACCGTCGCGCCGCTTGCATCGGTGGATGACACGGCCCCCGTCCTCGACGGAACCACCGCCGATGGATGCCGCCACCGCCTGTGGCCGGTGACGGATTCCCAGACGATCGCGGCGCTGACCCATGCCCTGGCTGGCAAACAGGTCATGATCGCCGACGGGCACCATCGCTACGAAACGATGTTGGCGCTGCGTGACCAGGTACGCCCGGCCGGGACGCCACCGGGCGAAGCGGCGGCTGACTGGGGATCGCTGTTCCTGGCGCGCGCGGAAGATCCCGGGTTGCTGGTCTTGCCGACGCATCGCCTGATTCGAAACCTGCCGTCATTCGACCTTGACGCGCTTCGGGCGCGCGCCGCGACGGCATTCGAGGTCACGGTTTCCGATGAGACCGACGCCGCGACTCTGGAAAAACGTCTGATTGCCGAGGGACAGCGTCGCGTGACCTTCGCGGTGCGCGCCGCTGGAACGGCCGCGACCATGTGGCTGGGCCTGCGCCCGGATGCCGACCTGTCGTCGCTGGGGCCGGCCGCGCTGCGGGGCCTGGACGTCAGCGTGTTGCACGGGCTGGTGCTGGGTCCGATGCTGGGCATCGACGCCGCCGCGATGGCACGCCAGTCGTTCCTTGGCTACACGCACGACACCGTCGAGGCGTTGGGCGAGGTGGCCGCCGGTCGTGTCCAGGCCGTTTTCCTGATGAACGCCACACCCGTGGATCAGGTCCTTTCGGCGTGCGAGGCCGGATTCGTGCTGCCGCAGAAATCCACCTACTTCCAGCCCAAGCTGGGTACGGGGCTGGTCATGCACCGCATCGGCGGCCCGGCCTGATCGACAGCCTGATCGACAGCCTGGTCCTGATCCGTCGGCGGCCTCCCGCCTCTACGCTCCCAGCGCCACGTCGTCGCCAACCGGTTCGTCGCAGCGTTCGATCCAGCGATCAATCTCGGCCAGCTCGCGCTGCGTCGCCGGTGTCGCGGGCGCGCGGCGGTATTCGGTTCGCGCCGTTTCCGTCAGGGTTCGCGCGCGAACACGATCTCCCCGCGCGCCCCACAGGGCTCGTCCCAGCGCGAAGTGGACCTCCGCCAGCTTCGCGGGCGCGGTTTCCTTGGCTTCGCGAATGCGGACGGCGCGTTCCAGGTGTGCCACCGCCTCCTGAAAACGCCCCATGCCCATGTGACAGAGGCCCAGCGCCAGCAGTGGGTAGGTCACGTACAGCCCCTGGGGATCGGTCTCACGTTCGAAAACGGCCAGCGCGCCCTCGGCTGGTTTGCGTGCCTCCGTGAAGCGGCCCAATCGATTCAAGAACTCGGCCTGGTTTGCAAGCTGAACGGCGACCTTGGGGTGGTCGAGACCCAACGTCGCCGCCATGATCCTCACCGCGCGCTCGGTGTAGACGGCGGCTTCCGCTGTGTCGCCCAGGTCGTCCAGGAATAGGGCCGCGTTTCCGATTGAAATACCAACGTCGGGATCGTCGGGGCCCAGCGCCTTCTCCTTCGCGGCGATGGCAAGTCGCGAATCTTCGACGGCGTCGCGCAGACGTCCCTGCATCGCGCGCATGGCGCCGCGGTTGTTGAACAACCAGCCGCGGATAAGGTCGTGACCGCCGATGCGATCCAGAACGGTTTCCGCGTGCCGGCTCCAGATTTCCCCGGCGTCGAATCGTGATTGCGCGTGCCCGGTCAGAAAGATCAGGCTGGCTGTCGCCTGGGCGACCACCTCGTCGTGGCGGCAGAGTTCAGCGGTCCAGGTCGCATCCTCCAGCGTTCGCGTGGCCGTTTCGATGTCCGAAACCTCGACATGCATCACGCCCGACATGAACAAAACCTCCGCCAGCAACGGGGCGTAGCCAGCCTGCCGGGCGTCATTTTCCAGCGCCAAAACCGCCTTGAGTCCGTCCGCGGCGCGGCCGACGCGCGCAAGCGCCCGTACCTCGGACAGGCGACCCTGCATCCGCTCGACGGCAGCGCGGGTTTCCGGATCGCCAGGCGGTCGGAGGATGGCCCGCAGCAGGTTGATGTCCGCGCAGCGTTCCAGGGTGCCCAAGGCGTTCGCGGCGGCGACGGCGTTCTCGACGGTGTCGGCGGTCGCGCGGCGAAACTCGTGGCAAAGCGCGCGCAGATCGCCCAGCGCCTCGCCGAGCGCCGTCATCTTGAGATCCAATATCTCCGTCGACTGCTCGCCGCGCAGGTGGGTTGCCTCGCAGGCATCCACGTAAAGCTCGGTCCAGCGGCGCGAGAACCGATCGAGAACCCGGCTGGCCGCCTCGAATGCCGCCGCCGCGTACGGTTTTTCTGTGGCCAAAAACGCACGTTGGATGGCGATTTTCGACTCGGTCTCCCAAAGCTGATCGGTGCTGGGCGCCTCCCAGATACCCTGCAGCTTCGCTGCGGCGCCGGCGGCGAATCCACGGACGGCCGCCAACGCAAGCTCCTGCCGCAGGTCGGCCAAAAGCGCGTTCATGGACGGGAATCGGGTCTGGGCATCCGCGCTGACACCGCGTAGCAGCGCCCGTCGGATCGCCGCGGGAACGCGCGCTCCCGGCGGTTCGGGCCGCACGGCTCCAGCGATCACGTTCGCGGCCAGATTTTCGTAACTCGATCCGGCGAATGGCCGTTGGCCGTACAGTGCCTCGTAAAGGGCTACGCAAAAGCTAAATTGATCGGTGCGGGCGTCAGCCGCCTCGCCACGGAATTGTTCCGGGGACATATACGCGGGTGTTCCCATGATCGATCCGGTTTGGCTCAGACTGGCCGTTCGGTCGCCCTGCGATGGATTCGCGCTGGCCGCTCTTGGCTTCGGTGCGCTTGCGATGATGCGGGTCGCCAGGGGATCGCCATCGTCGCCGATGGGCGATGGGATCGACAGAACTGACGTGGTTCCGGCGCCTTTCGTTCTGTCCCGGTCGATCGAGATCCGCGCCAGACCGAAATCCATGACGCGCACCTGACCGTCGCTGGCGACCATCACGTTTTCGGGCTTGAAGTCGCGGTGGACCAGCTCCTTGTCGTGGGCAGCCGCCAGGCCCCGACCGGCGGCGCAGAACACATCCAGGATTTCCCCAACGGAGCGGGGCTGGACCTGCAGCCAGTAGCCCAGAGTGTGGCCCTGAAGGAACTCCATCGCGATGAAGACCCGCCCATCGAAGGTCCCCACGTCGTAGACCACCACGACGTTGGGGTGTGAGACCTTCGCGATGGCCTGGGCCTCGCGGATCAGGTGTGCCCGCCTGTCATCCGGGGAGGCACCGCCATTCGGGTTGCCGCGCAGGAGTTTGATGGCGACCGTTCGATCCAGCTCCGGATCATGAGCCGCGTAGACCTCGCCCATCGCGCCGCGCCCGACCAGGCCCAGCAGGACGAACCGGTTGACGGTGGTCCCGCGGGGCAGGGGCTCATCGACCCGCGGGTCCTGGAGGCTGCCGGACGTTGACATGAAGGCGCCTTTTCCATCGGCCGGTGGGCGTCCCTTGTTAAGGGCCCTGTTGTCCGTCGGGCAACGGATGAGGGTTGGCTGACAACAGTTGGCCAGGGCGCGTCGACCAAGACCCTTGAAAATCAAGGGTAGACGAAATGTTGTAAGTGAGCACACCGATTGCAATGACAGTAATCATGCTAAACGACCTCTTCCGCCGCGGCATCCTGCTTGGCTTCTTCACTACTGCGTCAGGGCTGCTGGGATGTGTGCCGGAAGGGGAGTCTGTAAGTAGCAGCGAGTCTGCGGTCGCGTCGACCAACGGTTTGCGGGCGATAAACGGGCTGGCGACCATGAACGGGCTGGCGACCATGAACGGCCTGATGACGACGCTTGATGGCCGCAAGACCGTCGAGTACCTGGCCCGGTGCGCCCTGTCCGCTGGGACCAGCCTTGTGAAGAAGGATCAGAACGGCGTCAGCTACACGTTCCCGGGCGCCTTGGGCTTCGCCCCCGAATGGCTGAACGGCGCCTGCAACACCACCTGCCAAGAGTACGTGTCGGCGTGCATGATGGCGCACATCAACACCACCGGCTCGCACGTTCCCTTGTGGATCGTCGCCCAGAAGTCGAACATCGGCTGGTCGTTGGATCCGGACTACGTGAACCAGGAGGGATCGTTCTTCGGAAACATCTTCGTCACCGGGGCACATGGCGGCGACGCCACCAAAGTCCAGGCGTTCTACTGCAACGGCAAGGCCTACGACCAGGACGTTGTCGCGGGCCGCATCGGCGCCAACCAGACCAACGTTCCCTACGTGAACCCCTACATCGGCAACGGCTCGGGGTACTGCTCGCAGTTCTGTACCGCTTCCGACTACCCTAACGAGACCAGCGGTTTCAAGGCGTGCAGCGGTTGGAACAACATCGTTACGGTGTACCGCCGGGCCGCCACCGGGGGCACCATCATCGCCAGCGCCGGTGGACTGACCGCGACCATCACCAAGTACTTGGAAACCTCGAAGAAGTATTGCGCCAACGTCAGCGTGAAGAACAACACGTCGTCGACCGTTCCGACCTGGACCGTGGAATACAACATCGGCGCGGCGACCCAAACGGACGACTGGAGCGCGACCTTCAGCGGCACGGGCAGCGAACGAAAGGCACGGGGAACCTTGTTCCTGAACGCGATTCCGGCGGGCGGCAAGCGTACCTTCGGATACTGCGCGAAATACACAGGCGCCGCCGTGGCCCCCACCATCATGTCGGTCACGAATCCTTAACGTCGACAACCTCGACGGGGGAGGACCGGGCACAGGGGGGGGCGGCAGCTTTTTCTGAGCAATTCTCCCGGTCCGGGGACACTATGGGGGGGTGGAGAGGGTTCTACGCATCGTCCCGGCGCCGCCCGATGGCGGCTCCGATAGCGACAAAGATGACGGGGCGCTGGTGGCGGGTTTGCGGGGCAGGGCGCCCTGGGCCATGCCGGCGCTGGTGGAGCGCCACGGGGCGCACATTCGGCGGGTTCTGATGCGTGTTTTGGACCGCAACGACAGCGATTCCGCCGACGTCTTTCAGGAGGTCGTCGTGCGGGCCTGGGAGGGAATCGCGGGCCTGAAAGACCCGTCGGCGCTGCGGGCCTGGCTGACGCAGATTGCGGTGTTCACGGCCCGGGGCGTGATTCGCAAACGCCGCCGTGGCCGGTGGTTGTCCTTCCTGGACGCAGTTCCCGAGCCCGAGGTGACCTGGGCCGGCTCCGACCTAAAAGAGGCCGCCGGTTGCGTCTACCGGATCCTGGAACACATGCCCGTCGACGAACGGATTCCGTTCTCGCTTCGGATGTTGGAGGGCCTGGATCTGGATGCGACGGCCGCCGCCTGCCAGATGTCGCTGGCAACGGTTCGCAGGCGTTTGGTCAAGGCCGAACGAAGGTTCTTCAAGATGGCGCGCCAGTACGAGGCGCTTTTGCCCTGGTTGGAGGCGCAATGAGTCTGTTGCCACGTTTTCGCGCGGATCGCCTGTGGCGCCGGTTGGCCGAGGCGCAGGATGTGGCGGCCGCCAACGGCCTGTCACCGGCCGACGTGGCCCGAGGGGCGGCCCGTGTGATTGCCGCGCGGGCGGATGCCCAAAGGGCGCACCGTGGTCGACGCGTCGGCATCATCACGCTGTCGCTGGGTACGGCGGTCGCCGCGGTCGCGGTGTTCACGTTTCGTGCGCCGATTCTCACGACCGTCGGCACGACCGTTGGCTTGAATGCCATCTCCGGCGTCGCTTCGCCGATCACCGAACAAACCCTGGTGGCGGATGCGCGCAGCGATCTGCCGCTGACGTTCGCGGACGGTTCCACGGTGACCTTCCTGGCGGGATCGACCGGGCGCATGAAGCGGCTCGTGGGCACGGGCGCGGATGTCGTGCTGGAACAGGGATCACTGGAGGCCCACGTGGTGCACGGCGCCACGACGCTGTGGTTGGTGCATGCGGGGCCCTATCGTGTGCGGGTGACGGGAACGCGTTTCGCGGTCAAGTGGGCATCGGGGGATCTGGAGGTCGCTTTGCATGAGGGCGCCGTGCTGGTCGACGGCGCGGTGCTGGGTGCGGGTGTTCCGGTGCGCGCTGGACAGCGGTTGAGGATCGCATCGCGCGTTGTGGTGATCGAACCGTTCAATGCGTTGGCCAGAACCGTTCCGCTCACGTCGCAGCCTGCGTCCGGACCTTCGGGGGCCGTTGAGTCGCCGGATGGGCAGCAGCCGCCGACCGTCGCGCCCGACAGCATGGGTGCTCCACCCTCCGTCAGCGTGGCTTCAGGCGGCGGTCAAGCGGTTTCATCACGGGTGTCCCGGGCCTTTCATCGCCAGGGTTCAGCCGACGACGAATGGCTGGCTCTGGCCGAACGCGGTGCCTATTCCGAAGCGCTGACGGCGGCGCGGCGCCTTGGCTGGGGCGCGCTCTGCCGTCGGTTGGACGCGAACCGCCTGCTGACCCTGGGGGACGTGGCGCGCTATTCGGGCGCACACGTTCAAGCGCGCCGGGCGTTCGAGGCGCTGGTTTCCCGGTTCCCGAAGGATCGTCTGGCCGCCGATGCGGTTTTCAGCCTCGGTCGTCTGGCATTCGAATCGCGGCGTCCCGACGAGGCCACGCGTTGGTTCCGTCGCTACGTCGCCGATTGGCCACGCGGTCCCTTGGCGGACCAGGCGGCTGGTAGATTGGTGGAATGCGCGATCCGGATGGACGACCGCGATGCGGCGCGCAGCGCCGCGCGGGGTTATCTGACGCGGGCGCCGCGTGGTCCACAGGCGGGGCTTGCCCGCGAGGTGCTGGAGCAACCGGCCGACGGGCCGCCGTGAATCGGGGACCTCGGCGATCCACCGCCGTGGTCCTGGTCGCAGCGTGCGTATTCGGTGTCCTGGTGTTCTGGGCGCGGTCGCACGCGTTGGGGGCGCCAGCGATCGTCGGTGTGGTGGCGCCCCGTGAATCGCGTCTGGCCGACGATCTCAGGCGCGAGTTGGAGGCATCGCGTTTCGTGGTGGTTTCGGTCGAGGCGACGACGGGCGACTGGCGAAGCGACGCGCGCCGTCTGCCCGGAACACAGGTCCTGCATGGCGTGGTCGTGCGCGGCGACGATCAGTTGATGACCGTCTTCACACGGCCGGTGCCGGCCGCGCCGCCGGCGGTCGCCAGCAATGGCCAGTCGGCTTTCGTGCAGAAGTTCGAGCAGAAGGTGGAATCCGGCGATCGCCTGGCGCGGCGACGGGCCTGCATGGGTGTGGTCGAGTATTTGCGCGTTCTGATCGAGCACGACGCCCCCGCTTCGATCGATCTGACCTTGACCTCACCGGCGGCGGGTCGGATGTCGCCGTCGCCGTCGCCGTCGCCGCCACCGTCACCATCACCGTCACCATCGCCGTCGCAGTCGTCATCGCCGGCGGCCGCCTCCGTGCAGGCTATATCCGCGTCGCCCGCCCAGAAGGAGCCGGTTCCGTCTGGCAAACCGGCAACGTCGCCTGCGCCACCGTCGCATGTCACCGCGTCGGCAACTCCGCCGGCGACGGTGCCCGTCGAAACCACGATCGCCAATTCAACGCAGGAATCGCCGGCGTCAGGGGCCGCACGTTTCTGGGAACTGGGTCTTGGGACCACCCTCGGTCTGAATACGGCGCCCGGGGGTCCGACCGCACACTTGCAGTTTTTGTGGTACCTGCCGCTCGACTGGCGCCTTGCCGTTTGCATTCGTGGTTTTTGGCCGGTGGTGGGTGGACAGTTTCGTGCCGGGGGCAACGAAGTGCGCACGTGGGCATTCGGCGGGGCGGCCAGCATGCAGTACCTGTTCGAACTGGGACCGACGCGGCTGCAGCCCTTCATCGGGGCGTCGTTGGGGACACGGGTAGCCCTGACGGAAACCAGTCCTCTGGAAGGCCTGCAAAGTCGGAAGACCTTCACGCCCAGCGTATATTTGGGCGCGGATGCCGGCGCGCGCTACGTGCTGTCGCCGCGGGTCAAACTTTTCTTCGAGGTCGGGCTGGCGCACGGTTGGCTGATTCCGGGCATCCGACGCCTGGACTACGAAGGGAAAGCCGCCGCCGCCGATTCCTTCCATGCCACGTTCGGCATTCTGTTCGAAATCTGAGCAGGAGCCCGGCGCGCGTGGACACCCCACGGATGCAAGCACGGCATCCGTGCCTGGTGAACCAAAGAAGGAGATCGGCATGATCGGCATGAGCGGCATGAGAGATCACGTTTGGACAGCTTTGTTCTTGGGATCCGTGACCCTGGTTGGCGCCGGGTGCGCGTTCAATGCACGCCCCATCGACCCGACCGTCGGCGTGCCCGATGGTGGAGATTGGGAACGTGGCCCCATCGGCGAAATCATCACGCGTGGACCCTGCGTTGGCTTGCAGTGCCAACAGACCACGTGCACCGCCGGTCCGTGCGTGGCGATGCCAGCCTGCGCGGCAGGCACGCAGACCACCGTGAGCGGGATCGTGTACGACCCCGCCGGTAAAGTTCCTCTCTACAATGTGAACGTCTACGTTCCGAACGCGCCGCTGATGGCCCTGACGGAAGGCGCGTCGTGTGACTGTGAGACGTCCATTTCTGGGGATCCGGTGGTATCGACCACGACCAATGCCAAAGGCGAGTTCGCTCTGATCAACGTTCCCGTCGGCAGCAACATCCCGCTGGTGATTCAGGTCGGAAAATGGCGGCGCGAGGTGGTGCTTCCGTCGGTGACCGCCTGCGTGAATACGGGCGCCGATGCCGCGTTGACCCGCCTTCCGCGCAACCGCAACGAAGGACACATTCCCAAGATCGCGTTGACCACAGGCGGGTTGGACGCGCTTGAATGCCTGCTGCGCAAGATCGGAATTGAAGACAGCGAATTTACTCCCGAGGCTGATCCCGGGCGCGTGAATCTGTTCGCGGGCGGTTTGCACAATGGGGCGCCGGCGGCGAACAACAGCCCCGGGACGAACGCGTACGCGCCCACCATGAACGGAGGTGCCCCGTTCACGGACGCCGAGACCTGGTGGGAAAATGGCGCCAACCTGAACAAGTACGACATCATCCTGCATTCATGCGAGGGCCTGGCGAATCCCAACAACAAGAGCATGCCCGCGCGGCAAGCACTTCAGGCGTACGCCGATGCGGGTGGGCGGGTCTTCGCGTCGCACTGGCACAACTACTGGATCGAGTTCGGGGCGGCCCCCTGGCCTGACGTGGCCCGGTTCAATCACCAGTCCGATCCGCAAAGCCCGTTCACGGCAACCATCGACACGGGCTTCACGAAGGGAATGGCATTTTCCACCTGGTTGACGAACGTGGGAGCATCGACAGTGCCCGGCCAGCTGGTGATTCAGGGGGCGAAACGCACGCTGGCGTCCGTCAACGCCCCCACGCAGCGGTGGATCTACAGCGCGAATCCAACCTCGGTTCAGTACATGAGCTTCAACACGCCCGTGCTTTCCGCCGGCAGCGCGCAGAAACAATGTGGCAAGGTGGTTTTCAGCGATCTGCACGTGTCGGCCGGCTCCGGCGCCGCCACCGACGACAAATCCAATCCCACGTTGGCGTTTCCCACCGGGTGCAAAACGGTCGATCTGTCTCCGCAGGAAAAGGCGCTTGAGTTCATGCTGTTCGACCTGTCGACTTGCGTGAACGTTCCGATCATTCCGTAGGCCGTGGCTGGGCGCTGCCCCTGGTCAGGGGCTTCGTTCACCCGAGAACGTCGCGCGGCAGGCGCGGGGTCCGGTGCCGACGTCGATGCTGGCTTTCGTGAAGCTGCCGGCATCGACGCGATCGATCCGGCCGTCGGCGGGGCCACCGGGACTGCGCGCGTCCCAAAGCGCGGCGTTGCCTTCCTGGAACCGCAACGCGCGGAAGGACAGATCGGACAACGACGCGTGCACCTTGTCGACCGCCGCGTCCAGACCCTTCTCGCAGATCTGGGTGATCTCGGCCGCGTGGCCGATGCATACCAGCAAGACGCAGCGATTCGCGACGGACTGGCCCATGGCGGGGCAGTCGAAGACACGACCCAGGCGGGCACGCAGCGTCTCTCCGGATTCCCCGCCGTTCAGCGCGGCGAAGATCAACTCGCCGTAGGCCAGGCCGAAGGAATGATCGCCGATGCCCAAGGCGGCGTCCCCGCGGTCCGCCGTTGCGGCCGCCGTCACGGTCAGGGGCGGATCGGCATCCAGGGATCCGATCGTCAGAGGAAAACGCTCAATCACCGAGCGGGGCAGGGGAATGGGAATGCCCCCCGCGACATCGAAGCTGACGCTTTGTACGGCGTGATGGCCCGTCACCGGGGCGATGCCGGACGGGGTGGGCACGTCCAGTCGGGTTCCCAGCGTGAACCGGGTCAGGGTTCCGTCGGCGAACGCCAGGATTTGGTCGATCTCGGAATTGGCGCCGCCATCCCCCCCACCGCCGGTCCGGCCACGCCAGTAGTCGTTGATGGCGTCGCTGACTTCGTTTTTCAACGCGCCGGGCAGGATAGCGAACAGGTCGGCCACCAGCGGCACGCCCGCCTGATCCAGAAGTTGGAAAAAAGCCGAGGCCGGATCATTTCGCAACAGGCGCAGCAGATCGATGAAATCAGTGGCGGCTTGGGTGGCCAGCACTGTGGGCGGTACATCGATCTTGGTGGCAAGTGCGTAGGTGCCGTTGACCTCCAGATTCGCCGGTGGTGGTTTTGGGGCGGACCCAGCGTCGGAGCCGCACGCGATCGAGCCTAGAATCAACGGAATCCCAAAGGCGACCAGCAGAAAGATAGATAGGTTGGGCCTGGACATGCCCCCCATCGTAGCAACCGAGCTGCCAATCCGTTCCCGTCGGTTTCCGCAGTGGGCGTGCCCACGGGGTTGACCGATGTGTACGGAAGTCACCAGATGTTGAATTTTGGTCACCTGAGGCCGGTTCTTGGGGATCGCGGATCAGGTTTTTGGACCATCGGATCGTCTGCCTGGTCGTGGTACCTTCCGCGCCATGGCCAAGTCACCCTGTCCCATTTCAAAGACGCAGTTCCTGGAAAAAGCCGAGGCGGTGAAGATCACCATCGGCAACACAGAAATTATCGCCGACAAGCGCGAGTTTTCGACCGGCTCGTTCGGCTGGTACTACAACGGCAAGACCACCGTGACCGTCGACGGTAAGCCGCTGTCGGTTCAGGTTGGGTTGAACCTGACCGTGGTGGGAAGCAAGGAAGCGGAACGGTAGGGTCGTCGATCAGGGCACCGGGAGCAGCACGCCCTCGGGTTGAACGTGCAGTTTTGTCAGGTCCAGGCCGTCCAGAACGATCGCGGCCTCCAGCGACCGAACGCCCGTGGGCTGTTTCTGCTGCCAGACCAGTGCACCGTCGGGGTTGAATTCCAGCATCTGCACGCTGTTGGCGTTGCTGGAATCCGCCTGCGAGTTGACGACGAAGTAGTTTCCGTTCGGCATCACGTGAAAGTCCGCGAAGAAGTGTGGATCCAGTGCGCTGAACGCCGCCCCCTTGCCTCCGATGGTCTTCAGCAACGTGCGGGTGGGGCTGTAGACCATGATGGTCGCGTTGTAGCCGGTGGCGATCGCCGTGTTGCCGTTCGCCTGCCGCATGGCCTTCCAGACATGTTGCCCGCTTCCGGGGATCGGCCAGGTTGCCAGGACCATGCCCTGATCGTTGCCTTCAAACACCAACGTATCGGCGGTGATCAGGAACGTTCCGGCTGCTGTTGGGCGAACCAGGCGCACGTAGGCATACCCGTTGTAGGTGATCATGCGTTGTACCTGGCCGGTGGCCGTCACCATCTTCAGCACGACGCTGTTGCCGGACACCGACGCCAACATCGTGTTTCCGTCGGCCAAACGATGCGCGGACTGCGTCCCGGAGAATCCGTGCTGGCCTCCCATCACGGCGCCGTTGCTCAGTTGGTATTCGTCCCATCCGTTGCTCTTTCCCAGCATCACGCGTCCGTTGCCGACCAGTTGTAGGTCACGGCCCCCACCGGACGTCACGGTCCAGTTCGCGGCGGGGTTGGATTTGTTCACCAGCAACAACCGGCCGTCGTCGTCGTAAAGAACGATGGCGTTGTGCGCGGGCGCTCCGCCGTCACCGGCCTGTCCCGCGGTGCCGCCGGTGGACACGCTGGCGCCTCCCTGGTTCGTTCCGCCACCAGACGCGCCGGTACCCGCGGTGCCGGGTCGACCGCTGCCACCCGTGTTTCCCCCGCTTCTAGTCGCGCCACCGCTGGCCGTACCGCCGCCTCCTGTGATGCCGCCGCCATTCGCGCCCCCGGATCCGATCTGCCCACCACTGGCGTTGCCTCCGGAGCCCATTGCTTGTGACCCTCCGGTTCCGACGGCAACGCCACCGGTTCCCGCGCCGCCGGCTCCCACACCACCCGTGTTTGCGCCGCCTGTACCCCGGACGTTGGTTCCACCGGTGTTGGTGCCGGGATCCTGGGTGGCCGCGGGGGCGCATGCCGCGCCGCACGTCAGGACCGTCAGCACGAACCCGTGCACCATCGAGCGCCGCGGTGTCATTGCATCACCCACGCGAGGATCGCATCGAACAACTTGATGCCGTCGGCATTCAGGTTCGCCGCCAAAACTTCGCGAATCGCGAAGCCCGCGCGCCGCCCGGGCGCGACGATGGTCGCCATCTGCGCGCCCTTCGGGTAGCCGAAGATCGCGGCGCGGGCGGCGTTGCCGGGCATCGTTGCGCCCTTTACAACGGCGGCATTGGCGGGGAACGTACCCCACCCAAGTTCGCCGGCTCTGCCGGAGATCGTGACCATTCCCGTGGCCGATCCAACCAACGCGGCGGCACTGTCGACGATCACGACCTGCGAGATATCGGCGTCGTGACCGCCCGTGGATGCCATGCCCATCAGTGGGAATTCCGCGTCTTCGATACAAAGGACGGGTTTTGCGACGTCCCTCAGCTTGCTTTGCAGGGGACCAGACTCGGCGCTGCTGGAAATCACCACCAGATCGGAATCGGCGACGGACTGCGCCGTGACCGCGCCGTCGCTGACGATCACGATCTGCTGGAATCCATAGGCCGTCAGTCGGCCCATCATCACCATATCGCCTGCCGTCGCTGTGCCCGCGGCCCGGACGACCATGGTGGCCTTCAGGTTGCCCGCGCGCCCACCGGCACCATTGATACCGCCAGTCTGTGATGTGCCGCCGCCTCTGCCGGCGGCCGCCGAACCGCCCGTACCCGAACCGCCCGCACCCGAACCACCAACCGACGAGGCACCCGCGCCGCTGCCACCCGAGGGCGACCTGCCTCCGCTGCCTTGAGGCTCTGATCCCCCTGTGCCGCCTGCGCCGCCTGCGCCGCCTGCGCCCGACAATGTTCCGCCGGATCCGCCGCCGGTTCCCGTCACGCCTCCACTTGCAACGATGGCCATTCCGCCGGTACCGGGAAGTCCGCCGGTGCCTAAAGATGCACCCCCACTGCCTGCAGGCACACCGCCGGTACCCGCCGGCGTGGATCCTCCCGAGCCCGACGGCGCGCCAGCTCCTCCAGAGCCGGCGGGAAGAATCGAATCAGTAGCCAGGCAACCCGCGGCGAAACCTGCCGCAAGGATCAACGCCGCCGAAACCGCGAACCGTGAAACAAATGTCTTCAAGCGATCTCCAATCATTGGGACGTGCGGCGGTTCGTACCGGCCGAAACCGCAGGCACGGCGGGGGACCCGATGGCTGTGCTAGGGCCGCGAGGGGGGGCCTTCGAGTCCTATCCGTTCTTGCGCGCGACAGACGCAAGGCGGCGCCCCGCGGTGGGTTCAATCGGCGCCATGCCGGTAAGGCTCCGAAGTCTCGCGCCAGGGTCCCTAGACGGACGAGATGCCACATTGTGATTTGTCCGCGGTGGCTCGACCTTCACTCGCAGTCCCCCGCAGGGGACGAGGTGCGAAATGAGACCCAAGCAAGCCAGTCCATTTCTGAACGTGTGCGGGGCTTTGGGTGTCGTTTTGGCGGGATGTACAGCCCAAGTCAGCAAGGGTATGCCGGTGCCGACGGGGCAGGCGGACGGGGCGGCTCCGAACGGTTCGGGCGGCAATGGTGCCGGCAATTCGGTTACCCCGTCGGGTGCCGACGCGGGGCCGTCCGGAATGGGTGGCGCCTCGTCGGGGACAGGAGGCGGCGGCATTCAGCCGGGAACCGGTGGAAGCTCGGCGGTGGGGGCGGGTGGCGCCGCGGGGACCACGGTGGTCGCCGTGTGCGACAGTCTCACCAACCGCCGGCTGCGGCGCTTGTCCGTGCGCGAATACGGCAATGTTTTGCTGGATCTGTTGGGCGCCAAGTTTCAAACGATGGCGCGGGATGCCTTGCCCTTTGAACCGCGCCTGGGTGGTTTCGACAATCAAGATAGCGCCCTGTTCGTATCCGGATCCCTTCAGGAAACCATCGCCGATCTGGCCGCCGCGGTGGCGGCCGCGGCGGATCCCGTGGTGCTTGCCCCCTGCGCCACCGCGGCCGGTACCCCGGCGTGTTTGCAGACCTTCATCCGATCGTTCGCAAACAAGGCGTACGGCCGACCGCTGCTGGACGCGGAGTTCACCCGCATCAATACGGTCGCCGCCATGGGCGAAAACTACGCGACGTCCGTTCGGCTGGTGGTGGAGTTGGCGTTGCAGTCGCCGCACTTTCTGTACGTGAGCGAACTGGGCGCCCCCGAAATCGCGGCGGCCTCCGGGAAGGCCGTTCCCCTGACGCCGCAGGAGATAGCGTCCCAGCTTTCGTTCCTGCTGAACGGATCGCGACCCGACGCCAAGCTGTTGCAGGCGGCCGACACCACCCGGTTCGCGCGTCCCGAGGATATCCGGGTTGAGGCCGAACGGTTGTTGGCCACCACGCGCGCCGGTGGCGAACTGTCGCGCTTCATTTTGGGCTGGCTGGATATGGCGCCGATCGCGGACGCCCCCAAGGCACCGGAAGCCTTTCCGGCGCTGACACCCAGTGTCCTGACCGGCATGCAGGTGGAATTCGACCAGTTCGTGACCACGCAGTTGAAGGGCGGCGAGGGCACCCTGGCCGGATTCATGACCGCGCAGAGCGCGAACATTCCGCCGGCGCTGGCGACCATCTACGGTACCGATCTGAAGGGCACGGTGCTGGATCCCAAACACCGCCTTGGTGTCCTGTCATTGCCGGGGCTGCTCGCGTATCACTCGTCGGACCATCACTCGGGTCCGGTCGAGCGCGGGCTGTTCGTGCGCCAGCAGTTGTTGTGTCAACCGGTGCCGGCGCCCCCGCCCGACGCCGTGATGAGGATCGCCGCGAATCCGATCAACCCCGACGACAAGACCCTGACCACGCGACAGAAATTCGCCGCCCACGTCAACGAGCCTTCGTGCGTCGCGTGTCATGCATTCTTCGATCCGATCGGATTTGGCCTGGAGCAGATGGACGGCATCGGCCGTTTTCGCACGACGGAAAACGGTCTGCCCGTGGATTCAAAGGGCGAGCTGTCACGCACCGACGTGAACGGGCTGTTCGAGGGCGTTGCCGACCTTTCGACCAAGCTTGCGCAAAGCAAGATGTTCGAGACCTGCATGGTCGATCACTTTTTCCGTTTCTCACAGTCAAGGCCGACCGTGGCGACGGATCAGTGTGTCGTCCAGCAGTGGAACACCACGTTCTCGGCGGGGGGCGGACGTATCAAGGACCTTGTCCTTGCGTCGGTGGTGCACCGAACTTTCGCGAACCGGAGGGACGATCGATGAAATCCGGCCTCCATACTGAATTCTCCCGACGGTCGTTGATGAAGGCAGCCGGCTCGACGCTGGCCGTGCCGTTTTTCTTGAAGAACGCCTTCGCGCAAACGGCGGCCGTGAATCCCAATCTGGTGATGCTGATGCAGACCAACGGTCAGAACCAAACTGGTTTCTGGCCGGCCAGCACCGCGGCCTGGGATTCCCCGATCTTGAACAAGCTGCTGACGGATCCGGTGGTGGGACGCAAGGCCACGGTGATCAAGGGCGTGAACCTGCAGAAGATGGGCAATCCGGCGGGCAACGGGCACGACTGGGGTTGGCACGGTTTGTATTCCGGATACGACAACGTCGGTCAATCGGGTGGGGGACCATCGGTCGATCAGACACTGATCAAGAAGGTGGCGTTCACGACGCCGTTCAAGAACATCCATTGCGGTGTTCATGCGGTCGACTATCGCTTGATCAACCCGGGCCGCATTTCGTTCAGTTGCGAATCGGCCGGGCGCCTGGTTCCTTGCGAGCTGAATCTGTATTCGCTTTACACCAAGGTGTTCGGTGCGATTCCCGCGGCCGGCACAACAGGAACACCAACGGCTGCGACCGACGCCGCGATGCGCCGGTTGGCGCAGCGAAGATCGGTCATGGACGCGGTGGCGGTCGATCTGACGACGTTGCAGGGACGCGTGGGGGCCTCCGAGCGCGCCAAGATCGACGTCCACCTGACGGCGGTCCGCGATTTCGAAAAGCGACTGGCGGCGACGGTTACCCCTGCCACGGGAGGCGCCGTGCGACCGGCATCCTGCTCGACCGTGGCGCCATCAAAAACCGGCGTGCCGACGACGGGGCAGAACAACGAAGCCAACGCGGATACGTTGAATCGCCTGTTCATGGAGTTCATCGCCAACGCGATCGGCTGCAACATGGTCGGCGTGCTGAGCTTCCAGTGGGGGCGCGGCGGCGAGCACTTTCACTACAAGTGGTTGAACATTCCGGGGATGCGCGCGGATTTCCACGACGAGATCGCACACAAGGACAACGGCAGTGATGCCGTCGCGGCCAGCGTGATGGTGGAAGTCGGCAAGTACTACACCGAACTGGTGACGGATCTGGCCAAGCGACTGGCCGCGTTTCCGCAGGCCAACGCGAAGACGGCTCTGGACAACTCACTGGTGGTGTGGGGAAACGAGTTGGCGACCGGTCCACACGGCATCAATGGAATTCCCATTGTTTTGCTGGGCGGTGCTGCCGGCAAGCTGAAGACGACGGGCTATCTGGTCAACGCGGGCACGCAGCCACACCACAGGTTGGGTTGCACGATCCACAACATCATGGGCGATCCCGTGAAGGGTTTCGGAAGTTCTCCCGACTGCGGTGTGTTTACCGGACTTGATCTGGCCTGATTCGGCGCCGGTACGTCGTTGCGGCGATACCTTTGCGGTACGCTGACGGGACCATGAATTCGTGGACGCGGCGCGGGTTGGTTTTGGCACCGGCGTTGTTGTTGCTGCCCTTTTGCGCATCAATGGGATGCATGGTGGGGGATCGGCACCTGGCCGCACGGGGCCCCGCGCCCGACGGCGGTTTGGGTGGTGGCACGGGCGCCACATTCGGAACGCCCGTGCTTGTCACAGGCCTGCGCGGGCCTGGCGATGTCTTGCAAGATCCGACGCTGAGCGCGGACGAACTTGAGCTGTACTTCATGTCGGTCACCGGCGCGGACGCCAACATCTGGTCCAGCCAGCGCGCGGCGGCGACCGACCCGTGGGGGGCCGCGTCGATGGTCGCCGAGTTGTCGACGGCCGCGCGTGAGGAGGATCCGGATCTGGCCCCCGACGGTCTGAGCGTCTACTTTTCGAGCGATCGCGGTGGGGAGGCCGGTGCGATGCGCCTGTGGTTCGCGCGCCGGAGCGCGCGCGGTCAGCCCTGGGGACCGCCGGAGGAGCTCCTGGGGTTGGGAGCGTCCCGCGAGGATGTCGCGCCCAGCGTCGACGCATCGGGGCTGCGCCTGGTGTTCGCCTCGATGCGGGACGACATTCAGGCTCACTTGTTCTCGGCCGCAAGGCTATCCCCCAGCGTCGGATGGGGGCCGGCCGAAGATATGACTTCGGTGAACTCGGCATTTCAGGATCGCGATCCGGCTGTGTTTGCTCAGGGAGGCGGACTGGTGTTCGCCTCTCGACGAACCGGGCAAGGTCGCACATCGGATCTCTTTCTTGTCACCCGGTCCGATGCGGCCCTGGCCTTCGTCGGACCACCGGCGGCCATCAGCGAGCTGAATACGGATGCCTGGGAAGGGGACGCCTGGATGTCGCAGGCGGGCAACCACATCGTTTTCGTTTCGGATCGGACGGGCACGCCGCGGATCTACGAAGCTTGGCGGTGATATCGCCGGGCTCTTCCGCATCAGCGCCGCAAACCCAGAGTGATCGCTGCCACCGGACGGAAGCGCCAGGGCACGAACGCTTCCCGATCCGCGTTGGTGTCGGCCACCAGGTAACGCTCACCCAGCAGGTCCACATCCAGTCCCACGATTGCCCCCACCGACAAACGGCCCAGAAGGTATTCGACGGCGGCGAAGACGCGCAGGATTGGCGTGGTTGCCCAGAACGGTGGTGCGGCGGTCAGGTCGGGCTGGCTGATTCGTGGCCGAATCTGGGTGGCGTCGATCCCCGCGGCCGAACCCAGCGCCAGGGTCAGCGGTCGCGCGTTCAGCACAGGAAGCGTCGCACTGACGCGGAATCCGTGGACGGCCAGTCGCGCGCCGGCGACGTCGTCGCCGATCGTGGTGGGCAGCCGCGTGAAAACGTCGGCGCCGACCCACAGGCGCGGCAACCGGGCGGACAACGAAAGACCCGGGCCCTGATGGTGGTGTCCGCCACCCAGCAGCGTTCCTTCGTAGGCGGCCGCCGCGACCAGGTGAAGCGGCGGATCGGGAATCGGCGATGGTTGTTCCGTCGCGGGCTTCCCGATCGACGCTTCGTACTCCTCGCGGCTGACGCCGATGCTGCGGCCGGCACGAATCTCGTCGATCGAACTCTCGATGACGAAACGCACCAGCTCGATCGCGACGGGATCCAACCCGCGCGCCAGCGAGAGCCAGCGAACGTGAATCCGGCTGCGATCGCCATTCGTCAGATAGAGTTTCGCGATAGGCGGCGACGTCAGATCCAGGCGGAATCGCGCCGCAGCTTGACCTGGGGTTCCCCAGGTGCGCGTGACGTCGTCGGGGATGATGCGGTCCGCGGATTTCAGATCGAGGACCAGACCCTGACGTGACAACGAATCGCCCAGAACGTCCCTCAGGAGGCGAAGTTCGTCCGGCGTTCCGGCTATGACGCCGTCGACGATACCGGTTGTGACGCTGTCGACGATGCCGTCAACCTGGGGCGCCGCGGGTGCCGTCGCGGCGAACAGCGCGCAAGGCAGGGGGCCGACAGGCGCATGAACCGCAAACGCGGCGGCAACCAGCGCAAGGATCGCCGTCATGGCCTAACGGGCGGACAGATCCCGCAGTCGGACCTTCGCGCGGTTGGCGTAGACAGAGTTGGGGTGGCGTTCCAGCAACGTCAGCCACGCGCGGGTTTCCTCGGGCTGACGCCCCAGGTGCTGAAGCGAAGCGGCCCGGCCGGCCAGCGCCTCCTCGTCGGCGGCGCCGCCGTGGGCCAGGTGGCGATCGAACTGGGCCAACGCCGCGCGCACGCGACCATGTTCGAAGAGCAACTGACCGGCAAGGGCGGAAGACAGGACGGATTCGGGCGTGTCGGGGAACAGTCGCTGCAGCCGCACGTGCGCCCTGACCGCCGCGTCGATTTTGCCGTCGCGGCCCAGTGAACGTGCGCGTTCGAACAACGTGGCCGCCGTGTCCTGCCCTGGGTGTTTTGTTTGGGGGGCGGCGCGGAGCTTTTCGTCGACCTTGGGATTGACGTTCGCGGCGATCGCCGCGGGTGCCGGTGGGGTGGCGGACACCGGGTGCGCCGGAATTCGCGGTGTCGTCGTGGCGACGGCCCGGGGATGGGACGCGGCTGGTCGTGATCGATCGGCCGTCCACAACTTCGCGCTGACGGCTGCCGCGACCAGCAGTACCCCCGCCGCCGGCAACCAGGCCCAGCGCATCGGTGTCCACCACGGTCGGATGGAATGGCGACGGGGGGCAAGCTGTGCCATGGCCCGTTCGACCGCCCAGTGATTCAGGTGTTCGGCGCGCGTTTGCCGGGCGCCTTCGGTCCGAAAGAGATTGGACGACGTCACGTAAGACGCACAATCAGCGCAGATCGCCAGGTGACGTTCCATGTGGGAACGTTGATCGGGGTCCAGACCTCCCGTCACCGCCAGTTCCAACCACGCCTCCGGATGTGCCTCGGTCACGGATGTGCTCCCTTGCGCGCCGTGGGAATTTTGTCCAGTTCGGCTAGATTCGTTTTGATCGAGATCCTTCCAAGGCGCAGCCGCTTTCTGACGGTGTTGGCGCGTGTCTGGGTGATGGCCGCGACCTCATCGACCGAGAATCCCAGAACCAGGTGCAACACCAAAACCTCCGCCAAGGCGGGTTTCATGTTCTGGAGGGCCTGCCTGGCCAGCTCGGTGTGTTCGAATCGGCGGCCCTCGCTGTCCCCAGTCAGCGCCTGGGTCTGCTGTTCTCCGAACGCCTGCAGTCGACCCGATCGTACCGTCCCGCGGCGGCGTGCCTCGATGGCCAAACGCAAGGCGATCTTGGTGACGTAGTGAATGACGTCGCCCTCGAACCGGTAGCGGGGCAGGGCGCGCATCGTATCGACCAGGGCTTCCTGGATGGTGTCTTCCAGATCGGCGTGGCCGGGGCCCATGGCACCGCAACACGTTCTTCGGATTCCCGGGGCGATGGCCTGCAAAAACCTTCGTACCGCCCGCGGTTCCTGAGCCAGCGCCTCCACCGCCAGGGCGTTCAACCCAGGGGGCTGCGCCAGGAGGACTGAATCGTCGTCGTTCCGCTGCGTGGCCACGGCGGCACCCGAGTCAGCGCGGACCGTCATCAGCTCAGGATGGTCGGCCGGTGTGGTGGGGTCAATCAAAACAGTGTGTCCAACACGGTGCGCGCAGGCCCGGTAAGGAGCATAGGGGGACCACAAGTGGTACCGCGAGGTCCCGTCGTGGGGTCAGTCTATTGACAGCGTATCGCGGCGTGCCGGTGGTGGGCTCAGGCTATCGAGGGGGTGCTTCGACGCGCAGTTCTACGGGGCCGGTTTCAGCTCCCGGGACCGGCTTGTCGCCCGGACGACCGTAGATGGCCAGACCGTGCGCGCACGGGCCGGGCCACACGGTGAAGCGGAGCCGGTGGCGTCCGGGAGTCAACGGGTTACGCGGCCCCGCGCCGGTGGTGGCACGCACCGTGACCCAGCGTCCGTTGCCGTCATCGCGGGGCGCGACGGCGCGGCCCAGACGAAAACCATCCAGCGAGATCTCGAATGCCGATGCGCCATCGGGCGGCGAGAGCGATCCCGGATACTCCGACGAGACGCGCGCGCGCACCGTCAGCGTGGCCTTTCCGCGGGAGGTCGACTTCGCGTTGGCCGGCGCCGCCGGCGACGTGGGTTCGATTTCGTATTCGTATTCGAACCATCCGGTTTCGCCGCCCCAGGCGTGTTCGATCGCGCCGCCGCCGTAGATCCCGCTTGCTTCCCAATCGGCGCGCGCGAACGCGGTTGGTTCCCAGGTGATGGTCAAAGCGCGCGGCGCCGGTTCGTCCACGCGCACCAGGGGAACCGACGGGGACGGGCCCGCGAACATCGCGCGCAGGGGCATCAGCCCACCCGCGTCCGGCGCGACCGTGATCGATGGATTGAAACCATCAGGCGGAGGGTTGCCGCTGTCGGCGGTCAGGCCCGCGGCCGCCGTGCTCATCGCCGCGCGCAGCGCGTCCGCCGTGGGATCGGCGCCGTGCGGGCCGACGCTGATGCCATGCGCGCGATCGGCGCCGTTCGCGCGTTGGTAGATCCAGACCAGGCCACCCGCCGCACCGTCAAAGCGTAGGCGTTCCAGGATCCGCGTCGCCCAGAAGGGGCGCGGTTGGCCCCGCCAGATTCCAGCGTCGTCGCCGCGGACGCCGAACTCCCCCAGCACAAACGGTTTTGCGGCGATCGTCTGGGCCAGACGCACGTAGTCGTCCAGCGATGCATCCATCAACGACAGGTCTCGATTGCCCAGCAGTTCTTCGGGGTAGATGTGCCCGTCACAGTAGTCGACCTCGGGCAATCGACAGATCGCCAACCAATCCTGGCGCTCGCGTTCGAACCGATAGCCGCCCACGCCGGGCGTGACCAGGTGGTTCGGATCCGTGGCGTGAATCAAGCGTGCCATCTCGGCGATCCAGGCGCGTCGCGCCCGTGCGCCCGCGGTGGTGGCCACCGCCGATTCGTTCATCAGTTCCCACGCCAGGATGGTGGGATCGTCGCGATAACGCACGCCCGTCAGGTGATTGGTGCGTCCCAGCAGGCGCAGCACGTGGGCGCGATAGGCGGTCCGCGCTTTTGGATCGGAGTAGAAACGATCGCCGACGCCGTACACGTCGTCACGCCATTGGCCCGCCCAGCGCAGGTAGCGCGGCACACCGCCGTAGTCGCTCCAATGATTGGACAGGGTGATGATCAGGCGGATGCCCAGCTTTCCGGCCGTTGCGATCACCTGATCCAGGTGAATGACCGCGGCATCGATCCACCCATCGGGACCGGCGCGGAACAGGAAGTTGTCGCGCAGCCACGGCGCCGCGTCCGCTTCACCTTCGCCCAATGCCCAGATTCGTCCAACCTGGATGCCGTCGCGCGCCGCCGCGGCCAGCACGTCGGCGGCCGCCGCGCGGTTATCGGGCCCGTGCATGATCGCCAGATTCGCGCCGACGAAACGAAACGGTTGTCCATCCCGTACCAACTGGTTTCCGCGCACGCGCACGAACGGATCCCCGGGCCGGGGTGCCCTGCGCGTGGGTTGTTCGGGTGCGCGTCCAGGGATGCCGATCGCGACGATTGCAAGCAGCGTCATCGCGGCCAACCCGGATCCCATCCGAGCATCATACCGACAACCCGCCGTTGGACGTTGGTTCGCGGGGTGGTCGCCGGCGGGTGGGAAGCGCTAGTATCCGCTGGTGGTCGAGCCAGACGAACCGCTTGTGAACGGCACCGGCGACCACGCGGTTACGACGGACACGTTGTTGCGGGGACGCGTGACGCTGCTTCAACCGGCGCGCGGATTTCGCTCCAGCCTGGATCCCGTGCTGTTGGCGGCGTTCGTCAAACCACCCATCGGGCGGTTCTTGGACATCGGGTGTGGAACGGGGGCGCTGGCCTTCCTTCTGGCCAACGCCGATCAGGCCGCGACGGGAGTGGGCGTGGAAATTCAGCCGCGCCTGGCGTCCCTGGCGCTGGCAGGGTTGGCCAGAAATGTGTTCGCGAAACGTGTCGAGATCATCGAGGCCGATGTGCGCAACATCGTGGGCCGGCATCCGCTTCTGCCAGGGGTCTTCGATTTGGTGGCGACGAATCCACCGTATCGGGTGGTCGCAAGCGGCGTGCAGTCTCCCCATCCCGAGCGGGCGCGGGCGAACCACGAGGTGTCTCTGACCCTGGACGAATGGTTGAATGCAGCGGCGGCGCTGGTCGCTCCACAAGGTCGCGTTGCTGTCGTGTATCCCGTGGAACGTCTACCCGACCTGATCGCGGGCCTGCGGAGCAGGGGATTGTCGCTTACGCGACTGCGCATGGTGCAGGCGCACACGGAACGAACAGCATCGCGTGTCTTGATCGAGGCGTGCGCCCACGGGCCGGTCTCGCCGTCGGTTGAGCCGCCGCTGGTCCTACATAAGCCCGGCGGCGGATACACCACCGAGGCGCGGCACATTCTGGGCGAAGCTTCGGACGATCAGCCCGGCGAGGACTGACCAACGGATCGAACATGAACCGTCCCGCACCAGCGGTGGCGCCGGTGGTAATCGAGGCGCGCGCGGTTCACAATTGGCGAGTTGATGACGGTATCATCTCGCGTCGGACGGCCCAGCTTGGCGCCCAGGTTGGGAGGGATCCCTTCCGTATTGGCGGCGATGTTCGTGCTGGCGACGGCCGGCGGTTGGAAGTGCAGCGATCTGTCCGCGCACAAGCCTGGCGATGAATCGGTTTCGATTCCGCTGGATAAGGCCGCGCCACACGCCGCCCCCACCAAGCCGGTCGCGCCCAAACCCGCAGGCGTCGTTGTTCCGACGGCGCCTTCCTCCGGTACCGCGCAACCGACGGTGCTGACGCCGCGAACCGATCCCCCCAGCGAGGCGCGGGCGTTGTCCCGGGCGTTTTCGAACGTGGCGCGGGCGCTGGGGCCCAGCGTGGTCCGCGTCGATGTCGAGGTCGCGCACCCGCGGGCAGACGACGACACGGGAATGGACTCCGGTGATTCGGGAGCGATTCCTCCACAACTGAGGCGTTTTTTTCAATTTGGGCAGCCGGCGGTGCCCGGTCCTCAGCATGGAACCGGTTCGGGGATCGTGCTCGACGGCGCGGGAAACATCGTGACCAACCGGCACGTCGTCTCGCACGCTTCCAAGGTCAGCGTCACGTTGCCCGACGGGCGCGAACTGTCCGCGAAGGTGGTCGGCACCGACAGTCAGACCGATGTGGCCGTGGTTCGGCTGGACAAACCACCCGCGGGACTGGTGGCGGCCCGCCTGGGCGATTCGGACAAGCTGGACGTGGGCGAATGGGTGTTGGCCGTCGGCAGTCCGCTGGGGCTGGATCAAACCGTGACGGCTGGAATCGTCAGCGGCAAGGGACGCGTCGGTCGCCACGTTCAGATGTCGGGCGAGCGCGTGCGCCGGTACATCCAGACCGACGCGAAGATCAATCCCGGAAACTCGGGCGGCCCGCTTCTGAACCTGAGCGCCGAGGTGGTCGGCATCAACACGCTGATCAACACCGGTCCCGGTGGCGCATACGGTTTCGCGATTCCCATCAATCAGGTGCGGCGCGTGGCTGAGTCGCTGATCAAGGAAGGCCGCGTGCGCTACCCATACCTGGGCGTGCTGGTGGGGGATATCAGGGATCTGGATCCCGACAAACGGGCAGCCCTGGTTCGCGCGGGCAACGCGCCGCCGGGCGGTGCGTTTGTCAGTGACGTCACGCCATCCAGCCCCGCGGTTCGGGCGGGCCTGCGCGCGGGCGACGTCATCGTCGACATCGACGGCCAGCTGATCGAGGGCGCTGGCGACGTGATCGATTATGTGTCCACGCGTTCGATCGGCACCAAGGTCCAGGTGGCGTACGTGCGCGACGGCAAGAAGGCCGCCGTCGCGGTGGTCCTGGCGGAACTGCCGGATCGGGGAGGCGACGGTGTCAGCGGCGACGAAGGTGAGGCGGGCTTTGGTTTGTCGCTGCAAACGCTGACCCCGCGCCTCGGCGAATCGCTGGGGCTAGGCAAGGCCATCAAGGGCGCGGTCATCGTCGAGGTGGCGCCGGGAAGCCCCGCCGAAAAGGCCGCGTTGGGCGCAGGCGATGTGATTGTGGAAGTCGATCGCAAACCGGTCGCGACGGCCGAGGAAGCCAGGGCGGCCTTGCGGGCCCCGCGCAAGGGCGGACATCTGCTTCGGATCAGGGGACCGGGCGGCGCCCGTTTCGTGACCCTGGCCGGTGGCGACGGGGAGCCGTGACGAGGCACAGATAGCCGGGGAGACGACTCCGCGACTGGATTGTCGTGCCCCGTCGGTTTCCCGTGGGAAGCGTCGAATTTTCGAGGAGTCTTGAGCGTCGTTTGTGTCCTGGGGCCGCCGCTACGGACACCCACGCTCCGCTGTCGGTCGCACATCGCGGCACACATGTTGCTAAGGTCCGGGGGCATGTGGGCCTCATGCTTCTTGCGCACCATCCGTGTTCCGTCGGCCCGGCTCGCGATTTTGTTCGTGGTTCCGCTGTCGGCCTGCCAAGGCACGTCGCGACCGGCGCAGGAACCCCGACCTTCGTGCATGGGTCAGGGATCGATCTGCACCTGGGCCGGATCGGGCGATCCCGCCTTCGTCGACGGGGAGTTGACGGCACTGGAGACACCGCTGTACTGGCCGCTGGACGTCGAATTCGCGCCCGCGCCCGACGCGCGCGGGTACATCCTCGATTGGCAGAATCACCGCGTGCGCCGGGTCGACGCCGATGGGGTGGTCAGAACGATCATCGGTACCGACGAGATCGGGGACGGCCCGTTGGCGGGTACCGGCAGTGAAACGACCGCACCCGGCATCGCGGGTACTTTGGTCAACCTGAACCACCCGACCGACATCCAGTTCGGCCCCGATGGGACGCTGCTGCTGGCGTCCTGGCACAACCACAAGATTCGAACGTTCGATGCGGCGACGGGATTGTTGCGAATCGCCTGCGGGCGTGGCCCTGGCTTCGCGGGCGATGGTGGACCCGCGGACGCGGCTTTGCTGAGCATGCCCAAGGCCATCGCGGTGGCGCCGTCAGGCGATGTGTACGTGGTCGACACGCGAAACTTTCGCGTGCGACGAATCGCGGCCGGGACCGGAATCATGGATACCGTCGCTGGGGTGGGAACGCGTGGCGCTGGCGGCGACGGTGGCGATCCATTGGCGGCGCAGTTTTCGTTTCAACGGGGTCTGGATCCGAACGGAGGCGAGGGCGGCGACAACCCCGAGCCAGGCGGCGCGGTGGCCGTGGACGGCCAAGGACGCTTGTACATCGCGGATACGGAGAATCAGCGAATCAGGCGCGTCGATCTTGTCGCGCGCACCATCGAGACGATCGCGGGCGACGGCACCGCCGGTTTTTCCGGCGACGGTGGGCCCGCGACCTCCGCGCGTCTGAACTATCCGCGTGATATCGAGATCGCCGCCGATGGCCGGTTGTTCATCGCCGATACGGACAACCACCGTATTCGGGTGGTCGACCCGAACACCGGCATCATTGATACCATCGCGGGGATCGATGCTGCGGGAAATAGTGGCGACGGTGGTCCCGCCCGGCAAGCGGCACTGCGGCGACCGTGGGGGATCGGATTCGACGCCGTGGGGGACTTGTTCATCGCGGATACGCTCAACAACCGGGTTCGGCGGGTGGTGCAGCCATGAACACGAACACAAGACAGAAGTCGACCGCCCGCCACTTCCGGAATCGACCGTTGTTGGCGGGAGCGCTGGGCGTGTGGACCACGATCGTGGGTTGTGGCGACGACGGGGCGCGCCAGACGCCGTCTGAGCCGGTTTGGACCGCCTGTCCGCGGAAGTCGGGAAACATCTGCACGGTGGCGGGCACCGGCATCGCGGGCGACGGCGCCGATCTGCAGGCGCCGCGCGACACGCGGCTGTATCTGCCCCAGGACATCACGGTGGGACCGGACGGAAGGTTGTATGTCGTCGACTGGAACAACCACAGGATTCGCGCGATCGGCGACGATGGCGTGATGCGCATAGTCGCGGGCGAGGGTGAATTGGGTTTCGACTCGGACGATCCGTCGACCAACCGCCTGAATCACCCGACCAACATTGCCTTCAATCCACTTGGTCCGGCGGACCAGATGTCGATCGCGGCGTGGCACAACAGCAAGGTCAAGACCGTCGATCTCGCGACGGGCGCCATCGTCGATTCATGTGGAAACGGCAAACGGGGATTTGCCGGCAACGGTGGCCCGGCGGCCACCGCCACACTGGATTTGCCGGTGGGGGTGGCGTTCGACGCGGCGGGCAACATGCTGATCGCGGACCAGGCCAATCAAATGATTCGGCGGGTCGACTTCGCCACGGGAATCATTTCGACCATCGCAGGCACCGGTCACTGCGCGGACGCGGTGAACCCAGCGCCATGCATTTTGGGCGACGGCGGTCCGGCGACCGCCGCCGATTTTCACTTTCCGATCGGCCAGGCCGCGTCGCCGGGTGGGCGGATCGCGCTCGACACTGCGGGAAACATCTACGTGGCCGACACCACGAACTTTCGGCTGCGGCGGATCGACACCGCCGGGATGATCAGTACGTTCGCCGGCAACGGTACGTGGGGTTATGCGGGCGACGGCGGCCCCGCGGCCGAGGCCCAGTTGGGTCGCCTGGCCGACGTCGCGGTCGGTCCGGACGGTTCGGTGTACATCGCCGACACCGACAACAGTTGCGTGCGTGTGGTTTCGCCGGCCGGAATCATCTCGACGTTCGCCGGCAAATGTGGTGAGCGCGAATTCAAGGGCGACAACGGCCCCGCCACCGCGGCGCTGTTGGATCGCCCCTACGGCGTCGAGGTCACCGCATCGGGCGACGTGTTCGTCGCGGATACCCACAACCAGCGGGTTCGGATTGTCTTTCACTGACCTGAACCAATTCACCGGGGGACTCATGCGAAAGAATGCAAACCGCCTCACAGTGCTCGCGGCTCTGGTGATCGCGGGTGGCCTCGGCGCGGTTGTTCTGTTGGGCTCGCCGGATGCTGCGCGCGCGTGCGGCGGTTTGTTTTGCAACAGCCGGCCTCCGGATCCGTTCGCGCCCCTGCCCGTTGCGCAGACGGGCGAAAACGTCGTGTTCGCCATCGACAAGGATCCGGCGGGCGGAGCGCCGACCCTGGTGGCACACATTCAGATCTTGTATGCGGGCGACGCCGCCAAGTTTTCATGGGTGGTTCCGGTCGACGCCGCGCCGACGCTGGGCGTGGGCACCGACCGTCTGTTTTCGACGCTGGCATCCGCCACGCAGCCTCGTTTTACGACCCAGAGCCTGATCGACGGGCAGTGTCTTCCCGCGCTGCGATCAGGGACGGCGTTCGACGGCACCGCCAGCCCGACGATGGGGGGCAGCGACGCGGGCGTGCCTCCTCCCAACGTGACATCGGGCGGGGCGGGGGTCACGGTCAGCTTTCAGGGGGCGGTTGGTCCCTTCGACGCGGCGGTGATCCAGTCCGCCGATCCGATGGCGCTGCGGATGTGGTTGACCGAGAACGGCTACGTGGTTTCCGAGCAAGCGGTTGGGCTGATTGACGGCTACGTCCGCGAGGGAAAGTATTTCGTGGCGTTGAAGTTACTGAACGGCGTCGGCGTCCGCGCGATCCAGCCGATCGTTCTGACGTTCAAGGGAATCGAGCCGTGCGTTCCGTTGCGCCTGACCGCGATCGCCGCCAACCCCGACATGCAGGTCAGAATGTGGGTGCTGGGCGATCGGCGCGCGGTTCCGAAGAACGTCTATGAGATGAAGATCGATGACGCCCGTATCGACTGGATTTCGGGTGGATCGAACTACAACGCGCTGGTCATGCAGGCGGCGAATGAGGCGGGCGGAAACGCGTTCGTGACGGAATACGCCGGACCATCGTCGATTGCCGCCCGATCGTTGTGGTTCGATGGCCAGTACGATTTGACCATCCTGCGGGCGGCGATGACGCCGCCTGTTTATGTGCAGGAACTGATTCGCCTGGGCCTGTCCAACGATCCGCAGACGCTGACCTTGTTGGCCAAACACATTCCCATGCCGGACGCTGTCAGAACAATGGGCATAACCGAATCGCAGTTCTACGGGAACCTGCCGCTCTACTGGTCGCAGTATGCGTTTCCCCCCTTCGACCTGGCGACGTTGACCACGGATATCTCGGTCAAGGTCATCGAGCCCAGGCACACCGCGCAGATGATGATCGACCGGCATCCCTATCTGACGCGGCTCAATACCTTTATTTCGCCCGAGGAGATGGACAAGGATCCGCTGTTCATTGTCAACCGCGACCTGCCCGAAATTCCCGTGGTTCGCACGGCCATCTTTCGAACCATGTGCGGAAACATGCAGTTCATGGCTTGCAACGCGCCGATTCGCGCGGAGTTCCCCGACGGCCGCATGGCGTGGGTCCGAACCGGATCAACGGCCGCGACCTGTACAGGTCAACCGTACGATTTCAGCAAGCTTAAGGGGCTTCCGGCGGCGGACGTCGTTTGGCAGCGCGAGGAAACCGGGGAAGGAACGCGGGCGATCGACAATGCCTCGGTGATTCAGGCGGGCCTGTTGCAGAACAACAACGCGTTTCCGGCAGAGCAGAAGATGTTCCCGATTCCCGCCCAGACGCCGGTCACCAACCGGCCCGTCACGACCGATCCGAACAACCCCAATCCGATTCCCCAAGGCGCCGGGATGGGTTGTGCGTGTGGGGTCGGCGGTCCTGCCGCCGGCGGGATCGGCGCGGGAGCGTTTGCGTTGGTGGGAGTGGTGGCGATCGGTCGCCGTCGGCGCCGTCGGAACGGCAACGAAACACAACAGTCATGAGGACCAAGACAATGAAGACCAAGATGATGAAGATCAGATCAGGGATTCCAGGCGTTGCCGCCGTGCTGGGACTGGGTGTCGTGGGCTTGTGTGCGCTGTCGAGCCCGGCGCAGGCTTGTGGTGGTCTGTTCTGTGATGGCCCGCCGCCCGATCCGTTCGCACCCCTTCCGGTGGCCCAGAACGGCGAAAACATCGTGTTCGCCATCGAGCATGATCCCGCGGGCGGTGCCGCGACGCTGACCGCGCACATTCAGATTCTGTACACGGGGTCGGCGGCCAAGTTTTCGTGGGTTGTGCCGGTGGATTCGGTGCCGACGCTGGGTGTGGGGACGGACCAGCTGTTCGCGTCGTTGGCCGGCATCACGCAGCCCGTGTTTCAGACCACGGGCGCGACCGAAGGGACGTGTTTGCCCGATCAGTACGGGCAAGGCCCCACCTTCGACTCGGCGACGGCGGGGGGAAGGCCTACCAGTGCGGGAACGGGCGGATCGACCGGAGCGGAGGGGAGATCCGTGACGGTGGCGTTTCAGGGAGCCGTAGGACCCTTCGACACGGCCGTCATTCACTCGACTGATCCGATGGCACTCAAGACCTGGCTGATTGACAACGGTTACATCGTCAGCGACGCGGCGTCCGCGATCATCGACGATTACGTCCGGCAATCGAAGTATTTCGTGGCGCTGAAGCTGCTGAACGGCAAGGACACGAAGTCGATTCAGCCGATCGTCCTCACGTTCAAAGGCAATGAGGCCTGCGTACCGTTGCGTCTGACAGCGATCGCGGCGAATCCCGATATGCCCGTGCGCCTGTGGGTGCTGTCCGACCGCCGCGCGGTGCCGAAGAACTTCTTCGAGCTAAAGATCGACGAGCTGCGCATCGATTGGGCCAACGCAGGGTCGAACTACGGCGATTTGCTGAAGGAGGCGGCCAACAAGGCTGGTGGCAACGCGTTCGTGGCGGAGTACGCCGGGACGTCGTCGATTGCGACCGGGCTGTTGTGGACCAGTGGCCAGTTCGACCTGGCGTCATTGCGGGCCGCCATGACACCGCCGGTCTACGTTCAGGCGCTGGTCACGATGGGCCTGGCCGGTGATCCGCAGACGCTGCCGCTGCTGGCGAAATACATTCCGATGCCGTCCGAGGTTCAGGCCATGGGTGTCACGGACTCGTTTTTCTACGGCAACCTGGCGATGTACTGGGCGCAGTATTCGTTTGTCGGCGTCGATCTTGTGGAACTGACGAACCAGATCGACAAGGTGATCATTCAGCCACGGCGGCAGGCGCAGACGATGATCGACGCACATACGTACCTGACCCGCCTCAATACGTTCATCTCGCCCGAGGAGATGGGCAAAGACGCGTTCTTCACGATCAACCGCGATCTCGGCGATGTCTCGAACATTCACACCGCCATTTTTAGGGCGATGTGTGGCAACGGTCAGTACATGGCCTGCAACGCCCCGATTCGTATGGAGCTGTCCGACGGTAGAAAGGCCTGGGTCCGGACGGGGTCAACCGCGTCCACGTGCAATTTTCGCGATGTCGACATGAGCGGCCTGGCGGGACTGCCAGCGGCCGAGATCGTTTGGCAGCGAGACGAGACCGGCGAGGGATCACGCGTCATCGACAACACCGGGGCCATCGACGAAGGCCTGAAGGTGAACAACGCCGGATTTGGCGGCGGGGGTTGCGGATGTCGTGTCGGTGCGTCCGCGGCGGGTGGGGTCGGACTGTCCGTTGGGCTGGGCGTCGCCTTGGCTCTGTGGGTCGGCCGTCGCCGACGCGGTCACACGCCGCGCTGACCGACGACGCCCTGACCGCCGACCCAACGTGCGGGGACCAGGTACCGACGCGTTTTGCCTCTGGTGTCCCCGTGCGGATGGATTACCGTTGGCGGTCTTGTGTACGGTTCCACCGCGATTCAGATTCGGTTGTCGCTGTCGGCGGTCGACCGTGGCCTGGAGTTGAACCAGAAACTGATCGTCCCACGCCGTTCCGACGAGCCGATGGCGCACGTGGTCCTGCGGCTGTTGGCGTATTGCCTGTTCTATCGAGAGGATGTCAGCCAGGGGCTGCGGTTCGCGCCCGGGCCGGCGGATCGTGACAGCCCGGATTTGTGGTCGCACGATCTGTTGGGTGACCCCATCGAATGGATCGTTTGCGGCGATCCGGACGCCGAGGAAATGCGCCATGTGTTGAAACATCAGCGGCAGGCGGTTGTCCGGGTTCTGTTCGGGTCGGAGCAAGGTCAGGAGATGTTCTTCCATGAGGTCAGATCGTTGCGCCGCCGGGTCTTGGGCCTGAACGCGGTCGACTTCCGCCAGGTCAGCCCCGATTTGGTGGAACGCCTGGCGCAGTGTGAGCTGGAACGACAGCGTTGGGCCGTCACAATCGTGGAGGACCACGTGTACGTGGACGCCGAGGGCGTTACCGCGGATTCGGAGGTGGTCCGGTCGCGCTTTGTCGAAGAAGAAGGACTGGGATGATCTGGGCACTGGCCGGGGCGATGTCCGTGGCGGCCGCCGTGGCCGCGCATCCCGCCCCACCGGATCGGGTGCCTACCGCCGCGCGGTATCGTTCGGCGGCAGACGCGGTGGGCGTCGTCCTCGGCAGCAAGCCTGTCGTCGTCGCTTTTGGGGAACTGCATCAGACCAAAGGCACCGCGGGGATCCCGTCGGCGCTTCGGCGGTTCACGGAAGATATTCTGCCCGGGTTGGCGGGTGCGGTGTCGCATTTGGTCGTCGAAACCTGGATCACCACCGGTCAGTGCGGCGAGGCGGAGCAGGCCGTGACCAAGGATGTCGAAAAGACTACAGAGCGCCCGGCGAGTACCGAGAGCGAGATCGAACGGTTGATCCGCCAGGCTGACGTCGCCGGGATCGTTCCGCGCATCCTGTCGATCACCTGCGCCGACTACCAGGCCATGCGGCCGGCCGGCCAGGCCGTCGACTACGACAAGACCTTGCGCATCACGGCGCGCGCGTTGGAGAACGCCGCGCTGCGGGCATTGCGTGATCGCCGGCGGCTGGACGTCGTGGCGTCCATGGGGGCGCCACCCTCGCCGAACGCGGCCGCGTCAACCGGTTCCCCGGTGTCGGGCGCCGCGGCTCGCGCGTTCCTGGCCGTCTACGGCGGGGCGTTGCACAACGATCTGCATCCCGATCCCGAACTGGCCCCGTACACCTTCGCGCCCGGAATCCTGGCGGCGACGCTGGGCCGGTACGTGGAGATCGATCTGGTCGTGCCCGAATACGCGGCCGGCAGCGCGCCGACGCGGGCGCAAGCTTGGTGGCGCGTGTACCAGCGCGCCCGAAGGCCGGGCGCGACCATCATGGTCAGGCGCAGTGCGCGGTCGTTCGTCATCGTGTTTCCCGCGCGCGCACGGGCGCGCTGAGACCACAAGTCCGCAGCCCCTTCAGCGAACGCGCGCGTCTGACGATGTGCGCTTCATGCCACATTCGTTTGGTTCTCGAATCTCCCCGCTTGCCGTGCCCCTGGCCATTGCGTTTGCCGCCGCCTGCGGCCAGGACAAACCCCAGAATGCCGTCCGCGTGTGGGACGGCGGGACGATTGCCCTGCCGACCCTGATCATCGACAGCGCCAACCCCGAACAGGGAATCGTCGGGCGCATGACGATGGCCGGGACTGACATGACGTTCTCGTCGAAGCGCGATCCCGCGACCGGCGCTACCGTCGCCCGCATGACGACCACCGACGGCGACGAGGTTGTGGTGTCGGTTTCATCGTCGGCCGTGGCCACGATGTCGGTCGGGGGGCAGGAAATATCCGGCCACGGCGCCCCGACACCCGCCGAGCAGTCGGCCCTGGCGGCGATGGGGGCCGGTGCCATGGGCCCGTCGCTGGCGATGTTGCCGCTTGAAATCGGCTGCAGGACGGACGCGGCGGCAACCGATTGGGAACGGGCCGCGCTGTTGGTGCCGTGGCAGATGCTGATCAAATACGACCCGACCTTCCCATCGGCCGAGGTGTTCGAGAGGATCTCGTCGTGCCGCTACTTCGAGCCCACCCTGCAGGTACCAGCGTCTATCGACGCGGGCGCGACGCCGGCGCGCGCGCGCGGCATTCGGCTGGCGAATGACGATCGGGTGCCGAACGTATTCGGAATTTTTCCGTTCGACGGCGAGGGCGCCGTGGCCCCGACCAGCCAGTTCGGGCACAACACGCGCCCTTGCACCGCACTGTGCTTCGGAACCTGCGGACCTGACTGCGACGCGACGGCGTGCACGTCGACGTACGAGTGGTACTGCTTGAAGGGTGCCGGCAACAGCAACACGGGCCAGAAGCGCGTGCGGCGCCATTGGAACTGCGGATCGCATCAGGGCTGTCGCGATCACGACGCGTGTTACGACAACTGCAATCAGTCGAACGGATGCAACACGTGGGGCGCCACGATGTGTCGGCGGGCTTGCGACACCCTGTGCTTGAACGACCACGGCCCGGGGAACTGCACCAGCTGGATGAACGGCGGTGGACCGTTCGACGCGCGCCGCGACTATTATCACGACCTGGGCGTACCAGACGAGCAGGACACAACCCTGTGCCCCACGCCTATGGATGGGGGCGTCGGCAGCGGTGGCAGCGGTGGCAGCGTCGGCAGCGGTGGCAGCGGTGGCAACGGTGGCAGCGGTGGCATGACAGGCGCTGGCGGGATATTGGGTAGCGGTGGCGCCAGCCCGGACGGCGGCGTGGCCACGGGAGGCACCAGCGGATCCGGTGGCGCCACGGCCAAAGGTGGGAGCGGCGGTGGTGCGGGCTCGCTGGCGACAGGTGGGGCGGTCGGCACGGGTGGTTTCGTTGGGACAGGTGGGGCGGTCGGCACGGGTGGGTTCGTTGGGACGGGTGGGGCGGTCGGCACGGGTGGGTTCGTTGGGACGGGTGGGGCGGTCGGCACGGGTGGGTTCGTCGGGACAGGAGGCTCGGTCGGGACCGGGGGCTCGCTGGGCAGCGGTGGTTCTGGGGGTTACGCGGGATCTCCGGGCGGGGGTGGTGCTATCGGCATGGGTGGTTTTGGCGGGTACGGTGCCTTCCCCGGAACCGGTGGCAGCGTCGGGACCGGTGGCATGGGTGGCATCGGTGGCTACGGGGCGTTCCCCGGAACCGGTGGCAGCGTGGCTACCGGTGGAGTTGGCGGCTACGGGGGCTTCTCCGGGACGGGTGGCGCGGGCGGCACTTGATCCGTGGATTGGCTTTGATGTCGGGACCAGCTCCCTGGGCGCGCGCTCCATTGCTGTCGCTCGCGATAGTGTCGTTTGTGGCGGTGGTGGTCGTGGCGGTCGTGGGTTGCGCGGACGTGGACACGCCGTCCCCCAACGAGCGTCGGGGGGCGCCGCTGACGGGCGGCTTGCCGGATCCGGGAGATCCCGCCGTCGTCGGACTCCTGTTTGGCGACCATGTCGCGTGCACGGGAGTCTTGGTGTCTACCCGGGTGGTTCTCACCGCCGCTCATTGCTTGGCCACGCATTCCGCTCTGCCGCGTGTTCTGTTTGGGTCGGATGGTTCCGCCCCGTACGCCGTCATTGAAGTAGGCGAGGCCTTCGTGCCCGACGCCTTCAGCCCGCTTTCCCTCGCGCATGACATCGCGGCCCTGCGCCTGGGCCAGGACGCTCCGGCGGGGGTAAGTCCCCTGGCGCGCGTGTCGACGTCGTTTGTCGCGGGGGTCCAAGGAGCAACCGTCCGGCTGGTTGGGTTCGGGCACGACTCGGACGTTGCCGCCGCCGACGCTCCGCACGTCAAACGCCAGGGGACGGCAACGATCGCCGCCGTGGGAGCAGACACCATCTCCCTGGCCCCCGCGCCGTCGCAGGCGTGCGTCGGCGATTCGGGCGGCCCCGTTTTGGCGGAGGTCCCGGGCGGCGAGGGGCTGATCGGTCTGGTGCTGGGCGGCATTACTTCCTGCACGGAAACAGCGATGGCCCTGCGCATCGATACCTACGCCGATTCGTTCATCAATCCGGTCATTGCTGGTGCCGCCTCTACCGGGGATCCCGGGCCGCCGATCCCCGACGGTGGCTGCAGCTTGGTCTCGCAGCGATCAGGCCCGCCCTCGTTCATCCTTGTCGGTCTGTTGGGGGCTCTGCTGTTGGGGTCCCGTCGCGGCGGGTAGCGGCCACGCAGGCCGCACGCGCGAGCACTTTTCTCAATCGCAAGCGCGCACGCGGATGTGCCGCCGTGATACTCTCGAACCACGACGATGGTTGTCATTCTCATGGGAGTCTCGGGTAGTGGGAAGACGACTTTGGGAATGCGTTTGGCGGGCGACTTGGGTTGGGCGTTCATCGACGCCGACGATTTTCATACGCCCGAAGGCGTGCGCAAGATGGCGGCGGGTACTTCGCCCTCGGATGCCGATATCCAAGCGTGGGTCACGGTGTTGCGCGAACAGGTGGCCGGCGTGTTGGACAGCGGGCAGAACGCGGTCATGGCCTATTCGGCGCTGCAAAGCGACGCTCGCGATACCCTGACCGTGGACCCGGGTTCCGTACGTTTCGTGTATTTGAAGGGCAGCGCCAGTCTTCTGAAGCAGCGGCTGCGCAACCGTTCGGGTCACTTCCTGAAGGCGAACCTCGTGGCCGGCCAATTCGCCGTGCTGGAGGAACCCAACGATGTCGTGACGGTGGACATCGACGAACGCCCGGGCCGAATCGTCGAGCAGATCCGCGAAGCGCTGCACATCTAGCCTGTATTCTTGAAGCGTACCGGTCGAGGAAGATCGCGATGAGACCGCTCTCGGGCGGCTCTTGATGGCGGGGTGCTAACTAGATCTGCGCGCCCAGCGTGAGCGACGGCGCAACCCATCCAAGACTGGCCGACCCCTCGTCAAGATAGGTTGCCGTCACCCGCGCACCCAGGCGAAGGATGGGACCAAGCGAAAGTTCCCATCCCGCACCAGCCATCGAGATCCAACTGGGCTGAGGCGGACCGTGGAAGGCGTTCTGGTCGGCCGCCTCGTAGACCAGCCCTGCTGCTGCCAGCACGTAGGGCTCGCCGGCCGGCGAGCGCGGCGTCAGGAACCAGCGGACACCAACGTAGCCGGACGCCACCGTGGTCTGCGTCTGATCACCGACGACAGCGCGATCCTCCAGCTTGTGCCGGGACACGGTGACATCCACGAAGACATCCAGCCGCTGCTGGAGCAGGGGTTCCAGCGAGATGCCTGCCATCACGTCGGCGGCTCCTCCCATGCGGTGGTTTTCGTCGAACGTCCCCGGCCACGGAAGCCACGCTCCCGCCAGCACATGCACGAAAACCGGCAGTCGCACAACCAGGGGAGGCTGCGCGGCCGGCTGCGGCGCACCTGGTGATTGCCCGCCCTGAGGGTACGTACCTTGAGGCTGCGCGCCCGGCGCGTACCCACCAGGCGGTGGCGGGGTCATGGCAGGATCAAACTGCGCTGCTGCCGGGGCGGCGGCCAACAACAGCGCCAGCGTGGCCAACGTCGCCCGCGTCGTCGATTTCCCGACACCATGGAGAGCCCATCGGGCAGCGTTCAAAGCTGGCGTCGTCATGGCCATCAATCAAGCGCGCTTTGACGGATCCGTCAAGGTGCCGGATCCGCCAAGGTTGCCATGGCTGATGCAGGCAGCCGGTTACGCTCTCACGTCTTCCGTGGCGATGCGCTGGTCGCCCGCGCCCACCGCGGCATAAGGGCGAGGCGGGCGAGGCGGGCGAGGCGGCGCGACGGCGTCGGTATCCGGCGTCGGTATCAGTTCGTAGTCGGTAAGCCCGCTGACGCGCCCAGCCCCATGCGGTAGACACCGAAGTACCCGGCGGCCACATAGGCATCCTGCCCCGCGAACACGATGTGGGTCGCCCAACCCAACGTCCGCAGAAACTGACGGCCCACGGGCCGGGCGGGATTTGCAACGTCGACCGCCAGGATGCCGTCGCCCTGGATGTTGACGAACAGTTGCTTCTTGTAGGTGCCCATGAACTGCACACCTTGGGTTCCCGTCGGCTGATCGTAAACGCGCGCCAACGTGAACTTCCCGAGATCGAACGCCACCAAGCGGTCGGAGACCTCCTCCACCGTCAGCGCGCTGGTGGTCCTCGCAACGTCGGATGTCGCGACCCCCGTGCCTCCGGCGGTCGTCGCGCCCGTGCCGGTGGGCGTGGCGATTCCGACCCCATACCCGTAGTAGCCAGGGCTGGCGTTGACGAACAACGAATTCCCGTCGACGACCAGGTCGCTGACAAACAGGTTGGGGAATCGATGGGTCGACCGCAGCTCGGCCAGCGGCTGTCCCGCCGTGCCGGTGGACGCGCGCAGCAGGTTCAGGCGCGTATCGGATCGCCAGTTGATGACCCCCTGCGCGTCCGTCACGGGGTAGTTCAAGTAGTCGGACGTCAGGTACGCCCGTCCACCGGCGGGGTGGGTCCACGTACGCACCAGTTGCCCGGGCAGATTCACCGGTTTGTCCGCGATCCATCCGCTGGCGCTGGGGCTGAAGCGTTGGGCGTAGTGGCGGGCCTTTCCGTACGATCCATCGGGGCGTTTTTCCAGGTAGTCCTCGAAGGTGACGAACAATCCCGACGGATCTGCCGCGTCTGGTACCAATCCCAGGAAGTAGCCGTTGGTCCGCGGCGTCAACGTGGTTTCGGAAACCGTGGGTTTCGCCGCATCGGAAAGATCAATCGACGTCAGCTTGGCGCCGGGTTGCCCCGTTGCATTGTCGTACGTGTATCCCAGAAAGACGATCGCGTTTGACGTGCTGGTCCAGTTGTTTTGCCCGTAGCTGTTGAACCAGTAGCCACCCCCAAGGCCGCAGAAGAAGGGATAGTAGGGGTAGTAGATTCCGGTGGCCAGCGTGTTGCCCACCAAAAGTGGTTTCGTGGGATCGGCAAGGTCGAACACCAGAATGCGGGTGGCGCTCTCACCTGTCGTTGCCTTGGTCAGATCCTGTTCCAGGCGGAAGACCACCAGCTTGCTGCCGTGGGGGATGACGCTTTGGACCTGCGAGACCGAGAAGCGTGCTACGACGGGCGCACCCTCCAGGTCGGTTCCCGCGCGCTTGATCCGGAATTCGGTGCGCCCCTGTTGCGGCGCCCAGTACTGCTGCGATTCGGAGATCGTCTCGACGACATGGTCGCCGAACTGGAAGATCTGACCGATGTACGGCGCGACCTCCACCACCGATTGCGCGACGGGCTTGGCCAGATCCTGAATGTCCGCGACTGAGACGTGCGTGTCCGACAGGTTGATCATCATCCGGCGTGGTGTTGCCCCCTGGTGGGTGAACACGATCGACCGCCGAACCTCGCCGTTCGGGTGCAGGAACGTCCCGTAGTTCTGGATGACGGTCTGCGCGGCGGGAGCCTTGGTCGGGTCATATTTCGTCAGGTCCCAGGACAGGATTCCGACGGCGGTTTCCCAGCTGTACCACCACCAATCGGTGTCGGTCGTGCGCTTGGAATACGAAACCGGGATGGTGATGACGTTGGTCGTTCCGTCGGAATGCATCCCGATCATCTTGTGGGCCTGATCCAGGTTCCAGGTGATCTCGGAGCTGACCCAGTCGGCGTCGACGGCCACGCACTGGCGTTGCACCAGGCGAATCGCGTCCAGATTGCGCACATCGATCAAGCTGACGGCGACGCCCACGCTGCGCCGGGTTTCGGTGCCCTGAAATCCCGTACAGGTCTCGGATGCGTCGCGCCCGATGCCCACCAGGAAGTTGTTGCCCTCGACCAGGCGAAACAGCGACATGTCACCGCTAAGGCCGTCGATCGCCGACCGAATGGTCAGGTTCGCCCGATCGGCGAAGCTGAGCACGTACAGCGGATCGATGTTCTGGGCGGTGATGGCGAACGCGGCCTTGCGGGTCACGTCGAACGCGGTCCCGCGTACCGTCTCGTTGGGTTTGCCGAACTCCAGGGTGTCAAGGCGCGCCGGGGTCGCGCCGTTGGTGACGTCCCAGGATTCCAAGGTGTTCTGGACGAAGGACGTTCCGCCGCAACCAGCCGACACCCAGGCCTGGCGGGCGAAAATGCCGTAGTAGGTGCCGGTCTTCGCGACGTCGTCGAAGACGTACGTCTGTTTGAACTGGTCGCCCAGCTCACCGCGGGTCTGGAAGTGCGCGTGCAAACGAATGACGCCCGTGGGATCGCTGATGTCGACCAGCGAGACCACGGCCCGTTGATCGCCCGAGTAGCTTCCACAGCCGGAGGGATCGCTGGTCTTCGTGCCCGTTCCCGGCGACCAACTGGAGATGGACCAGTTCTCGACAACCATCAACGCGTTGCTGGTTGCTGAAAGGGCGACGCTGTTGAAGTAACGCGTGACTTCACCGCCCGTGACGGGATCGCTATCGGACAGGCTGCCACCCTCGAAGATTTTCAGCTTCTGCACCTGCCGCAGATTTCGTGGGTCGGCGACGTTGAACGAATAGACCCACGCCTGCTCCTTCTGCGGGTCGGTGGGCAGCTCATAGCGCCATCCCCAGTAGTAGGCCTGCGGAATGTACGAGACCACGTAGATCGTGTTGTCGATCTTGCGCGACACGCCCTCGCGCAGCTCGCCCACGATGTCCACCGTTTTCAGAATCGTCGGGTGCGCGATGTCGGTGATGTCGATCGCGACCAACTGCGACACGTTGTGCCGGTGAAATTCGACCTTGCCGGTGGCCTCGGTCATGTAAAGCACGTCGCGCAACAGCGCGTAGACGGTGTTGCCCTGGACGAACATTTCGATCGGGTATCCGTAGACCGGCAGCCGTGAGATCTGGCGCGGGTTTTTCGGATCGTTGATGTCGTAGATCAGAAAGCCGCGGTAGGTGTTCAGGTAGAACAACCGGTTCTGATCGATTTTGTAGATGTCCGCTTCCTGGACCGGCCCGGTGCGCCCACTGGGGGCGGCGCCCTTGGCGGCGTCGGCGGCCCCCGCACCGCCGACGGTTGGCGCGCCTGTCGTTCCGGCGTTCTGGCCGAGGCCCCTGCCTCCCACCGCCGGCACGTCGGTGTCGAAATCGGTTTGCCCCGGCGTTCGGTCCGCGGAACCAGCATTGTCACCGTCGCAACCAACCAAGCCGGCTGGGGCCAGAAACAGGAATGCGGCCAGGAACGAGTAAGGGGCGGTCGAAAGTTTGCGGTTCATAGGTGACGTCCTCCGCGGCGAAGCATCGCAGAAATCGTGCCAGCCTCCGGATTCCCTGAGGGCGCGCCCCAAGTCCGCGCAGGACGCGGTTCGAACGCGCGACCGCCGCGCGGAACGGCACCAAACCGCGAAAAAAATGGTAGCTACCCTCGAAAAACTGAGGCTGCGGTCGGCGTTCCAGCGGTTCAGCGGTAGTCGATCTCAGCGACGGTGATCTCGCGTTTTCCCGCGTGCCACCGGACGATTACGCTGTCACCAACGGTCTTTCCCAGCAGCGACCGACCGACCGGTGATTTCCACGAGATGTCACCCGCGGCGCCGTCGGTCTCGTCCACGCCCACGATGCGGTAGGTGGTCTGTTCGCCCGACTCGTCTTCGACCGTGACCGTCGCCCCAAAAAACACGTGGTCGGTGCGTTTCTGGTCAACGGGGTTGACGATTTGAACGTAGTCCAGGCGCTTCGACAGAAAGCGCAGGCGCCGATCGACCTCGCGCAGCTGCTTCTTCCGGTAGATGTACTCGGCGTTCTCCGACCTGTCCCCCTCGGCGGCGGCATCCGCAAGCGCGCCCACCACCTCGGGGCGTTTCTTGGTGTGCAGGAACGTCAGCTCGTCGGTCAATTTCCGGTAGCCGGTCGGTGTGATGTAGTTCGTTTCGATCGGCCGGGGTGGCCGCTGGGTCACGCGCATCACGCCAGGTTACCCCACCCGGCCGGTCATAGAGGGGGGGGAGGCTCTCGTGTAGGATGGCGCCGTTTTGAAAAGCATCGCGGTCTTG